>JANXMQ010000071.1 GCA_025354565.1 Akkermansiaceae bacterium
CGTCACGTCATCCATAAGTGGTTGACCCTGAGTTTCAAAATAAAAACGCATCCCGCGTAACCCACCGCCTAAGTCGCAACCCGGGCTCGTTCAACAACCGATAGGTTTGAGGCTATCGCTCAAACCTATCTTTGGGGTTTGTCTTTTTCTTTGCTACACCCACTCAAACTTCAGGGTGTCGCCGTCCTTCAAATCCTTGGTCTGCCGGGCGACATCACCAGTGAAACGGAGATACTCATATAGGCCGCGTCTCCTGATGTTGTCGATGGAATACTCGCCACCGAGAACTGCTGGAATAGTCAGACCGAAACACTCGCCAATCAGAGGCTCACCGTAGCTCTCGATCAAATCGGCGACCAAACTGGCCATCTGCCAATCCTTCTTGTATTCAGTGTCCGAATAGAGCGCATCAAGCTCTCCAGACGTCCGAGCCACGGTCTCCGCAGTAAGCTCCTCTGGGCAGATCCGCCAGTAATTCTGATCGTCGCACTTCAGGAATACATTCCCCATCGAGCTGACAGCCAAAACCTGATTGATCGGCGGCAGAATCCAAGCCCACTCCTCGCTGAGCGCTTCGATCACACTTGGTCCGTCAAACTGCATGGATTTCTTGGAGAACGTTAAATGTCCGCCCACGGGCGAGACTGAAAAGGAGGTTGTAAAGTGACTGCGGAGATTATGGCCCGTTGGTGCGCGACGCCTTGTTGGGCTTCTTGATTTTCTTCGAATTCGACCCAGGCAGCGTGATCGATGTCGAAGGGTATCGAGTTGTCTTCGGCCCACTGGATAGCACTGTCGCGCGCACATGTCCACATGCCTTGCGCCCACGATGGGGCTGATCTCTCCCACGTCTCTTCCGTGGGAAAGTATACATGCAGTGATCCCATGGTAATCTCGATCGTGAATCTGTGATCGCCCAAGAAGCCATCAAGCATCTCCTTCCATCGTGGCTGATACCGAACACTCACGGAGCGCCCTCCGGATCCAGTTCAACGAAAAACTTACGAGACTCCTCAACGGGGTCCGTGTTGTCATAAATATCCCACCGCCGGTCCACTCCGCTTGAATCAGTGAAGAAGAATCCAATGTAGCCATCGTAGTGTGATGATCCCGTGCTTCGGTAGACCAACCGCTCATCCTTCGAGATTCGGTCGAAGTGGCCCATAATATCGGCGGTCGCTCGATAGGCGTGACCGATTTTGAATGGCACGGGGTACCATGGCTTCGTTGTCATTGGTGTTTTTTCTGCCGAACGTCAAAAGCGCTCGAACGGGCGCGAATGATCTGAGGTTGAGATGAATTTGAAAAGCTTGTGGCCCGTTACGAGCCGCGAATTGTTCGCTGATGTTTTCATCATTAGGTGAGTCAATCGATGACAAACTCATCGGTAAAGCCCTTCGGATGGACGACCTCATATCCAGCGCCCTGATCAACGCCAACGACGGATGAATCAAGAATCAGGTTCCCACAAATCTCCTGCCTTCCGAGTGTATCCAATACGGTCGCTACGTTTTCGGGTGAATCAGCGCTCAGAAAGACCAACAACTTGTCGCCATCCACGTAGTCATAGCCGTCGTCCTTGACCGCGCCTCCTGTGGCCTCGGTCAGGAGGTCTGCTATCATGTATCGAATGTCCAAGTCTGGATTCGTCAGCCGACTCGGATCAATTTTGATGGCGATCGTTAGCATGGGATGTTTCTAAAGCGATTAAGGTAGGGACGTCAGTTGCCTGACGCCCCCCTCGCAGATCCCGGCGTGCGGAATTACCGCACCGGGCTCCTCAGGAATGCGCGCTAATGGAACTTCGATCATGATTGGACTCTTATGGGTTGGACATTTCCTACGGGGTGCGGATGGTTTTGTCGAGTCTGCTGCCATGGTTTCTCGAAGATCTGGGGCGATGGGATTTTCCACCGTTCCCATGCTTCATCAAACGTGGTCCAGTTATAGCTGCGCCGCTGGCTGCGGCGGTTGAGCCACTTGTGAACTAATCGCTTGGCGTTCCATGCGTAGTCCCAGAGACGCTCGGAGTTGCCGATCACACCATAGTAATTCCAACAGCCTTGCAGCTTGCGCTTGAGCGTGGCGACGATCTCGGGAAGCGGAACGCTTCGCGATTTCTTGAGCCAGTCTTTGAGCGCCGCGAGTCCTCCTCGGAACTTCTTCGCGTTGGTGGTGCGCCTCACCCGCCAGTATTTCGGATTGTGCCGGCTTTTCCCCCAGTAAAAGTCGAAGCCAAGGAAAGTGAACTTCCCGCTGCTCTCTCCTTCCCACCGGTTGAATTTGACCAACGCGCTCTTCTCCTCGGCGAGTTGCAATCCAAACTTGGCCAGTCTTTCGGGCAATGCCCTCAGATAGGCCTCGGCATCGTCTTTTCTTTCGAAACAGACGATGCTGTCGTCCGCGTAACGCCGGAACAGCACGCTTCCCTTGCTTTTCTTGGCGATGTCCTTCTTGATCCACAGGTCTTGGACGAAGTGAAGATAGATGTTTCCTAACAAGGGCGATATGATTCCTCCCTGCGGCGTGCCTTCGTTAGATGGCGACCAATGGTTTAACTCTTCCATCACTCCGGCTTTGAGCCATTTGCAGATAATACGGATCAGGCTGCGGTCGGCAATGCGTTGTTCCAACATTTTCACCAGCCAGTCGTGATTGATGTGATCAAAGAACCCTCTGATGTCCGCTTCGACGACCCACCGGTGTTTGCCATCGTGCAGCGCTTCTCCCAATTCTTGGGTAGCTTTGCGGGGACTGCGTCCCGGACGGTATCCGATGCTTTCGTCAACGAAGTCGTTTTCCCATATCGGTTCGAGGATCATCCTCACGGCTTGCTGTACTATCTTGTCCTCCAATACGGGGATGCCTAACGGACGCATTTTACTGCTTCCCGCTTTGGCGATCCACCGGCGCTTGACGGGTCGGGCACGGTAGCTCCCTTCCTTCAAGCGCGATTCCAATGCCAGCAGGTTTTCTTCGAGGTTCTTTGCATACTCCGCATGAAACACGCCGTCGATACCTGGCGCGGCCTTGCGTTTGAGTGTGCTGAACGCCTCGCCGAGCAACTGCCGGTCGAGTAGGCGGGCGAGTCCCCGGAAACGATGTCCCGGTTCTTTACCCGCTTTGGTTCCCAGTGCGGACAGGGTGCGTGACACGCTTTCATCGAGGGTATTCCTTCCTCTCGCGTGGGTGCTTTGTCCGCTTTGCATTCCTGTCTGATCCTTCGCCGTGTGATCGGTGTTACCGTCTCTGACTACTATTGGCAGGTCTGATTCCTGACGGCTTTTGGCGACTCCTTCTGTGGGTTGGAAATCGTTAGGTCGTTGAAGGTAGATCTCTTCCGCGACCGGGGCCATCCGGCGTCCCGAGTTCAAGGTGCCGCCCTCCTCAGGGCGGTCATCATTTCGCTTCTCTTCACACATGCCACGGTCTTGATCGACCCCGGTGGAACCTTGGGCGCTCGCCATTGACGCGCCTTTCGATGCTGGATTCTTCATAACGTTAGTGAATCTCCTTCCACATGACACTCTTACGGGGCTATATCAACCTTCAGGCGTTTGCGAGACGCCCTGTGGCCTATGTGATTCCCTGTGTACGCTTCAATCATGCTGTTTCCCCATCCTTCGGCCTCCAAGGCAACCTCAGGCTTCTTGTTGTTCACGCGGTTTCTTCCGCGACGGTTTATTGGGTTAGCTAACACAACTGCAACACTCGGTAGTTTCTACTGGCTAGGTTTGAAACAACAGGTCTTTCACCTCATAAGAAGCGCCTTGCTTGACTCGGCGCACAACGTTCAAGCGCTGGCACCGGCAGCGAATGGAATGAAAAGGATCATGTGATTGAAAAGCTTATTGCCGGTTGCTCCAGCCGCATCTTGTTCTGCAATCTTCATAATTTGGCTCACTCGCAACTTACCAAGCATCTCGGCCTTGGCGAGGTGTATCTCGCGTGGATGATTTTCAGGCCGTCCTTTAGTGCCGAATAGCACGAACAGACGCACGATCACTCGATGAGAGTGTATTTGAGATCGACTTTACCCGAGAAAGGTTGGCCATTCTTCAGATAAAAACCGCGAACGGTTATTGTGAAAATAAGTTCGGCTCCGGCTTTTGCATTATTGGGTATCGTGATTTTGGCTGTCCGATCAACGATCGAGGTGCAAAGAACCAAATTCATCGAGGGTGAGGCGCCGCGAATCAACGCAAATCGACTGGAATGTCCATGAGGATCGCGGGTTGTCGACCCACCGCTTTCCGAATGATTGCCCGATTCATCGGAATAGCGCATAGGAACCGCTTCGGTAGGTTCGGTCTCTACAAAGGCCGATTCGCCGAGCAAGTTTATGATCTTATATTCAAATTCAATTTCGGTTCCGCGTTTGGAAGCGGAAAATGACTCGGGACCTCCTATCGAGATGTGCTTACCAGTGGCGTCAGTACCAGAACGGACGACAGAAATCTCTGCTAGGTCTGGCTTGGAGGGTTTTTGTTCATCACTGGGCGAAGATTCCGCAACAGCAGGTGCTTTATCTTCGGCATGGCTGAGGGAGACGAATGTCGTGACTGTGATTATAACGAGAATGGCTTTTATGGAGGAGTGGTTCATCGGACTCTTTTTCTTGCAGAACAGGATTTATTCGTATGACCTCCGGGAGTCATATCCAAGAAGTTTGCTGTGTGACTTTGCCTCGGAAATCCTTGATTTGACAAGGGAAATCTAGAATATCGTGGGTATATCCGCTTTTTTCTCGTCCCGGATTTTCGGGGAGGTGCTCTAGCAGATATACTCGACCGCGCGGCGGGGGAACGCGCTTGTTCCGTGACGGAGGAATCCTTCTCCTAGAAGGAGATTGTAGCGGAAACTGGATGAAGCGGGCGATGAACGCCTTGCCGTTGGAATCGGCAACTTGGTTGGCGGCGTCTTCCGCGAGGGCGACGACATCGGCGTAGGTTGCTGGTATTTTGTTGGTGGCCATGGTGGCGTGTTTTTTTGGTAATTGCCGGGCGGTTTTCCTACCCGGCGGGCGGTGGCAGATGCGGCGTCCGCCCAGAAGGGGCGGAAAACCGAAGGAAAATGGATATCTTGTTGAAAATCAGCAGATCGTGCGTGTGGCGATGCTCCAAAATCCCGCCGCGAGGCACGACCGACGTGGTCAGGTGCTCCAAAATTCCGCCGCGAGGCATGACCGACGTGGTCAGGTGCCGCAAATTTCCGCCGTGAGGCACGGCTGACGTCGTCAGATGCCCCAAAATTCTGCCGCGAGGCACGGCTGACGTCGTCAGATGCCGCAAATTTCCGCGCAGAGGGGGGGCCGACGACCCGAATTCCGGCAAATGGCGGCGGTGCGAGGGTGGGCCGCATGGCCCGTTGCCGCAGCGGCGAGAGGCCGGGGCGATCAAGCTAGGGAAAAAGGGGAGCATACGCGCCCTCGCGTGTCGAATGTGACGCCCTCGTCGCATTCCGGCTGAGTTTCCTTTGAAGTTTGGAACGCATTTCGATTGAGATAAGAGATAGATCCAATGACTGGAACACAGGTTTTCGACGAGGGCGTCGAAAACTACACGCGAGGGCACGTGTGCTCCCCCTAGCTTGATCGCCGTGGGCTCGAGGCCGAGGTTTTGGGGTTTTCTTTTCGCAAATAGTGGCTATCAAGCATCAAGCGCATGAACTTCAGCCTCGATCCTTACAACCTTCTCGCGGGCTTCATTTTCGGGACCATCGGCTGGGGGGCGATGCGCTACGGCAAACAGATGGAGCTCTGGCAGCCAAAGCTCATCGGCCTGGCGCTGATGGTTTACCCCTACCTATTCACCAATATGTGGCTGCTGTGGGGCATCGGCGTGGGACTTTTGGTGACGCTGTGGTTTTACCATGACGAGTGATGGCACCGGATTTCCCTTGGCAGACCGGTGGTTTTTCACGCTAGTTTCCCCCCGCCCATGCCAACCGAAGCGATCCTATCCACTGCGCGCCAATTCCTAGGGGTGGACCCGACCGTGCGCATCACCCTCGAGCCGATCAAACGCGGGGCCTCGGGTCGCACGATCGTACGGGTGAAAACGCCCGGCCATGAGCCCTTCATCGGAGTGCATTGGACGGAGGAGCGGGAAGACAACGCGCAATTCATCCCGGTCGCGAATTTCCTGAAACAGGCGAAACTGCGGGTGCCGACGATCATCCACGAGCGGGCGCGCTACCGGGTGGCGCTGGTTGAGGATCTGGGCGATGTGGATCTGCTGTCGTTGAAGGATCGGCCCTTTGCGGAGCGGTTGCCGTATTACCGTTCGGCCTTCGAGCAGGTGGATAAACTTTTTTACGCGAAACCCGCCAAGGATTTCCCGCTGATGCCGCCCTTCGATGCAGCGCTTTACCGCTGGGAGCAGCAGTATTTTTTCGAATACCTGGTCGAGGATTTCCTCGGGCTGGAGGCGGATGGACTGCGGAAAAACCCGGCATTCATCGATCTCGCGGAGCGTCTCGGCACGGTGGCGCGGCATCTGGTCCACCGGGATTTTCAATCGCAAAATCTGCTCATTAAGGACGGGCAGGTGTGGCTCATCGACTTCCAAGGCCTGCGCCGCGGACGTCAGGAATATGATCTGGCGTCGTTGATTTTCGATCCCTACCTCGACCACTCCGCTGAAGAACGCGAGGCGCTGCTAACAGTCTGGGAGGAAATCGCCGACGAGCGGCCCTTGGAAAAACTGTTCCACGAATGCGCGGCCCAACGCCTGATGCAGGCACTCGGGGCCTATGGTAATATTTTGAAAAACCGTGGCGACGAGTGGTACCGCCCGCACATCGCCACCGCAGCTAGATTGTTAGGAGTGGTGACCGCCGGGACCCCGTTAGAATCCCCGCTCGCGCCGGTCCTCGCGGCGATCCAAACGAAAACGTGAACGGCTCGTTCCATCGTCGGCTTTGGGTGCTGCTGGTTTCGGCAGCGGCAGCTTATGGCGTGTGGCAATCTGAACCAGGCGGCGAACTGGATCGCCGGGCCTTCATGGTGGTGGCCGGTGGCTTCATCAATCCGCCATCGTTTGTGATCGGGCAGGGCGACCACACCGCGCCGTGGATCGTTAGAACTTTTTCCGTGGAAACCATGGCGGATCATCGCCAAGCGCCGACGGTCGTTTCGTTAGGCGATGATCCCGGAGGCTTTTTCCAGGAATCCCCGCCCGCCCCCATCGACCTAGCCGTGGTGCTGTCGAATTTCCTACGCCTCGGCAAAAAGTCCGCCGCCACCGCCGCCGTGCTCTCATGGCCGACACCGGACCCTATCGGCCTCGCGGCTTTGGAAAAAACGCTGGCTCGCTTCGACTCATTGGTGATGGCCGCGCCGCTGTCTCGTGGGGCGGTTTCTGAAGCGCTGCCACCGGCGTTCCGGCGGGCTTCACTGCCTCTGACTGCGGTCTTGGGCAACTCCGCCTACTTGCCGGTCGTCAACCGCGTGCCACTGCCGGGTGTGGTCCTAGCTGGGGAAAAAACGCTGGCGGGATTCTCGGCCCTGGAATCGGAAGTCCGCGGTCATTTCGAGCCCTTGGTGGCACGCTGGGAGGATCGGGTGGTGTTTGCCATGCCGCTGCTTGCCGTACTGCAACGTCTGCACTTGCCGCTCGACGGTGTGGAAATCCGGCCCGGTGCCTATCTCAAACTCAGTCCGGCAGGGCCCATCGTGCCGCTCGATCTTTATGGCCGTCTGGCCGTGTCGCTCAAGCCGATCCCCGCTTTTGCTGAAATTTCCGCCGCGTCGTTGATCGACGCCCAACCTGGAATATTCCCATCCCAAGCGCCCGATCCGCTCATCCTCCGCGACGATCAAAGCGCGGCGGAACCGTCCACCCGCGCCTTTTCCCAAAATCTATCCGCCCTCGTCGCCGCCCTCGCCTCCGACACGGGGCTGGGCCAACCGAGAGCCTTTCCGCGTTTACCCGCAAACGCAGAACTCGCCGTTCTTGCTGGCGTGGTTCTAACGCTCACCCTGCTGGCAGGGCTGGCGGATTTCGGGAGAAATCTGAGTTTCATAGTGCTCGCCGGAGTTTGTCTATCAGCCCAATGGCTCGCCGTGGGCACGGCTTCGCTGTGGCTGCCCGGCATCCCGGCGCTGGCTGCGATTTCCGCCGCGTTTGTGATGGCGCGACTGATCGGGAAATCCGCGCATCAGCCCCTCGCTGAAATCGCCAGCCCGCCAGAATCGGCACCGGCTCCGAAGCCAAAGAAAGCCCGTGCACCCCGCACCAAAGCCACCGCCAACCCCGCACTGGTCAAGGAAGTCCCTACCCGAGCCGCCACCGCGAAAAAACCCGCGACTGAAAAAACACCCACGAAAAAGCGCGCGCCCCGCCGGAAAAAATAAGGAGGGCGGACATTTCTGTCCGCCAGCCAATGAGGTGAGCGATTACCCGCGCGAAGCACTTCTCTTACGCGAGCCATTGGCAGCACGACTGAAGTCATGCCTCCTATCTGAGTTTACGGACCACCAGCGGGCAAGACCACCCACGCGGCCCACGTATCCTGACACATGATTTCGCTCCGCCTCGCCGCCATTTTCACGGCATTTCTAACACCCTTGCCAGCCGCTTGGATCTGGATTGAGGGCGAGGCTCCCGCCACCGACCACATGCATCGCCATCCGTGGTGGTATGATCAGGTGAAGCGCGACCAGTTTTCCGGCTGCGATTTCATTTCCAACTTCGACAAGGACCAGCCAGGCGAGGCCGACTACCGCTTCACCGCCAAGCAGGCCGGTGACTATGAATTCTGGGTCCGTGCGAATCCGCTGGCCGCGAAATTGTCTTACGCTCTGAACGGCGGCGTGGACACTCCCATCGACCTCGCGCAGGACATGCGTGGCGACCTCAACGTCGCCGCAGACGACAAGCCGGATCTGCGGTTCATCGCGTGGTGCAAGGTCGGCAAGGTCACGCTGCGGAGCGGGGAAAACACCATCCGTTTTCGCATGACCAGCGAGAACAACCACCATGGCTACCTCGATTGCTTCGTCTTCAGCAGCGAGCCATTTTCGCCGCACGGCACCACCAAGCCGGACCAACTCGCGGCGGAGTCTGCGAAGGCGGCGGCGTCTCAGAAAGGCTGGTTCGCTTTCGATCCGAAGCCCGATCCGTTTTCTAACACCGCAGTGACTGACTTGCGGTTTCTCAACGAAAAATTTGCCGGCGAGAGCGGCTTCATCGGCGTGAAGGATGGAAATTTCATCCACACATCTAACGGCGAGCCTGTTCGCTTTTGGGCGGTGAATGGTCCGCCTGCCGATTTGAAATCCGCCGCTCTCCAACAATGCGCCAGACTGTTAGCCAAGCATGGCGTGAACATGGTCCGCATTCACGGCGGCTATTTCGACACGAATGGCGAGGTGGATCCGGCGAAAATCCAACACGCCATCGAGATCGTCGCGGCGATGAAGGCAGAGGGGATTTATACGCACTTTTCCATCTACTTCCCGCTGTGGCTCGATCCGAAGCCCGGCACCCCGTGGCTGCAAGGCTACAACGGCAGCCAGCACAGCTTCGCCGCGCTGATGTTCAACCCAGACTTCCAAGCGCGATACCGCAAGTGGTGGACCGCTCTCCTAACAACGCCAAACCCCGCCACCGGCAAGCGCCTCGTCGATGAACCCGCCGTCGCCAGTTTGGAAATGCAGAACGAGGACTCGCTGCTGTTCTGGACCTTCGACGAGAAGCAAATTCCAGAAGCGCAGATGCAAATGTTAGAAAAACAGTTTGGCATCTGGCTGGCGGTGAAACATGGCTTGCTGGAGAAGGCCCTCGCGGGATGGAAAAATGAAACTCTCAAACACGACTCTCTAACTGATGGTCGCGCTGGCTTTCCTGCGTTGTGGAATATTTTCACCGACCGCACGCCGCGCGATCAGGAGACGGCGGAGTTTCTGCTAGAGGTGCAGACGCGGTTCTATCAAGAAACGCGGGCCTTTCTGAAAAACCTTGGCTTCAAGGGGCCGATCACCGCGTCTAACTGGATCACCGCCAGCCCGGAAATCCTCGGACCCCTGGAAAAACTCAGTTACACCGCCGGCGATTTCATCGACCATCACGGCTATTTCTCATGCAATCACAAGGGCGAGGCCGCCGACTGGTCGATCCGCGTCGGCCACACCTGGGCGGATCGCAGCGGCCTGCGGTTCGACGCCGAGGAACCGGGCAAACCCAAGCAATTTTCCCATCCGGCGATGGACCCGCATTACAACGGGCTGCCCTCGATGATTTCTGAAACCACTTGGTGCCGCCCTAACCGTTTCCGCAGTGAAGCCCCGCTTTACTACGCGGCCTACGGCGCGCTGCAACATACCGATGCCATCGCTTGGTTCGCTCTTGATGGCGCGCGCTGGTCGGTGAAACCGGGATTTTTCGAACAACCGTGGACAACCATGACGCCCGCCATCATGGGCCAGTTTCCCGCCGCCGCCCTGATCTATCGGCGCGGCCTGATCCATGCCGGCGCGGTGGTGGCGGATGTCGCGCTCAACCGGATTGATCTGGTGCGATTGAAGGGCACTCCACTGCCGCAGGATGCCGCACTTGACGAACTTCGCCTCAAGGACATTCCACAAGGCACGGAAATCAAGCCCGGCCAACGCCTCAGTCCCCTGCTCCACCTGATCGGCCGGACCAATGTTCACTTCGTCACCACCCCCGGCACCACCAAAGCCAAGGATCTAACACCCTATCTCGATCCCTCCGCGCAAACCGTGCGCAGCAGCACCGATGAGTTGAAATTGGACTATGCACACGGTATTCTAACGATCAATGCACCGGAAGCTCAGGGAGCCAGCGGCCAATTTAAAACGATCGAAACCCACGATCTAACCATCACCTCGGAGCTGGAACTCGCCCACATCGTCGTTGTTGCCCTCGATCATCTACCGCTGTCAAGTTCGCGACGGATGCTCCTCCAAGTCATGTCTGAGGAACAGGAATCCGGTTTCAAAAGCGAACCCGTAACTAACGGCGTCCGCCGCATCACCGCGCTCGGCACCGATCCGTGGTTGGTTAGAAATTTCGCGGGGAGCGTGAAATTAAAACGTCCAGACGCCGCCAAGCTCAAGGTCACGCCTCTCGATTTCAACGGCTACCCGCTCGCCGCCATCGGCACTGCTGCCGCCATCCCACTCCAGTCAGGCACGCTCTATTATCTGATCGCCCAATAGTCTCACCTTTCCGCTTTCCCCCGCCAGCCCATCCGCCCTAAGCTCACCGCCGTGCATCCCATCGACAAAGCGAACGTCCTCATCGAAGCCCTACCTTACCTCCAAGCATTTCGCGGAAAAACTTTTCTCATCAAGCTGGGCGGCTCGGCGATGGAAAATCCCGATCTTGTCGCACGGGTCATGCGAGACATCGTTTTCCTCGAAGTCGCCGGTATCAACCCCATCGTCGTCCATGGCGGCGGCAAGGCGATCTCCGCCGCGATGGAAGCCGCCGGACTGGAGGCGAAATTTGTGGGCGGTTTCCGCGTCACCACGGATGCGGCCATCGACATCGTCGCCCGCGTGCTGTCCGAGGAAATCAATCCCGGTCTGGTCCGCATGATCCGTGAATACGGCGGCAAGGCCGTCGGCATCCCCGGCATTGATGTGTTTTTCGGCGAGAAAATCAAGGGCACCAGCACGGACGGCCAGCCCGTGGACCTCGGCCGCGTCGGCGAAGTCGTCGGTTGCCAACTCACCCACATGGACGCCGCCCACCGCGCGGGCATCGTGCCGGTCATTTCCCCACTCGCAGCGGAACTCGCCACCGGTCGCCCGCTCAACATCAACGCGGATCTCGCCGCCGCCGCCCTCGCCAAGGAACTCCGCGTCGCGAAACTGGTCTATCTATCCGATGTCCCCGGCCTGTTGGCCAATCCCAAAGATCCCGCCACTCTGATCAAGTCCGTCACCCGCCAAGCGGCAGATGTGATGATCGCGAACGGCACGATTTCCGGCGGCATGATCCCGAAAATCCGCAGCGCCGTGGACGCCCTCAACGCCGGAGTTCGCAAAGTCCATTTCGTCGATGGCCGCATGCCGCATGCGTTGCTGCTAGAAATTTTCACCGATGGCGGCATCGGCACTGAAGTTGTTAGGTAGCGGCGATCACCGGTCGCCGCCACAAATGAACCGCGATGAAATCAATTCTACCAAGTGATCACATCATCGGCGGTCGTGCCAGTCTTCGCAGTGGTCACGCCGTCCGCACCATCGCTGTAGGCAGCCACCCTTTTGTTCAGGACTTTCTGTATGGACCCGGTACCCTTCGGTTTCACAGTAACCCTTTCATCATAATCACCATCTAAGATCACATTATACGAGCCGCCCCACGGATCGTAAAGGCCGGTGACTGCGGTCCCTGTGGTATTATAAATGAGACCGTTTTTGTTAGATTTCCCTTCTCTAACTGAGAGGAACTTGATCGTCCGTGGATTCAACGGAGCGGGGATGGTTTCGATCCCGAGCAATGCGTTGAGAAATGCAAGATCGGGTGACGGTCCGGCAGTTGTTATAGGGGTCGCCGACGGGGTGTCCGTCGTCAAACCGCTCTTCGGCATGGCTCCGTATTCCGTGTAGAAATTATTTACTGCGGCCTCGATCGCGACGCAGGTAGCGAGGGCGGTGACTTTTTTGGCCTTTTGAATCGCCGCAAAGCCTGCGGTGAAGCCAGCAGCGGCAAGGATCGCGATGATCGAGATAACAACAAGGAGCTCGACCAGGGTAAAGCCAGCACGGTGACGGGATGATGGGGTTTTCATGGCGGTGTAGGGATTGTATTTCACGTTGATGGAGGAAATGCGAGATTCCGGCGACTGACAATACATCAATCGTTGGCGCAACCACATGGTAAACACTTATACTCGTAATATCCAGCGGACAACCTTTTTTCTTCCGCCTTTGCCGTTGCGGTGCCGGGAGCCAGACCGCAAGCTGTCAGCATGGCTGGCCCAAATCTGCGAGAACCAATCCTCGATGCCCTCCGCGCCGCGAACGGCAACCCGCTTTCCAAGTCCCAGCTTGCCCGCAGCCTCAAGCTGCCCGGCCCCCGCGTGACCGAGCTGCGCGACACCCTCGCCGCGCTCGTGAAGGAAGGCACCCTCACGGAGGGGAAAAAAGCCTGCTACCAACTTCCCGTCACGCCGAAAAACCAACTCACCGGCACCCTCAAGTTTCACCCGAAAGGCCACGCATTCTTCTTCCCGGACCTCACTGACGAGCACAATCTCGCCGCTGGTATCGACTTCACCGTCCACTCCCGCATCCTCATCGACCGGCGAAATGTGGCCACCTCACTCGATGGCGACCGCGTCCTCGTTGCCATCATCAAGGCCGTCCCGCGCCCCTTCCGCCCGCGCAGCGAAAACACCCCGGATCCGGCGGATGAAATGCGCGGCAGGGTGGAAAAAGTCCTAGCCCGCCGCTCCGGCCGCTTGGTCGGGATCTATCGGAAAAAGGGCGGTTTCGGCTGGGTCGATTGTGACGATAAGGCCATCGAGGGCCGCATCGACGTCATGGGCGACAGCACCGCCATGCCCGGCCAGCTCGTGGTCGTCGATCTGGACGACTGGCTCGATCGCAACGCCACCCCACGCGGGCGGGTCATCGAGGTGTTAGGCTGGCCCGGCGATCCGGGCGTGGACATCATTTCCGTGATCCACCGTTTCGGCCTGCGGACCTCGTTTCCCGATAACGTTCTCGCCTCAGCCCGCGCCGTGCAGGAAGACCCTGAACCGGCGGAAATCGCCCGCCGCAAGGACTGGCGGGACAAGCTCGTCATCACCATCGACCCCGCCGATGCGAAGGATCACGACGACGCGATTTGGTTGGAAAAAACCACCCGTGGCTGGACCCTCGCTGTCCACATCGCCGACGTTTCCCACTACATCAAGCCCGGCAGTCCGATGGATCAGGAAGCCATCGAGCGCGGAAATTCCACCTACCTCGTGGACCGCGTGCTGCCGATGTTACCGACCGAACTTTCTAACGGAATTTGCTCGCTCAAGCCAAATGTGGACCGCCTAACAAAATGCGCCTTGCTAGAAATTTCCGCCGAGGGCGAGATCACCAAGGCCAGGTTCATCGACGCCGTGATCCACAGTCGCGCCAAGCTCTCCTACGAGCAGGCCCAGGATATTCTCGATGGCAAGCCCGCCCCGGAAGGCTCGGATCCCAAGCTCGTCGGCATGGTCCGGGAAGGCTGGAAACTTGCCGCCGTCCTGCGCCAGCGCCGCTTCGCCCAAGGCGCACTCGATCTCGAAATGCCGGAAATTAAAATCCGCCTCGACGACCAAGGCCGCGCCGAAGTCGCCGAGCCCGTCATCCACACCGAGAGCCACCAACTCGTCGAGGAATGCATGTTGGCAGCCAATGAAGCCGTGGCGAAAATCCTTCGCGAGCGCATGAAGCCCGCGATCTATCGGATTCACGACGACCCCGATCCCTCGCGTTTGATCGACTACACCGAGACCGCCAAGGCCCACGGTTATCGCCCCGGTGATCTAACCAACCGCGCCCACATTCAGAAATTGCTAGACGATTCCAAGGGCAGCCCTGAGGAGCACGTCATCAAGCTCGGTCTGCTTAAAAGCCTCAAGCGCGCCGCCTATTCCGCCGAACCCGTCGGCCACTACGGTTTGGCAAAAGGCGACTACTGCCACTTCACCAGCCCCATCCGCCGCTACGCCGATCTCATCGTCCACCGCGCGCTGCAACCGCTGTTGGAAAACCCGCCCAAGCCCCATGACCGCACGCCCTCGCAAGCGGACCTGCGCGAGCTTTCCCGCCACATTTCCGACACCGAGCGCACCTCGTCAGACGCAGAAAGCGAGACCAAACAGATCAAGCTGCTGGAATATCTCGACCGCGTTGCCAGCGCCGCCGAGCCGCCGGTTTTCGACGGCCTCATCACCGATGTCCGGCCGATGGGACTGATGGTGGAAATCCCTAACATGGGTGTCCGTGGCGTGGTGAAACGCGAGGATCTGCCCGACGGTCGCTGGCGCTTTGAAGCCCATCGCATGGCCTGGGTTTCCATGGATGGAAAAGTCATTCAGTTAGGAATGCGAATTCCTCTGCGCGTCATCAACATCGACTTCGACAAGCGCTTCGTCGATTTCGCGGTCGCTGGCAAACCCACCAGCGAAGGCACCCACGTCGCCACACCGCAGCGTCCGGTCATCGCTAAAAAGCATGGCAAGCCGCACACCAAGCCTGCCGCAAAAGTCGGCCCCGCCACCGCCCGCAAGACTTCCAATTTCGCCACCAAAGAAAAACCCAAGCGCCGCAAGCGGCGGTGACATACTGCCGCGCATGAAATTTTGTGGAAGCCCTGCGAGGCCAATGCGGGTATGGAGAAGGGGTTTTAAACCCTTTCACTGGCAAGGCTTTTCCCGATGCTTCGCGAAGAAAGGGGATGCAATCCCCTTCTCCTTATGATGCCAAAATCCACAAATCTTCCTGCGTGCCAGTATGAGTAGGCGTGAATCAAGGCAGTGCGGTGATGACCATTTTCGCACCAGGATCGAATTGAAGGGTCGCATCGACGGCCAATGACGGATTGGTCGTGAAGTTGCTCACGTTCAGATAAACAACGCCGTTGGCCCAAACTCCACCTTTGACCCGCATGGAGAGCGCGAGCGTGAGCGTGAAAAAGCCGAGATCCTGAGTCGAGCTGACTAACCGATTGACGACCACGATCGGCAGCTTGCCTCCGGGGTTGGCATAGGTCCTAGTAAGGGTGGCTTTGGGGATATACTTGGAGATCGCGGTACCTGCGGGTACGACACTAGCCAACTGGCCGGTCCCATGGCAGGTCCCGGTGATCGTGTAGGAGTAGGATGTGGCGGCCTTGAGTTTGTGGTTGCCCGACGCATGCAAATTCACCGGCACCACGCCGGTGGCAGGGGCGGCTGCTACTTTTTGGCCAAACTCCAGATTACTGACATCCACCGTCACACTTGCGTATGCAGCGGATGCGGATGTGGCCCCCAGACTGAGGGCCGCGATGACGCAGGCAGCGGTGTAGCAGATGGCTGAAGCGTGTGATTTCGTAGTTTTCATGATGATGTGTTTGTGTGTTTACCTGTTCTCAATCCTATTACCCAACAAGAGAATTGGATGAGATAACCGATACGTCACCGGGCGGAACGCGTCAATGAAATTTCACGGTAAATATGATTCCCAGCGTGTTCCATATTAGCTGCCAAGATCCCAGATGGCATGACTTGCCATGGGCCAATGTTGATATGTCGGCAAGCCGGTGGCAACCCTGGATTCCGGGCTGGAGACCGTCCCAGTGTGTCACGCAATATAGCGCCCTAACAACCTGATGGCCGCGCGGATGGAGGCAAGCGTCGCGGTCTCGCTGGCGGTGTGGTAGCCGGTGGTGGGGATCTGCAGGGTGGTGCCGTTGATCTGACCGGCGGTGGCAGCGGCGAGGCGGCCCAGCTCGGTGCGGCCTAACGACAGCGGCTTGGCGCGATTGGCATTCTGCTCCTCGATCCACCGGTCCTTGTAGGAGTAGGAAATTCCCAACTCGCGGCAGTGGTCTTGGATTTCCACCGTGAAATCAGCATCGAAGTCGGCAGTGGCGTCCTTTTTCCGTAAAACGAGATCCTGAGCGGCGGCGGCTTCCGGTGTGGGGTACGGACTGGTATCCAAGACCAGCAAGCGCCGCGTGACGATAGCCTCGCGTTGGAACCAGGCCAGGGCGTAGCGCCAACTGCGACCCGCCTCCTCCTGCGCGGTGAAAAGCGCGGTGCCGGTGAAGCCGTTGCGGAAGAGGTGGACGATGAGCGCGACACTGAGCACGTTGTCAAGCTGGGCGGAGAGGTGGGTTTCCGTGATGTGCAGGCGATCGAGGAAGGAAATGGGTGTGCCGGGCTGGAGGTAGTCGAGGCCGGTGATCTCGAAGATCAGGTTGTGACGCTTTGCGCAGAGGTAGCCAGAGGAAATCGTCCCTTGCCCGAGGTAGGTTCCAGTATATGGCAAGTGCGCTTGGACCCGCTGGCCAGTGAAGCGGTCGGCGATGGAGGCCATCATTTGCTCGGAGACGGAGTCACCTGTTAGTTCGCCGCGATTGCCAGCGATGAAGGCGGCGTATTGAAATTCGTTAGGCCCGGTACACAACAGGCCGTGACGGTCGATGTGGGCGGACAGGACGATGCTATCGGGATTTCTCCCCTTGGCGACGAGCACGCCGAGGTGACGCTCCACGGTGACATCGACTTCCTCCAACTCGCGGCGCAGGACGCGAAAAAACGAATCCTCGGTACCGACGACCGAAGGTTCGCGGACGAGCTGCTGGAGGATTTCGAAAAAGTCGGAGAGATCAGTGGTGTCTGCGGCGGGCATTGGGATTCCTTCGGGATAGCAGGATCGATGCCGTTGATTCATTTTTCCCTTTCCAAATCCCCATCCATCGCTTACCCCTCGCGCCCGCCTGAAATGGTGGTCGTAGCTCAGTTGGTAGAGCCCCGGATTGTGATTCCGGTTGTCGCGGGTTCGAGTCCCGTCGATCACCCCATCTTTCCCATCGGAACGTCAAGTGAGGTTTGGACGGGGGAGGAGGAACCGAGTAGAATGACTGATGCAGCCGCTGGAGAGCAGGATTCACTATAAATTTCGCAATTCGCTATTGTTGGCGGAGGCGTTGACCCATCCCAGTCTCGCTTACGAATCGCAGAAGCCGCATTTCGACAATCAGCGGATGGAGTTCCTGGGGGATGCGGTGCTGCAACTGATCGTCACCGAGGAGTTGTTTAAAATGTTCCCGGATCTCACCGAGGGGAGCCTAACGAAATTGCGCTCGCGGGTGGTTTCCCGGCGCGCGCTGGCAAGGTTTGCGATGGCGATCCATCTGGGCGATTACGTGCTGTTAGGAAAAGGCGAGGAGGCCACTGGCGGGCGGCGGCGCTTGTCCACCCTAGCGGATGCCTTCGAGTCGCTGATTGGCGCGGTCTATCTGGACACCGGGCTGACTCCGGCGCGGGAGTTGATCCTGCGCCTGTTCGAGGCAGAAATCGGCAACATGATCACCAGTCCCGAGGACCGCAATCCCAAGGGCGAGCTGCAGGAAAGCCTGCAAGCGATCCACCCGCAGGCTCCGGATTACCGAGTCATCGGCGAGAGCGGGCCGGACCATCGGCGGGTTTTCCAATCGGAAGTTTCTTGGCAGGGCAAGGTGCTGGCGACCGGTAAGGGCAAGAGCAAAAAAGAAGCCGAAGCCCGCGCTGCTGCCGAGGCTCTGCGGGCGCGGCTGTGGGAGAAGTGAGGCACGTCACGCCCGAAGGTCCGCATACGCGCGGAGGTAGCCGACGCATTGGGAAATTTCTGCTAGGTTGGTCTGCCAATTGGTTTCGTATTCGATGCTGACGTTGCCGCAGAAGCCGTGCTCGCGGGCTTCATCGAGGATGGCGGGAAGGTTGAGGACGCCGGTACCGAAGGGGCAGTCATGGGACCACTCGGTGATGGAGGTGCGGTCCTTGAGGTGGAACGAATGGACGCGTGGGGCGATTTTCTGCACAACGGCCAAGGGATCAAGGCCGGAACTGGCCCAGTGGCCGACATCTGCGCAGAAGCCGAGATTTGCATGGCGGCCTTCAAGCGCCTGCCAAATGGTTTCTGGATGCCAGAGGGCGGTGGGTTTGGGGTGATTGTGGAAAGCGACTTTGAGGTCGTATTCGATGGCGAGTTTTTCCAAAATATGGAGTGCGTCGAGGGATTCTGTGGTCAGGCCGTAGAGGCCGAGTTTACGGGCGAGTTCAAAAATCTTACGGGCGGCGGTTTCGTCGTTGGGGATGTCGATGACGCCGAGGTTGATGGCGGCGAGGTGGTTTTTCTCCAAATGGGCGAGAATGGAGTGCAACACCTCATCCGGAAGGTCCGGGCTGAAGCTCGCGGTGCCGTGCGGGCCGCCGATTTTCTGGCCGGGGTAGAGTTCCACCCCGCCCGCCCCGCTGGCAGCAGCCATCTCGATGGCTTCAAATAGGGTGAATTCCTTGAACGACCAACATTGGATGGTGATCGCGAAACCGGCTGCGGTTCGTGCGGGCTGACTGGGTGGGGTGCTCTTCGCCCGCAAGGCAAGCAGGGCCGAGGCGGCGGGGAAGAGTGCGAGGAGCCGACGTTTCATGCTAGAATCGTGTAAAATTCAGATAGCGGGGCTACAACAAGGACTCGCGCGAAGCACTTCTCTTGCGCCAGCCATTGGCAGCACGACAGTAGTGTCGCGGCTCCTTATTCGCCAATCTGAATTTTACACGGCACGGGAGAATGTCAGATTTTTTCGGTCTCGTGCAGCCTACCATAGTCCACCACGAGTTTGCCATTGGCGCTCTCCGTATAGACCTCCACGAAGCGCTCGCCGAACTTGATTTCATCTGCATGATAGCCCTGTTGGCTCTGTACCGGGGCTTGTATGATGGTATCCACACAGGAAACCGAGGCCATAAAGCGGCCATCGGTCGCCACCAATTCCTCTTGAGTGATGCCATGCAGCGGACTTGATGGCTCGATGACATGCCGGAGAATCAAGGCGGCGGGAAACATGATCAAGCGATCAAACGTCAGCTTCAGGGGGTAATAACGGCGGACCCACTCGTCTTCCAAGCTGAGTTCATCGCGATGGAAGATGATTCGGAACTCCGCATCTGACATCGAGTGGTGGCGGAGGTTGGCGACGCGCAACATCAATGTGGGCTGACCTTCAAACGGGGTGATGACGAGGCAATCGCTGAACAGCACCCGGGCTGTGGGACGAGAAAAACGAACGAAAATAAGGCCCGTCATCACCGCCGTCCACAACATGCCGGTCATCAACTCCAGGGTGACAACGAGGTGGCCGTAGCGCGTGACCGGATACATGTGGCCATAGCCAACCGTCGCCAGCGTCTCGACGCTGAAGAAAAATGCCTCGCTAAATGAGCCTTGAGGTAGCTCTGCAATGCAGGGGTCGCCGCAGCAATAGGCGGTGGCGAATAACAAATTCAACGCGAAAAACAAACCCACGGCCACCAGCGCGAAACGCGGCCAGCTCAGGGCGACAATCCAGTGGTAGGCATCCCGCCATTCCCAATTTCCCGAATTGATCTTGAGAAACTCCACGTTGCCGGCACGAACGGAGATGGGAGCCGCAGGTTTTTTCATCGTTTCACAAGAAAGAGGCGGGCTTACGCCCGCCTCTTTACCAAATCAAATTCACAAAGACCACTCCAGCTCAGTTCCGCCGGCGGCGAAGAAGTCCAAGAACTCCAATCGCTCCAAGAAGAGCCGCAGAGGGCTCCGGGACGATACTAAAGGTCGCCGATTTGATGTCGGCGACTGCGTCACCTGCGATACCAGCTCCTGTGAAGAACCCAATCGATCCCATCTGCGCAGCCGTCACAGTGGTTCCAATCGAGAAATAGTTACTAGCCGGGACCGCATCTGTCGAGCTAAACGTGAAGTTTCCAGCATCGGTCCCCGGTAGAGTCCAATCGGCGCAAGCGAGAATACCATAATTTTCCCCGCTGATAGAAGATTGACCGCCAAGAGTTGCGGCCGATTTTGTAAACCAAACCACGGCAAAATTTTTATTCTCAAAACCCGCTATGGAGACAGAAGACAGTAGCGTGGGTATAACTCCAGCTGAGGTGGTAGCACCCGTTGCTATGATTTTGTCCCCACCAAAAAAACCACCCGCAGTGATGGACGCATCTGTCACAGATACCTTAGGATCATTAGCCGATATCAGAGCGGCACCATTGGATCCACCTGGGACGATTGCTCCGTTTGCAGATGTGCCTAAGAAACCAGCGGTACCAGCATCCGCAAGCACCATAAATAAAATGCCAGCGGGAATATTAGTAAGACCATCGGCTGTTTTGAATGAAGTTCCTGTAGTGCCAGAAATGGTCACGGCTGCTTGAGAAGCACCACAGAGAAGTGCTAGGATTGCAACAGTTTTGAATTTAGATTTCATTTTGTATTTTTGTGTTTTTGGAATTATTACTTTTGCGTTTAAATTACGAAATTGGCTTAGAGGGTAGTATATGGTACTGATGCATTCCAGTCGAGAACTGACGATGAGCCTGCAGGGGCTTTGCGCAAAATGAAGCAGCGACCCGCCTTCAAGACATTGGCAGTAACAACACCAGCGAAGGGATCAGAATTGTCATACCATCCGGCAGGCAGTGACAAGTCAACGTCACCGCTACAATAAAAATATGCTGCGCTCGCAGATTTGTTAACGCCGGTAGCACTATCATTATAGAGGAAGACATACTCCGTTGGGTTCAAAGCGTCGCTAGTTGCCGCAATTACTGATTGGAGTCCTGACGCCTGAAGAGAGGTGTCAACTGGGAATGGAGCTGCCAAGTAATTATCATTTACTGTGGTTGCGATAACAACTTCGGCATTTGCTTGGGTTGAAGGAACCTCACCAGATATAACCACTTGCGACGCCGCAGAAGAACGGATAGTGTATTGAAGAGTAGGATCTATCTGCGTATTATCGACAGTTCCAGCGAATGGATCAGCATTGTCGTACCAGCCAGCAGGCAAGCCTAAGTCGACGTCTCCAGTGCAATAGAAGAAAACACGGCTACTTGAGCGGTCTGGCCCAGTCCCGGTGGCATCAGCTTGGAAAACATACGAAGTAGGATTCAGCGCATCGGAAGTGCCGCCAACACCAGCTCCTGCTGGGTAAAGAGTAGCTAAGGTCCAGTAAGGAATCACCTTGAAATTATTTCCAGTTACGAAACCAAGGGCCTGAAGTGTGGATGCTCCAGCAGCAACCGTGATTGTCGAAGCAGTGTTTGCTGTAATTGGGAAAAACATCCCCAGAAGTGGTCCAGAAGTTACCTTTAAATAACATGCAGGGCTGACAAAAGCGCCAGAACTGAAACCAGTTGCACCAACAGTATTTCCACTGATGCTTGAGGATGCTCCAGCATAAAGCGGAGGACGAATCAGGGGCGCAGCAACAGTCGAATCAGAAGCGGCTGGGATATTAATTGTGAGGTAACCAACCGGCACGGTGTAAGCAGTAGTCAGGCCGTAAGCCACCCCGCAGGCGGCGGCGGCGAGGAGAAGGGAATAAGGGATGAATGATTTCATGGCGGGATTAGGGATTGGGGTCTTTTGTTTGGATCGGGGATTGTATTAGCGGAAATTGAGAGCGGAAATTGAGGGGCTTTCGGCAACGAGGGTGAATTTGGGATTCTGACGGCTGTTTGTCGAGGGAATTCACACGGATTTGTGTGTCACTTGATTCACGCGGTTGGAGTCGTTTGGATTCATACTGTTCGAGAAGAGGAAACAACGGGATGGGCCGGTCTGCAAGAAATTTATGCAAAACGATAAAATTTTTTTTCGGGGCGGGCGAGAGGGCTGCGTGCAACTGTCTGGAGGAGTCGATCTGAACTTTTCAGTTTTTTCACAACTGATTGATTTATAGTGGATTCTGATTTATTTTTGACGAATTTCGGGGTTCGGTGGCAGTCGATTTTGTGGATAAAATTCAGGTGGCCGGGAGGTTTAAAAAGCTGGGAAATGAGTCCTGATCCGGGGAATTGGCCGGGGCTTAGGGAGGCGAGAGCGCCTAACACCCCAAGTTGCTAGAGATGGATTAGGTCCAAATTGGCATCCGGGTTGTGGGTGAGATGGATCTTGGCGGAGGCAAATTGAGGTCACTGGGTGGCGGATCGACTGCGGCGCATCAGGATTTGTGAGATAAGGAGAAAGGACCTTATTGTCCGTATCTTTCCTAGGGTTAAAGAAAAGAGGCGACAATAAGGTCGCCACTCCTTATTCGAAGATCGGCGAGGCGGCGAGGCTACGTTGTCCCAGGACTTTGGTGCTGCTGTTTATCACCAGTGGGTGATGCTGCGGAATTCTTGGATGCGGGCAGCGAGTTCTTCCAGGGTGAGGGATTCGAGGCGGCGGGTGGAAAATGCCTCGCAGGTGAAGGAGGCGAGGATGGAGCCGTGAATGACCGCCTGACGGATGACGGGGGCGGCGTAGGGCGGCGGGCCTTGGGCGGCGAGGTAGCCGGCCATGCCACCGAGGAAGGTATCGCCCGCGCCGGTAGGATCGGCGACGGCAGCGAGGGGGAAGGCGGAGCAGCGGAAGAGGTTGGGAGAGGTTGATGGTTGAGAGTTGATGGTTGATGGTGGCGATTCTGAAGATGGGGAGGAAGAATGAATGAATGAAGGAAGGCCGGGATGAATCCCGCGCTCCGCACTCGAGAAGAGCATGGCGCCGAACTCGCCGAGTTTGATGACCACTTGGCGGGGGCCTTTGGCGAGGAGGAGGTGGCCGGCTTGGACGAGGTTGGAAGTACCGGCGAGGTCGCGGGCTTCGCCTTCGTTGAGGACGAAGAGATCGAGGTGGGGGAGGACTTCGTGGAGGCGCTCGTTGGCGATTTCGATCCAGAGGTCCATGGTATCGGCGATGACGAAGCGGGGGGGAGAATCCAGAGATGAGATTCCAGAGTCCAGAGAAGAGGGAGCCGATGAGGAAGAGGATGAATGAAGGCCGGGATGAATCCTGCGGTCCGGGGCGATGCCGCATTGGGCGAGCATTTCTAGCTGATTGTCTGGGGACATGTTCGCGAGGACGACGATGGGGGCGGTGGCGATGGCGGTGGGGACCTTGACCTGCCAATTTTCCAGCACGTTGAGGCCGACGCGGTGGGTGGTGCGCTCGTTCATGTTGTCGTGATACTCGCCGGACCAAGTGAAGGATTCGTTGGCGGAGCGCTCGACACCGGTTAGGGAGACGCCATGGGCTTCTAGCATGTCGAGGTGCTGGCTGGGGAAATCATGACCGATGATGCCGATGAGGGCGACAGGGCTGGTGAAAAACGAGGCGGCGAGGGCAGCGTAGGCGGCGGAGCCACCCAAGAGGTTCTGGGCCTCGGCCTCTGGGGTTTTTACGTGGTCGATGGCGATGGTGCCGCCGATGGCGATGCTGGCGTGGGATGTGGTGGTCATGGGGATAGAGGAGGCCGTTGGGTGGGGCTTGATTGACGATTGTTGATTGACGATTGTTGATTTGGGAGAAGATGAAATCAGGGCGATTGGAAATGGAGCGGTTTAGGATTTCGGGATGGGGATATTGGATTTTACAAAGCGGGTGGCGGATTCGACATCGGGGGCTTGGAGGAGGGCGGAAACGATGACGACGCGGCGGGCCCCGGCGGCGAGGACTTGGGGCAAGGTGTCCGGGGTGATGCCGCCGATGCAGAAGGCGGGGATGTGTGCGCCGACGGCGTTTTCCATCGTGGCGATTTCCGCTAGGCCGATAGCGGGACGTCCGGCTTTGGTGGGGGTGGGGAAAAGAGGGCCGAAGCCGATGTAGTCGAAGCCCTCTAACAAGGCGGCGCGGGCTTGGGCGAGGGAGTGGGTGGAGCGGCCGATGACGAAGCTAGGGCGGGGGGAGATCGGGGATTGGGGATCGGGGAATGGGGATGGGAATGAAGATGAAGACTTGGACGATGGGGGGGATGAATGAATGAATGAATGAAGGCCGGAATGAATTCCGCGCTCCAACAGTTGCTTCGCTGCTGCCAGGGAGCCGTCGGCTTGGCCGAGGTGGACGCCGGCGGCTCCGATTTCTGCGGCGAGGGCGGGGTGGTCGTTGAGGATGAACGGGATGCCGGCGGCGCGGCAGAGCGGGATGAGTTTTTCCGCGACGCGGCGGATGGTGGCGAGGTCGTGGTTTTTCGCACGGAGTTGGAGGATGTCGGCACCACCAGCGAGGAGGGCGGCGGTGACTTCCATCGCGCGGGATTCCGGCGTGTAGCCGAGGTCGAGGATGCAGTAGAGCTGAGGGTTGAGAGTTGAGAGTTGAGAGTTGATGGGCATAATTCTCTGCTCTTTCTATCAACTATCAACCATCGACTATCAACCTTTCCGCTCTTCCAAATACCGCGCGACCCAGCCGATGTCGTAGGTGCCGGCGGCGAAGTCGGGGTGGGCGATGATTTCCTGTTGGAAGGGGATGGTCGTCTTGATGCCACGGATCATGAACTCGCCGAGGGCGCGTTTCATGCGGGCGATGGCGATTTCCCGGGTGGCTCCGGTGACGATAAGCTTGGCGATCATCGAGTCGTAATACGGCGGGACGGTGTAGCCGGAATAGACGTGGGTATCCACCCGGACGCCCTTGCCGCCGGGGGCATACCAGAGTTCGATGGTGCCGGGGCTGGGGGTAAAATTATTGAAGGGATCCTCCGCATTGATGCGGCACTCGATGGCGTGGCCGCGCGGGCTGGCATCGAGGACGTGGTGGGAAAGCGGTTCACCGGCAGCGACGCGGATTTGTTCCTTGATGAGTTCGCAGCCCATGACTTCCTCGGTGACCGGGTGCTCGACCTGGATCCGCGTGTTCATTTCCATGAAATAAAAATTCTCCGCTTTTTCATCGACGAGGTATTCGATGGTGCCGGCGTTTTGATAGCCGATGTTTTTGATCAAGCTCACGGAGGCCTCGCCCATGCGGGTGCGCAGCTCGGGCGTGAGGAGGGGCGATGGGCATTCCTCGATGATTTTCTGATTGCGGCGCTGCATTGAGCAATCGCGTTCGCCGAGGTGGATGAAATTCCCGTGTGAGTCGCCGATGACTTGGAACTCGATGTGGTGGGGGTTGATGACGAGTTTTTCCAAGTAGCAATCGCCATTGCCGAAGCAGGCGACCGCTTCGTTGGAAGCGGCTTGGAACAGGCTGAGAAATTCCTCCTCCTTGAAACATGGGCGCATCCCGCGGCCACCACCACCGGCGGTGGCTTTGATCATGACGGGCAGGCCAATTTTTTTCGCAACTTGGAGGGCCGTCTCCGCGTCCGGCATGATGTCCGAACCGGGGGTGATGGGAACGCCATTGGCGATGGCGGTGGCGCGGGCGGTGGCCTTGTCGCCCATCATGGAAATCACTTGGTGGGACGGGCCGATGAAGGTGATGCCGACGCTGCCGCAAATTTCTGCGAAGCGGGCATTTTCTGAGAGGAAACCGTAGCCGGGGTGGATGGCATCCGCGCCGGTGATCTCGGCGGCGGCGATGATGCGGTCGATTTTCAGGTAGGATTCCTTGCTGGAGGCCGGGCCGATGCAGACCGCCTCATCGGCGAGTTGAACGTGCATCGAGTCCACATCCGCCTCGGAATAGACGGCGACGGATTCGACATCCAGCTCGCGGCAGGCACGAATGATGCGGAGGGCAATTTCGCCGCGATTGGCGACCAGGACGCGCTTGAACATTTTGGGTGAAGTTAATGGTTGAGAGTTGATGGTTGATGGTGAAGAGGAAGAATTTGGCGATTTCTGCCTATCAACTATCAACCATCAACCATCAACTTATTTGATGCGGAAGAGGACGTCGCCGTATTGGACGGGGGTGCAGTCCTCGGCGACGAGGGCGCAGATGGTGCCGGATTTCTCGGCTTTGATTTCGTTCATGACCTTCATGGCCTCGATGATGCAAATCGTCTGGCCGATGGAGACGGTGGAGCCGACATCGACGAAGTTCGGGGCGTCCGGGCCGGGTTTTTGGTAAAAGGTGCCAACCATGGGCGAGGTGATTTCCACACCATCGGCGACGGGGGCAGCGGGAGTAGAGGCCGGAGCGGCGCTGGCGGCGGGCGCGTGAGCCGGGGCAGGTGCGGAGGGCAGACTGGCGAGGAGGCCGCGAAGGGCATCGAGGTCGGCGCCCTTTTTCAGTTTGATATGAAAGTCCTTCCGGGTGAGATCGAAGTGGGTGAGCCCGTGCTCATTCATGAGTTCGACGATGCGACGGATTTCCTGGAGGTCCACGATTGGGAGAGGGTTGGGAGTTGGTTGGTTGCGTGGCGGTCCGACGGGACGCGTCTCAGCCGTGCTAGCTAGAAGGAGCGGGGAAAGAGCGTCAAGCGCTTTGAGAAGCCAGAGTCCAGATGCCAGAGTCCAGAGAAGCGCAGAAAAGAGATGATGAGAGGATTTCGCTGATTCGCGCTCGCCACTTTGGGCTTAGGGATTTTTCATCGGCCGGTGATTGCGATGCAGCCAATGAATATCCTGACGCGCCCGGCCTTGGCGGGGGAATTCGTGCCAGCGGATTATTTCCGGGAACTGGCGCGGGCGGAGATTTGTCGGGCTGGACGGCCCTTGGAAATCGACCTCGGTTGCGGCGACGGCTCGTTTTTGATGGAGCTGGCGCGAGAATTTCCTGAGCGGGATTTCTTGGGGGTCGAGCGCTTGCTGGGGCGAGTGCGGAAGGTCTGTCGGAAAATTACGCGACGGGGATTGGAAAATGCCCGCGTCCTGCGGTTGGAGAGCCGCTACACGGTCGAGTGGCTGCTGCCGGAAGCCTCGGTCACGCGACTGCATCTGCTCTGCCCCGATCCCTGGCCGAAGCTGCGCCACCACCGGCGGCGGCTGATGCAGCATGATTTTCTAGCAGCCGTGAACCGGGCGCTGGTGCCGGGGGGAGAATTTCTGTTCATGACCGACCACGAGGAATATTTCCAATGGGCGACGGAAAAAGTGGCGACGTTTGGGAAATTCGAGCTGCTAGAATGGCCAGACGACGCGTTTTTCTATCCGAAGACCGATTTTCAACAACTCTGGGAAAGCGAGGGAAAGTCGATGTGGCGGCTGCGTTGCCGGAGGCCGCTCAACGGGGCTTGAGGACCATCACCGACTGGTCCGCGAAGCCTTCCAGCCGCAGATTCCCATCCCCGTCCACCCGCAGCGTGACGCCGCCGGACTCGCCTTGATGGATCACTTTGATGCCGCGCGAACGCCAGTATTTCACGGTTTCCGGCTTCAGTTGCTCGCTCTTCGGGAATTCCGAATGGGAGGCGATGATCGCTTGCGGGTTCACGGCTGTTAGGAAAGCGTCGCACAGGGACTCATCTGTGCGGTGGCGACCGGCGATGATGACATCGGCGGCAACATTCTGGTGTGCTTCTAACATCGCCATTTCCGTGCCCACTCCGGCATCGCTGGTGAAGAGCAATTTCCAGCCCCGCCAATGCAGCCGGTAAATCGCCACCCGGTCATCCGCAGGCGCGTTCTGCGAGTCGGCAGCGGGCACATGCAGGATTTCCAAGCGCGCTTCGTCCGGCATCGGCAAGTCGTGGAAATCCGCCGCTTGCAGGGTTTTGATACCCGCCGCCGGGGCATCGGTGGCCCACGAGCGGAAGCCCGGACTGCGGGATTTCGCCACCGGCAAAAGCACCTGCCGGATCGGCAACAGCGACCACACCGCCGCTCCGCCGCCGAGGTGGCCACCGTCCGGGTGACTCAACACCACCGCATCCGGCACGATGCCGAGCCGCCGCAGCGAGGGTGCGACCCGCCGCCGAAAGCTGTATCGATCCGCACAATCCATCAGCACCGCGCCGCTCTTCCCACCTGAAAAACACGCCGCGCCATTCCCGCGATCCAGATCATAAATCAGCAGGAACGGCCGATTTTCCTGCCCTACTTGAAAATGCCCGCCCGGTATCGCCGCAAAGCCCTCCGCCGCCCGCACCGAGCATTTCGCTAAACCCGCGTTCACCCGGTTCACCCACCTCGCCGCCGGAGGATATACCGGATGCAGCGCCACCGACAGCAGCGCCGCGTGGAGCATGAAGTCGATCAAAGGCACAAAAACCACCGCCGCCAGCACCGTCACCGGTGTCACCAATCCAAAATGCCAAGCCGTCAATGGCGACGAACCGATCCCCGCCGCCAGCGACACCCCGAGCGACTGCGCGACCTTCCGCCGCAACCACAACCAAGCCGCTTGCCACCGGTTCATCATCGCCAGCGGCAGATACAGCTCGGGCTTCGCCAGCCGTGAAAACAGCTTGGACGTCCACCCCGCGCCGATCGCGATGGCCGCCACGACTCCATACGAAAGTTGCATCCCAGGTAGAAATAACAGCCGCCCGTTCCACAGCAACGTCACCAGCAACACCGCCCCCAGCGCGTTCAACCCATCCGGTCGCCTGCGGAAAACAAAGGCCCCGAGATACACCACCGCCATCCACGCCGCCCGCACCGACGGCGCACTGTTGCCCGTGATCCACGCATAGCCGAAAACTAACGGCAACAGCAACAACACCGCGCGCCGCCGAGACACCCCCAAGAGCCGCAACACCATCCAGCCGATACCGCCCACCATCGCCACATGCAGCCCGCTCACCGAGAACGCATACAGGGTCCCGCTGTTGCGAAACTCCGCCACCAACTCCTCTGCGTCCGGCGGTTGCTCGCCGATGACCACCGCCCGGATCACCACTGCCGCCTGCGAATCCTCCGCAAGTCCATCCGTCACCGCCACGCGGAAATCCCGCCGGATTCTCGCCCCCAGCGCCGACCACCCGCCTGTCGTCACCTCACCCTTCACCCAGTCTGCATGAAAAACCGCCGCCACGCCCTGACTGCGCAGCCAACCCTCTTGATCGAACTCCCCCGGATTCCGCATCACCGGCAAGGGGCCGAAATTTCCGCTACCCACCACTCGCGAGCCACTCACGGGGATGACTCCCCTGCCCTCCCACCACACCGTCGCGCCCGCCCGTGGGCCTGTTAGCAAAACCGCCGGTGCCTTCCATGAATTCTCACTCCCCTTCGCATCCCGCAACACTCGCCCCCGCATCCCGCTGGCTGTCGTGCCGATCAAAGCCCGCCCGTCCGCCTCGCACGATGCCTTCCGCCAAGTGAAAGCTCCGACTGCTAGAAAGCCGCAGGCCACCCACCCCAAGCCCACCCGCCAACCCCGCAAATATCCACCTAACAGCCCTGCCGCCACGCTCACGGCCAGCCCAAGTCCCAGCCAGCAGGCCGCCCCTGCCACGCTCCCTACCGTCAACAGTGCTGCGACGAACAAGGGATGCCGCGTACAAAATGCCGCCACGCCCTCACGCCAGCCGTCTGTGATTTCCCCCCTCATGCGGATTCATGGAAACCCGCCTACGCCTTCCGATTCGGCGGCCTCCCTTGCTTCATCCGCGCCAGATACTCGGCTTCTTCCTGCGCGGTTCCAGCATTGCCCAAGTCCAGCAGCTTCTGCTTGGCAAGCGCCGCGTGGCGGGTTCCGGGAAACTCCCCCACTACCTGATTGAGCATCGCCACTGCGGATTCATGGTCGCCCAGCGAATCCTGATAAAGATCCGCCAAACGGTTCAGGAAATACGCCGCATCATCCGCCGGCCAACGATGGCTTTCCAAGACATGATGCAGCGTCTGCACCGCCGCCGCAGGCACCGCCATCTGGTCCTTCTGAATTTTGACAATTTCCATCCACGGGATCCGGTTCGTCGGATCTGCGGCGGCGGACTGCCGGAAGGCGACCATCGCCCCGGCGTAATCCCCCTGCGCCACCAGCGACCGCGCCTTGCGCATGCCGTCATCCTCCACCGTCGCCCCGCTGCCCGTCATCCCCATCGATACTTGTTGCGCAAACAACGGCACGATCGTCAGCACGAAGACCCCCCCGACCAGCGCCGTGATCAGGAACGTCATCAAAATACCATTGAAAGTACGCTCCCCCTCCATCGACCCCAGCTTGGACTTCATATTCGGCAGCAGCCCCTCCGGATCATCCTTGGCCTGCACTTGGGCGATCTGGGTCTTCAGATCCTCCATCGTCTTGCCCTTTTTCTCATACATTTTCCAAGCACCCACCACGAGCACCGCCAGCACCACATACATAATCCATTTCATCATGCCTCACGATGCCCAAAGCAGCCGCCGACTGGAAGCAAAAATCCAACGAATCTCACAAGCGCCGCGCATTCCGTCCTTCGTCGATGAGTTTCCAGAAATGCTTGGAATTCGCCAGTGCCTCGTCCTCCGCCAGCGGCAGCTTCGAGCGGAACATGAAATCCGATAGCGTCCCCTTGTGCAGCACCCGGTGGACGATCACCGAGCCGTCCTTCACTTCGAAATAAAACCGGTATTCCTTCGCCCGGAACCGATACAAGATCCGCCCATCGCGGTCGATTTTACCAAACCGTTCCCCACTCAGATTCGCCAGATCCTTCTCGCCTACCTTGAATTCTTCTAACAACTCAAGTTGCTCAAGCGTATCGAGAGCCGAAAGTTCCGCCGCGCTGATTTCGTTGAAAACGATCTGAAACACCCCGCCACGCTAGCCGCCAGCAAACGCTTTGCCAGCGCCAAGTGCGGCTTCGTCCGCGAAATCACCGGAAACGTCTGGCGCGACCTCTCGGGGTGGTTTCCTCGGTGCCTTACTCCCAGCACGGAGGCATTTGGCGGGTCTTGGGTTTGCACGTTCGCAGTGGCCCGATTTTTCCGGCGGACGGACCTCGCTTTTTGATTTCTCCAATCAGCCTCGCCCTTTGGCCTCTTTATTGAGGTACACACAACTGCCGTAACTGTCCCGATTTTCGCCTCGCCCTTTGAACTGATTTCTTCACCGAAAAGCCGCTTTGAGGTGAGTATCATATTGACCCTATTCGATCATCAAATTTGGAAAATCTAGGCCCGACTCCGTTCACGAGCCCGTTCATTCGACTCCGTTCATTGCTACTTGGGCGTCTCATCCTTGAGTTCCATTAGATACGCCGTGAGATGCTTGATTTGGGCGTCCTGCATCACGAAAACGTCGCAGAAGAGAGTGTTTCGGAAACTACCGTCTTTGCTGGCGAGGCGGATACTGCCTTCGGCTACGACGACGTTGCGCTCTTCGGTCATCCGACTCACCTTGAGGATGGGGTTGCCGATAATAGAGTCGGGCTCAATCTGCTTGATGAAATCTGGTTTGCCGATTATGTGAACCGCGCCCGGTATGACCCATTCGATGTCGTCAGTCAGGCAAGATAGAATCACCGCGATGTCGGACTTGGTGAAGGCGTCCAAAAAAGTTTGGACGGTTTGTTTGTTTTGGCTCACGGCTGGAATTTTTGGCTTTCGTTCAGGGGAGATGGGTAGCAACGCCTAACGAGAACAAGATCAGCTACAGGCGGAGCGCGGCTCGGTTAGTTGCAGCACCCTTTATTGTTAGGCGACTTCGTTCGATTCGGATAAGGTGTCATGCTAGACAACATGGGCAGGGGCTAAGTGACACTCTACGTCGCCGTGCTCAATCTGGATTGTCGCGTGGCCAATCTCGAAATGCTCGTGCAGCTCGTGACTCACCTCGTGGAGAAACTTGTCGTCGGTGGGTGGCTGCGGCATGACTAAATGAGCAGTAAGCGCAACCTCCGTGGTGCTCATGCCCCAAATGTGCAAATCGTGGACGGCCTGCACGCCCGCCAAGCCCGCCAGATAAGCCTCCACTGCATGAGGGTCAATGCCTGCGGGAACCGCGTCCATCGCTAGGTTGACGGACTCGCGCAATAAACTCCAGGTGCCCCAGACAATGACGATGCCAATGAGGATGCTCACTGCCGGATCGAGCCAATGCCAGCCCGTCGCGCGGATGGCAAAGCCGATAAGGATCACACCGACCGAGACGGCTGCATCGCCTGCCATGTGCATGAAAGCACCCTTGATGTTCAGGTCCTTGTCGCGTCCGGCCATGAAGAGCAACGCGGTAGCTGTATTGATGACGACGCCAGCGGCAGCGACCCACATGACCGTAGAGCCCGCCACAACCTCCGGGTGGAAGAAGCGCCCGATGGCCTCCCACGTAATGCCGCCGACTACGACTAACAGAACGATGGCATTGGTGAGGGCGGCGAGAATGGAAGAACGGCGCAAGCCATAAGTGCGGCGCTTGGTGGGTAAAGACTTGCCGATGTGAATGGCACCCCACGCGATAAGTAGTCCGAAAACATCGCTCAAGTTGTGGCCGGCGTCGGATAGCAGCGCCAGCGAGTTGGCGGCCAAACCATAAACAACCTCGGCGACGACGAAAGCGAGATTGAGAGTGACGCCGATGGCAAAGGCGGCGTTGTTACTCGGCGGCGTGTGGTCGTGCCCGTGGTCATGTCCGCCGTGTTCGTGGTTATGCGGCATAAAGTGATGTCTAGTTATGAGAGAAAGCGCAGAAGTCGCCTAACGACCCCAAGCTCAGCGACTGCGGAGCGCGGCGCGGTAGCTGCGTGGTGGAGCGTAGTAAAGGCATGGCCCACCACCTTGCAGCGATGCAGGCGGCGCGACCCCGTTTAGGAGACTGCCTATGTTGGTTTGGCGGCTGTCCTTGCATCCACCCATCCAAACACAACCCCAAAGCCATGACCAAGAGAAAAAGACGGCTCAACGCCAAAATCAAAGCTGCCAGCACCGCCGCAGCCCGCCAAGGACTCAACACCAGTACCCATCCCGATGCCGCAGGCATCGACATCGGCGCGGAAGAACTCGTCGCCGCCGTGCCTGCGGGCCGCTGCCGTTGCGCTACCTCATGCGCCATCGCTAGGAAATCATCGCCGAAGCCGGACGCCACACCCAGCTCATGCAAAAAGTGCTCACCGAAATGAACCTCCACATCCATCACGTCTTCAGCGATGTGGACGGCGTGAGTGCCCAAGCCATCATCAGCGCCATTCTCGCCGGAGAGCGCGATGCCGAGCGTCTCGCCGCCCTGCGCGACAAACGATGCCGCAGCCCCAAGGGAAAAATCATCGAAGCCCTGCGCGGCGACTACCGCGAGGAATATTTATTTGTCCTCAAACAATGCCAACAACGCTGGTTGCAATGCAACGAAGCCATCGCCGCGTGCGACCTACAAATCGCCACCCTCGTCACAGCCGTGGATGGCGACACCCATGAGCCCCCGCCCAGCGCCCCCGCCGAGCAGCGGCGCATTCACAAAAACACCCCCGCCACACTGGCGATCTACGATGAAGCCTTCCGCTTCTACGGCGTGGACTTGAGTGCCGTGCCCGGAGTGAGTGCCGGAGTTCAGGGCGTGCTGATGAGCGAAATCGGCACTGGCAGCCAAATGCAAAGCGCCTTCCGCAGTGCCGCCGCCTTCAGCTCATGGATGGGCTTATGTCCAGACAACCGCATCTCCGGCGGCAAAGTCCTCAAAGCCAAAACCCGCAAAATCCCCAGCCGCCTCGCCTGCATCCTCTACGGCATAATCAAAAACCAACAACCCTACGACGGAACCGAAGCCTTCAAAACCACCCCCCTCACCCAAGCCAAACGCCTGCAACACCTCTAAAAACAAGCCCAAGCCCTCGGCCTCCAACTCATTCCCGCTGCGTAACTTGCATTTCTAGTTACTCAGTGTGCGGGCGGCAAAACTCTTTATTTCTGAAATGCCTATCATGCGGCACGCCTGAGTGCTCAATTAGCGCATTGAACCCGAACTGGCAGCGACTCTTTCCCCATGCGATTGCGGAATTTTACACTTCCAGACGACCCGGCGGATTCCCATTATTCGCCGCATGAACGCCGTTGAAATCGCCGATGCCGTTTCGACGTTGATGGAGCAGCCGTTCGACCGGGAAAACTTCCCGTTCGCGTTCTTGGAGGCGTTTGGGAACAAGGAAACGACCCTCAAAAAATTGCGGAGTGGCGACTCGAACAAGTCTGACCTCGGCGGCGTCCTCCAGCGCAGCAACATCCACCTCAAGGTCTGCGCGCCCGGCGAGGTGGCGGCCACGCTTACGGCGTTGCGGGAAAGTCCGGCGACGGCGCGGCTCAAGGCCAAGTTCATTCTGGCCACCGACGGCGAGACCATCGAGGCGGAGAACTTGGCCGATGACGATGCGCCCATCGTCTGCGCCTATGCGGATTTTCCCGACCACTTCGGCTATTTCCTGCCGCTGGCCGGCATCACCACGGTCAAGCAGATCCGGGAAAGCTCCTTCGATATCAAGGCCACCGGCCGCTTGAATCGGCTCTACATCGAGCTGCTCAAGGACAACCCGGAGTGGGCCACCGCCGCCCGCCGCGAGGATCTGAATCACTTCATGGCCCGGCTGATCTTCTGCTTCTTTGCGGAGGATACGGACATTTTTCACCAAGACGAGCTTTTCACCGCGACCCTTGAGCAGATGAGTGCGCGGGATTCCTCGAACACCCACGAGGTCATTTCCGAGCTGTTCCGCGTGATGAATACGCCGCTCAAGCAACGCGCGGCGGAGAAGATCAAGGATTGGGGCGGCGGATTCCCTTATGTGAATGGCGGTCTCTTCACTGGCAGCTTGGACGTGCCGCGCTTCAGTAAAATCGCCCGCTCTTACCTGCTCCACATTGGCAATCTCGATTGGACGAAGATCAATCCCGACATCTTCGGCTCCATGATCCAGGCCGTGGCGGATGACGAGGAACGCGGCGCACTCGGCATGCACTACACCAGCGTGCCGAATATCCTCAAGGTGCTCAACCCGCTCTTCCTCGACGACCTGCGGGAAAAACTCGCGGAGGCGGGAAACAGCCCACAAAAACTGCTGAACCTGCGGAAACGCATCGCCCGCATCCGCGTCTTCGATCCCGCCTGCGGCTCCGGGAATTTCCTCGTCATCGCCTACAAGCAGATGCGGGAAATCGAGGCGGAGATCAACCGCCGCCGCGGCGAAATC
>JANXMQ010000072.1 GCA_025354565.1 Akkermansiaceae bacterium
TCCAGCATCGAAAGGCGCGTCAATGGCGAGCGCCCAAGGTTCCACCGGGGTCGATCAAGACCGTGGCATGTGTGAAGAGAAGCGAAAAGATGAACCGATTTTACAAAGTCGGCACCTTGAACTCGGGAGGCCCGGAGAGTGAACCTGCGGGTGTCGAAAGACATCCAAGGGCCAATTGCGATCAACCCCAAGAAGACGCAGTTCGGACACTCCGGGAGTCAGATCAGCTCATAGTAGTTAGAGACGGTAACACCGGTCACACGGCGAAGGGGCGGGCGGGAAGCAACGCAAGCAAAGCACTCACAACGGGCCATGTAGATCCCGACCACTGTGTCACGCTCCCTGCTTGCAATGGAGACTGGCTCTGGCACTCTGTGTCGGAACTAGTTTCAAATGCGCGCTTCCCGAGGAGCCCGGTGCGGTAATTCCGCACGCCGGGATCTGCGAGGGGGGCGTCGGGTGAAACCGACGTCCCTACCTCAATCGCTGACAAATGATTACGCGTAAGATACTCACTCTATTCTTTTGGACCTCTGCACTGGTCGACGTTTCCGCACGAGCTACTCAGGCTGCCCCGGTGCCGATGCTGTGCAAATTGGCACATGTCGTCGTCGTCGGCCAAGTGGAGGAAGTTAAGCCGCTTGGGATAGAAACAACCCTGAGCTATCCCACCGTAGATAAGATTCTGTTTCATTGGCTCTCTGTGAAAATCAGAATCCACGGTCGCTTGAAAGGCGAACTCAAGGGCGACCATATCGAGGTCGCGATGCTTGCAATGAAGAACGCGGACTCGTCGGGAATGTTCAACGGGCCGCTCATGATCGACCCGAAACCTGGTAACAAATATGTCCTTTTCTTAGCGCAGTCAGAGAAGGACGGTGTGTATGCTTCCATTTTCGCTCCCTACGATGAAGAGCATTCAATTTTTATTCTCGACCGGAATTCCTCGGATTACAGCATGGAAGGCGTATCGACTGCTCCAGAAGCAAAGAATTATCGAGAGTCTCACCAAGAAATTCGAGACATGATTTGGACCTTGATCGACCCCAAAGGCGAGTTTCTTGGCACCGGCGTGGAAGAGTTTCGCAAGAAATACGTGCAAGAACTTCAGGTGGTCGGGAAGAATTACAAGATCCCGTTGGAATGGAAGAAACACACTAATGAGCAAGGATGGAGCATAGACATCCCCAAGACTGACAAGCAGCCAACTACCAGCGAACAAGCCGCGCCATCCAACGGCGATAAACCTCCAAATTGAACTCGCGCTTCCATCCCGCCGTGGATGCGCTCTAACGTTGTGCCAAAAAATCAGACTGGAATTCTGCACAAAACAAGGTAGCCTTAGACCCATGAGCACGTTTACCCAAATTCGAGAATCTGTCGTCATCCTCTCCAGGCCAGAAAGGGCTGAATTAGCCGTTTTGCTGCTTGGAAGCCTGGATGACACGCATTACTGGGTGGACGATGAAGAGGTTGACCAACGATCCGCAGAAATGGATTCTGGAGCGGTGGTCGGCATGTCCAAGGAGGAATTTAGAAGGCTTTGCGGGCGGTGAGTGGTAGCATGAAGCCACTTTTGATCCATCCCAAAGCTGCGATGGATGCTCGCGATATTGCCGCTATGTATGCGGAAGTTTCGGATGAGTTGCGTGACAAGTTCTGGAAAGAGATTGACGATGCGATCGATTACATCGAGCGTTATCCAGAAAGACATCATTACGACCCAAGCGGGAGAAGACGAAGCAACCTCAAGCGGTTTCCATACCCTATCCTATTTGAGGAACGACTACTTCAGAATCGAGTCATGGTGATCAGACATCATCACAGGGATCCTCGCTACGGGCTACGAAGAAGATAACCCATGCAAACCCCAAAGATAGGTTTGAGCGATAGCCTCAAACCTATCGGTTGTTGAACGAGCCCGGGTTGCGACTTAGGCGGTGGGTTACGCGGGATGCGTTTTTATTTTGAAACTCAGGGTCAACCACTTATGGATGACGTGACG
>JANXMQ010000080.1 GCA_025354565.1 Akkermansiaceae bacterium
AATGGATGTCGGAAATGCCCTGACAGTCGTATCGTCGGTCGGAACCGGGATAGAGGGAGAGGATGTCGGCGAAGAATCGTTGGGAGAACTCGGTATCGAGCAGAGGGCGCTGGGGCATAATTTTTTTCGCAATCTAACAGCTTCTTAATCAAGCATTAAATGCGTCCTGTGTTCGATTGCCTAGCAGCGCGGAATTAGCCAAACGGTTGTTACTCCAAATGAATGGGCGTCCGTCACAGCCCGCACAGAGCCAAGAGTGAAGCGATGGGCAGCGTTTTTCATTAGGAGTTTTCCACACCGATCGGTCCTTGGGTTTAAACGTCAGTCTATGTTAGGCACCATTCGGATCAGTCGCATTTGAACCAATATCCCGGCGGAAAGAGTTTGCTGGAGTTTTCCCGGATTCTTGGCATGATCTGGCCACACCCATTTGAAATCATGAAATCCACCCTGCTACTCCCGCTCCTTGCCATCGCGCTTTTCGCCAGCTCGTGCCGCACCGTCCCCACCTTGGATCCGATGACAGGCGCACCGTCCGCCCGCTGCCAGCCTGGGCACGGCTGTCATCACAGCGTCATCGCTGGCAAGTGACGCGGGATTGACGGCGCGTGACAGCAGGTGCATTTTACGGCCATGCAGGCGGCGGTGAATTTCAAGATTGGCAACGAAAAGCTGGTGCGGGTGCTCGCCGGGGCCTCGTCGCACCTGCGGGCCTTGTTGGACCGGCAAGGCCGCCCGGACGGAGCGCTGCGGATCGCGGTGGTCGGCGGCGGGTGCTCCGGCTTGCAATATAAAATGGACCTCGTGGACGGTCCGCGCGACCGGGACATCCTAGTGCCGAGCAATGGGGTGAATGTAGTCATCGACCCGAAAAGCGCGCTCTTCGTCAGCGGCAGCGAGCTGGATTTTTCCGATGATCTCCAGCAAGGTGGCTTCAAGGTGAGCAACCCGAATGCGGTGGTGACTTGCTCGTGCGGGGAGAGCTTCGCGGCCTGACACGGAAGAGAGTTGATTTATGCGTAAAATCCCGGACCTTTCCCGCACATGAAATTTCAGAGTCTCGTGTGGGTCACCGGTCTATCCGCTTGGGCGTGGATGGCGGCGGCTGACACCCCGGCAGCACCCGGCCTCAAGCCACCGGCGAAATCGCTACCGCTGCTGATCGAGGATCTGGCGAACGAAAATTTTCGCACCCGTGAGGAGGCCAGTCGTAAAATCTGGGGTTTCGGCGACTCCGCGCTTTCCGCGCTGCAAGAAGTCGCGAGCGGCAAGGACCCGGAGCAGGCTTATCGGGCCCGCGAATTGATCCGTAAAATCCAACTCCAGATCACCCCGGACACCGATCCCGCAGTGACGGCGATGGTCGAGCGCTACACGAAAGCCGCGCCCGAGGAAAAGGTCACTTTGTTCGGCCAGATGCATAAAAAGCGCGCCTGGCGGCAATTGCTCAAACTCTACGCCAGCGAGACCGACCCGGACCTGCTCACCAAGCTCCAGCCAGCCATCGAGGGCGTGGCGGTCATCGCCGCTAGGGAAAGCCTGCTGGCCAACGATGCGAATACCGCACGCGAGTTTCTCGAAATGGCCCCCGCCGACGCCCCCGGCCTGCTGGCATTGGCTGATTTCCACCGCAGCCAAGGCACGCTCGATGCGGAGTTGAATCGCGCCAAGACGCTCAAGGGCGCGCATTCGGCCGCCTGGCAACTCGCGCTCTATCGGGCTGCGGGAAATCTCGAGGCCGCCCGCGATGCCGCCGACGCCGCCGGGGAGCAGGAAATTTCCGCCACCCTGTCCGCCTTGCTCGGCGATCCCATCCCTTGGCTGCGGAGAAATCTGACAGATGAAAATGGCGAAGCACAGCGGAATTCCTATGCCGAGCTGGCGATCAAGCGCTGGCAGGGCAAGCCGATTCATCAGGCGAACCTGGATGCGATGGGTAAATACTCGAACGGCGTGTCCGCGTTGTTCCTCCTCGGCGAGACCGGCCTCGGCGAGCAACTTTATGTGAAAAAAAATCCGCTCGCCGCCTTCCTCTACTTTGACGCGCTCGAACGCATCCCCGAGGCGCTCAAGACCATCGGACTGGATCCCGACAAACCGGATTACCCGGCATGGGTCGAGCAGCACATGGAAAAGCTCATCAAAGACGATGGCGATGCCGAGCGCGACTTCCCGGAGAACAGCCGTGAGATGATCCTGCTGGCCAGTTTCCTTGAACGCCGAGGTCTCCACGCGGAGGCAGTCGCGGCATTTCAGCAGCCCCTCGCCGCCTTGGCCAAGAAAGACGCGAAAATGTTCACCCTGTTTCTCGCCACGCTTTTCGGTAGTTCGGAACTCAACAACGCCGCGCCCCAGCTCGCCAGAGAGGTGGCGATCACTTGGGCGGGCGACAATGGAGAGCGCTGGGACCAGATCATCAGCGGTGCCTTCGGGGGCCAGGATGAGACGATGGCGGTGTGGGATTGGCTGGCAGATCTCAAGCCCAAGGCCAGCCGTGCCGAGCGCTTGGAAGCCATGGTCGCCTTGTGCGGCCTAGGTCCGGATCCAAGCCGACTGCGCGACCAGTGGTTAGCTCTGGCGTGGCAGGCGATTGCCAAGACCCCGGCGGATGGCCAGCAGAAATTGCTCGAAAAAATGGCCTTTCTCATCGGCCAGACGGGCGACGTGGAGAACAGCCTGCGAGTTTGGGACCAGCTTCCGGAAAACACCCGGAGTGCGTTTTTCTGGCGGGACCACATCGCGAATCTCTCGGCGGCGGGTCGCTGGGAGGATGCGGCGGCTTTCTTCAAGAAACAAATCGACCGCATTGCCAAGATGAAGTTGGACCCGCAGCCCTCGCTCTATGCCTGCGTCGCAGCTTGCTTGCGCAAGGCCGGCCATGTGGAAGAGGCCGCCGCACAGGATGCACGGGTCGATAAACTCGCACTTGGCAACGACGCCGTGGAAATCGCCAACGCCTATGCCTACGGCTATGACTACAAGCGAGCAGCGGAGTGGTGGGCACGGGCCACCCGCCAACTGGGCCGCAACTCAGAGCGCTTCAGCGACGCGCTCCAGTTGCATAGCGACATGTTGGTCGAGCAGGGCAACTGGAAAGAAGCGGCGGCGGTATCCGAGGTGCTGGCGCAAGTCGCGGTTGCCAACGAATCCAGCCGTAGTGACTCACCGGTGGAAAATCTCGCCCTCCGGCTGCGGTCGGATCTGGGACGAGCCCTCACGAATTTGAAAACCGACCGGGCCGGTTCGATCGCCATGCTCCAGAAGTGTCACGAGATGTCGCCCAACGACGGCTCGCTCGCGGATGATTTTTTTCCGGCGCTGCGCAGAGTAGGACTCATCAAGGAACATGACGACTGGTTCAAGATTTCCTGGGATCGACTGACCGCCGTCCTCACCCGCTTTCCCAACTCCGACAACACTTGCAACACCGCTGGCTGGTTGGCTGGGCGGGCTCAGCGGAACCTCGATCAAGCCGAGAAATTGGTCGCCAAGGCGTTGGCGCTGAATCCCGACCAGTCCGCCTACCTGGACACCATGGCCGAGATCCACTTCGCCAAGGGCCAACGCGAGCAGGCCTTGGAATGGTCGGCGAAGGCGGTGAATTTCAAACCAGGAAATTCCCAGTTGCGCCGCCAGCACGAACGCTTCCGGACCAGTCCCCTGCCGCGCTGAATCCGGTGCCCGACGGACTGCGGAAACAAGCCCTCGCTTGACACCGGCGCTGCTCTAAGGCGGGATGCCCGCGCCATGGCCAAACTTTCGATTCGCGATCTCAACGTCTCTTCCAAACAAGTCCTCATGCGGGTGGATTTCAACGTCCCGCTCAAGGACGGCGTCATCACCGATGACACCCGCATCCAAGCCGCCGTCCCCTCCATCCGCCACCTCCTGGCCGGCGGGGCGAAGCTGGTGCTCTGCTCCCACCTCGGCCGTCCCAAGGGCGGCTTCGAGGCGAAATTCTCCCTCGCCCCTGCCGCCACCCGCCTCGCGGAAATCCTCGGCCAGCCGGTGCTGCTGGCCCCGGACTGCATCGGTGCCGAGGTCGCCGCCTTGCGCGCCGCGCTCCAGCCCGGCGCGGTATTGTTGCTGGAAAACACCCGCTTCTATCCCGAGGAGGAAGCGAACGATGCCGCCTTCGCCGAGAAACTCGCGGGCACGGCGGAAATTTACGTCAACGACGCTTTCGGCACCGCCCACCGCGCCCATGCCTCCACCGAGGGCGTGACCCATTTCGTGCAACAAAGCGCCATGGGCTTCCTCATGGCCCGCGAACTCGAATACCTCGACGGCAAGCTCCAGAACCCCGGAAAACCCTTCCTCGTCATCATGGGCGGCGCGAAGGTTTCCGATAAAATCCAAGTCATCACCGCACTCATGGAAAAGGCCGACGCCTTCCTCATCGGCGGCGCAATGGCGAACACCTTCCGCAAGGCCCAAGGCTATGAAGTGGGCAACAGCCGCGTGGAAGCGGACAAGCTGGACCTCGCGCTCGACATCCTCGCCAAGGCGAAATCCAAGGGCGTGCGCTTCCTCCTCCCCGCCGATACCCGCATCACCCAGGAGTTCAAGGAAGGTGCCGCCACGCAGGTGACCGCGCCCTACGAACAAGGCGGCGAGACTCCTCCCGGCTGGGAAGGCATCGACATTGGCGATGTCGCGATTGCAGAATTCTGCGCGGAAATCGCCAAGGCGAAGACCATGATCTGGAACGGCCCGATGGGTGTTTTCGAGATCGAGTCCTTCGCCAAAGGCACCCGCGCCATCGCCGCGGCCATGGCCGCGAGCGACGGCGTGACCATCGTCGGCGGCGGCGACTCCGTGACAGCGGTGAACCAGTTCGGCCTCGACTCGAAAATGACCTTTATTTCCACCGGCGGGGGTGCTTCCCTTGAACTCCTCGAAGGCAAGGTCCTCCCTGGTGTCGCCGCCCTCACCGAGAACTGATCCATCCCCTTCCCTCACACAAATTCAACTTATCCCTCGACCATGAATCGCAAACCGATCTTCGCCGCCAACTGGAAAATGAACAAGGGAGCTTCCGAGACGGAAGATTTCATCAAGAGCTTCCTCTCGAAAATCCAAGGGGAAAATTTCTCCTGCGAGATCGTCATCGCGCCGCCATTCATCTCTCTGCCCAAGCTCGCGGACCTGCTCCACACCGCCACCGCCGGCCAGAACGCCCATGCCATCCAGATCGCCGCACAAAACTGCTCGCAGTTCGACTCCGGAGCCTACACCGGGGAAGTCAGCGTGCTTATGCTCCGTGAGTTTTTCGTCCACTACGTCATCCTCGGCCACAGCGAGCGCCGGGCGATTTATGGCGAGACGGACGCCATCATCAACGCGAAGCTGAAAAAAGCCCGCGAGGCGAACCTCAAGCCCATCTTCTGCATCGGCGAGACCCTCGCTGAGCGCGAAGCCGGCAAACTCGAAAGCATCCTCCGCACCCAAGTGACCGACGGCCTGAAGGGCGTTTCCGAAAAGGATCTCGGGGAAACCGTCATCGCCTACGAACCCGTCTGGGCCATCGGCACCGGCGTCACCGCCACCTCCCAGCAAGCACAGGACGCCCACGCCTTCGTCCGCTCGCTCGTCGCCGACCTCTACGGCACGGACGCCGCCGCCAAAATCCGCATCCAATACGGCGGCAGCGTGAAGCCCGCCAATGCCGCCGAGCTCATGGCCTGCCCGGACATCGACGGTGCCCTCATCGGCGGTGCCGCGCTGGAACCCCAAAGTTTCCTCGACATCATCCGCAACGGCTCGGCGGAATGAGCAGAAGTTGAGAGTTGAAGGTTGAGAGTTGAGTGGCAGATTTGAATTTCCCTCTCTCTTGCTTTTAACTCCCAACACTCAACCTTCAACTCTCAAGCTCCTCACTCCCATGCCCCGCCCCGCCCGCCTCATCGCACTGGTTTTCCTGCTGCTCACAGCCTTCAGCCAAGCGGATCACGTCATCGTCACCGGCGGGCCGACCTTGCGGAAGTGGGAAAACCTGCGCGTCCCGGACGACCAGCATGACCGCTGGTGGGCCAATTTCATCCGCGCCTCCACCCTCCGCATGGCGGAAATCCGCAAGGCTTACGGCCCCGCCGCGCCCATCGTGTGGATGGTCTATCAGCCATCCTACCAAGCCCGTGGCCGCGAGGACGGCAAGCCCTACACCACCTGGATCGCCGGACTGGCGGCGGAGCGGCGCGTCACGCTCGTCTGGTTCAACAGCTCGGGAAATTTCATCCAAACCCTCAATTCCCGCCCACGCGGCTCGGTCGAGACCTTCGATTTCTTCGGCCACTCGAACCGCTACGCCTTCATGTTCGACTACGGCAATGAGATCATGGCCGTCTCCACCGCCTGGCTCCACGAGCGCGACCTGCCACGGCTCCACGCCGCCATTTTCGCCCGCAACGCCTATTGCAAAAGCTGGGGCTGCCACACCGGAGAAAGCATGAGCGCCGTCTGGAAAAACGCCCTCGGCGTCGCCCTCGAAGGTGCCAACGGCCCCACCTCCTATGCCGACGTCGGCCAAGGCACTCTGCCCGTCGTACACGGCAGTTGGGTGAGGTGACCTGAAACCTGAGAAATTTCGGGAAAAAAGGTTTCCTGACACCCCGGTCAGGTCTCTGATTCCCCAAGATGAAGATCATTTTTGCCGGGATGTTCGCCCCACACTGCGTGCTATCTGCTTCCCAAGCGGCGCGCATTCCGGCTACACCAGTGGCACGCCATCCCGACTATGAATCTCGCCGAACTCCAGGAACTCCACTCGCTGCCATTTTTCGATCTGATCTCCCGCGCCCGTGCGGTGCATGAGGCGAATTTCCCAGCGGGGAAAATCCAGCTTTGCACGCTGCTCTCGATCAAGACGGGCGGCTGTTCCGAGGATTGCGCCTACTGCACCCAGTCCGCGCGCTACGAGACGGATTTGGAAAACCAACGGCTGCTGTCCAAGGAAACCGTGATGGCAAGCGCCCGCGCCGCCAGGGCCAATGGCTCGACGCGTTTCTGCATGGGGGCCGCATGGCGGGGTGTTAGAGGCGGGACCGAGCGTTTCAACCAAGTGGTAGAGATCGTGAAGGAGGTCTCCTCGCTCGGCATGGAAGTCTGCGTCACTCTCGGCGAGCTGGGGCCTAACGAAGCGGTCACCCTCAAGGAAGCCGGCGTCACGGCCTACAATCACAATCTCGACACCTCGCCCGAGCACTATCCGAACATCGTCACCTCGCACACCTACGAGGACCGGCTGCGCACCATCCGCAACGTGCAGGACGCCGGGATGTCCGTCTGCTGCGGCGGCATTCTCGGGATCAGCGAAACCATCACCGACCGGCTGCGGATGCTGGAGGTGATTTCAAGTTTCAACCCGCAACCGGAAAGCGTGCCGATTAATTCACTCATGCCGATGCCCGGCACGCCGCTGGCGAACAACCCGCAGGTGGATCCCTTCGACCTCGTGCGCATGATCGCCTGCGCGCGCATCGCCGTGCCGGGGGCCAAGGTCCGCCTTTCCGCCGGGCGCACCCGCCTGTCTGACGAGACGCAGGCGCTGTGCTTTTTCGCCGGGGCGAACTCGATTTTCTACGGCGACAAACTCCTAACAGCGGAAAACCCGGAAGCTGGAAAAGACCGCGAACTCCTCGCCAAGCTCGGCCTCGAAACGCTGGAGCCGAATCCCTCGCTCGCCGCGCCGGAAACGGATCACGCGCTGCCCGCCAGCCCCTGCTGCTCGACTGCGGGTTGCTGCTAGACCGCGCGATTGGGGGGCTTCTATTGGCTTGGATAAAATCCGGGCTCGGGCACGTATCACGCAGGGTGGTGACCTTCTCCATGATTCGTCACAACTCCCAAGCACCCACGTATCACCATGAATTTCGCCCACCGCGTATCACTCGTCCTCGCTTGGCTCGCCGCTGGCCTGGCCATTTCACAAGCCGCTGAAACCGAGATCCGCTATCTATCCGGCCACGGTCCGAAGGATGCGGTGCCGTGGGAGTTCACCGTGACCAAGGGCCGCCGGGCGGGAGAAAAAACGACCATCCCGGTGCCGTCGAACTGGGAGCAGCAGGGCTTCGGGAGCTACAATTACGGCCAAGGCAGTCCCGACCCAAAGGCGAATGAGCATGGCCTCTATCGGCTGGAGTTTTCTGTGCCGGAATCTTGGAATGGCCGGCAGGTGCGGATCGTCTTCGATGGCGTGATGACGGACGCCGAGGTGAAAATCAACGGGCAACTGGCCGGGCCAGTGCATCAGGGCGGGTTCTATCGATTCCGCCACGACATCACGGCGCTGCTTAAGCCGGGGCGGAATTTACTCGAAGTGGAGGTATCCAAAGTTTCGGCTAACAAGGATACGGAGCGGGCAGAGCGCGGCGGAGATTACTGGGTGTTTGGCGGGATCTATCGCCAGGTTTTCCTAGAAGCCGTGCCCAAGCAGGCGATCGAGCAGGTGTCGATTAACGCGACGGCGGATGGGAATTTCACAGCGGCGGTAGAGTGCGGAAATGCGGCGGATGGCAATCAGGTGGAGGCCCAAATTCTAACATCTGATGGCAAGCCACTGGGCCAGCCGGTTTCCACCGCGATCCCTGCTAACAGCGCGGGACTGGTGACGATTTCCACGAAGATCGATGCCCCGAAACTCTGGACGGCAGAGACGCCAAATCTCTATCAGGCACGCTTCACCTTGCGCAAAGATGGGGTGGAAATTCACACGATCACCCAGCGCTTCGGGTTCCGGACGTTCGAGCTGCGGCAAGGCGCGGGATTTTTCCTCAACGGCAAACGCATCCTGCTCAAGGGCGTGTGCCGCCACAGTTTCCGCCCGGAGACCGGCAGAGCGCTCGATCCACAGGATTGCCAAGACGATGTTAGATTGATCAAGGAGATGCACATGAATGCCGTCCGCATGTCGCACTATCCGCCGGATGTGGCGTTTTTGGAGGCCTGTGATGAACTGGGTTTGTACGTATTGGACGAACTCAGCGGCTGGCAACACGCACATGACACCGAGGTGGGAAAAAAGCTGGTTCGGGAAATGGTGCGGCGGGACGTGAACCACCCGTCGATCTTATTCTGGGACAACGGCAACGAAGGTGGCTGGAACCGGGCGCTGGATGGCGAGTTCGCTTTATATGATCCGCAGCAACGCATCGTTCTGCATCCCTGGGAACTCATGAATGGGGTGGATACCAAGCATTATCCAAGCTTCGATGATCTATCAAAACGACTCGCCGGACCTAACATGGTGATGCCCACCGAGATGATCCATGCACTGTATGACGGCGGCGGTGGCGCGGGTTTGGAGGATTATTGGAAGGCAATATCCACCTCTCCGGTCGGTGGCGGCGGCTTCATCTGGGTGTTCGCGGATGAGGGCATCAAGCGCACGGATCAGGGTGGCCGGATCGATGTTTTCAGCACCTACGCGCCGGACGGGCTGGTCGGACCACACCATGAAAAGGAGGGCAGCTTTTACACCGTGCGAGACATTTACTCGCCGGTGCAAATCGACGCGCCAGTGTTGGATGGAAAATTCACAGGCAAACTAACCGTCCATAACAGCTATGATTTCCTGCCGCTTTCCGGCTGTCATTTCAGATGGCGATTGCTACATTTCTCGCAGCCCTCAAAGCCGCAATCCACGACGGAGACGTTGGCCACGGGCAACGCCTCGGCACCAGCGGTCGAGCCACATCAGTCGGGCGAGTTGGCGCTGGAGCTGCCCGCCACCTGGCAGGATGCGGACGCGCTGTCCGTTAGCGCGAGCGACGCCATGGGCCGTGAACTGTGGACTTGGACATGGCCTACCGTGGCGCTCGGAAACCGGGCGGCAGGACCCGTGAAAGTGAAGACCAAGCCTAGTCTATCAGTCACTCCACGAGCGATTCAGTTGCAGGCGGACAAGGGCAATGTATCCGTGAGCTTCGATGCCCAGACCGGGACACTCAAATCATTCCGCCGCTACCGGCAAATTTCAGCCCTGACCAATGGCCCCCGCTTGGTTTTCGCCCGTCCAACCATGGGCGACATCCACTGGGTGAACGCCCCACTCGATCCGGCGACCAGGATCTGGAAAGCGGAGACTCCTCAGCGACTGAATCTGTTGGAGATCGAAATGGATCTGCCCAAGAACCATGGATGGGCTGGTTTCAAGTTAGAACTTTCCGCTGATGGGACGAACTGGACAACCCGCTACGACGGCACCCGCCGTGGTGGCGATGGAAACAAATATGAATTCCCCCCGCAAATCGTCGCTGCCGTCCGCCTCTCGAATTTCCGGCAGGAGAGCGGTAAGCCAGTGGTCGTAAAAACCCTTCGCACCGCCTATCAGGCAGAACGATTCCCAAGCATTGACAAGACGTTACCGAAGCTCAGCAGCGGCACCAATCCCGACGCATCCGTGTGGCTGGAAAGCGTGGCGGCGGATGACTCCATCAAATGGCGTTGGACTCTAACCGCCGCCGGTGATCTCCGTTTGGATTATTCCTATCAGACCGATGGCACCTTCATCTATCAGGGCATCACCTTCGATCACCCGGAGGAGCAATTCAAGGCGGTGAAATGGTTGGGCGAGGGACCATCCCGAGTTTGGCAGAACCGCCTACGTGGCACTACGCTGGGGGTCCATGAGATCGCCCGCAACGATAACCAGCCGGGCGAAACTTGGCAGTATCCCGAGTTCCAAGGCTGCTTCGCCGGACCGCGCTGGGCCCGCTTCGACACTGCGAGCGCTCCACTTACAGTTTTCTCAGTGAGTCCCGGAACCTTCCTCCGCATCGGCACGCCGCGCATCAGTCATCCGGGGACGAGCGTTGCATTTCCACCGGGTGATCTATCGTTTCTCAAGGTAATTCCAGCAATCGGCTCGAAGTTCCTTGCGCCTGAGAAAACCGGACCCGCAAGCCAAGCGGCCAAAGTCATCGGACTGCAAAGCGGTTCGCTGGTATTCCGCTTGGGGGACTGAAAAACTAACGGATACCGTGCGGCCCGGCCACCTTCGGCGCGTCGAAGGTGAGGTCGGTGATAGAGACCCGGCGGCCACCGTTGGCGGGGTCGCAAGTGGCGACCTGCATTTTGCGCAGCGTCCACACGTTGTCGGCGACTTTCATGATGTCCTCGACTTGGAATTCCTTCACGAGGCCGCCGCTTTTATCGTGACCCCGGATGCGCATGAAAGCTCCGAATTTCGTGTGGATCCAAACGTAAACGACCTCGTATTTGCCAGTCGTCCCCTTGGGTTTGTCGATCCGGAGTTTATAACAGGGCTGGCCGCCCACGTCCTCCGTGGCTTCGAGCTGGGGATTGGGCCAGTAGAAAAAGCGCAGGGCAAGATCCTCATACGTGAGGTCCGTACCGGCGATGGGCTCGACGATTTTCGCGGCGGGGATGTCTTTGTTTTTCCCGTCCACGATCTCGAACATTTTGAAATTCTCATCGCCGATGTTCATGTGGAAAACGCGCCACGGACCCTTGTTCTCGGAAAACTGGAACTGGATGTCCTTGCCCTTGAGGAAGAGCGTGATGGGGACGCTGGCGTTGCCCTTGTGGAGATTGCCGTTAAGGCCGTCGTCGAGCTTGGTGAGACTCGCGGCGATGCGGGCGCCTTCTAGGATCTGCTGGGCGTTAGGGGCTTGGGCACCCGCGCTGGAAACCATGGCGAGCGCGAGGACGAATGATTTGAAATTCATGACGGAAGGATGGCGGAATTGGCGGCTTGGACAAGCTCGACAACGAATTCCTTCAAAAAAGCACCGGCACGTCCTCAGTTTTTTTAAAATCCGCTTTTTTGATGCTTGATGATCCGGGGCGGGGCGAATTGGATGGCCATCACGCAAGAGCCGCGCCCTAGCATCCATGAGTCTCCGCCAGCAGCTAACAGACATTCTTCCGTCCCTCCTTCCGGGCAATCCCGCCGATTCTATCAAAGGCACGGAGCTGATCCGGTTGACGCGGCTGCAACTGACCGGCAACTACTCGGATGCCTCGTTGCGGTATCATTTTTCTATCATGTCCTGCGACCCCGCCTCGCCGATCGCGAAGGTGGAAAAAGGCCAGGGCTACTACCGCCGGAGTGCGCTCTTGCCCGCGCTGTCCGGCGCGCAGGAGCTGTTTGCTCTAACGCAAGGCAGGCTCGACGATTTAACCAATGCCGATCCCGATATGGTGGACGGCGCGATGCTGCGGATGCGCAAGTTCCGGGCCGTGGTCACGCGGTATTTTGAAATCAACGGACGGTTCCCCTTCGCGTTCCGGCAGACCTTCGCCAAGGACTCGCCGCTTAGCAATTTGTGGAAATACCCGGAACTGGTGTTGGTCGATTGGGAAACCGGCGGCTCACCGGACGAGGAAATGTCGTTAGATGAAACGATGCTGGCCTTCAAGCAGCGCCTCGGGATCGCCCCGTTCCGGCTGGACGCCGCGCGCTTGCGAATCCAGCCGACGCTGCAAACCTACCGCGAGGATTTTTTCCAAACACTTGCTGTCTCGATGTGGGCGCAGGGCGGCGAATTGATCTACGCAGCTCCCATCGAGGACGAGGCGCTGGCTGACAGCCTGCGTCGTCTGAGCGCGACATTTGGGGTCGGTGTAACTTCGTTTGGACTCACGGCGGATGCACTCGATGATCTCCCGCGCCCGGCGAATATCCTCAACGCCCATCCGCGTGAAACCGAGGCGATCATGGCCAAGCTCGACATCAACCGCATCGCCGCGCCACGTTCCCGTGCGCAGCTTGACTGGGCGGCGCTGAGCACGATGCGCAATGAGTCGGAGGAAGCGGAAAAACTGGTGCTGTGGCTGACCCGCTGCATCGACGGACGCAAGGCGGAGGCCTATAAGGACGAGTGAGCCTGCAACGTATTTCCGCAGTCAAGGCAATAGGTCCGAGTAAGTTCCCGGATCGCTGCCCGGGATCTCGATGGCACCGCAGATTTTCGCGTAAAACTCCTTTGGACCCACGCCGCCGATGATGGCATAGGCGTAGCCGAGTTCGCGCAGGGCTTCTAACGATTTCAGCAGCAGCGCCTTGCCCACGCCCAACCCGCGAGTAGCCTCGGCAACGCCGGTCGGGCCGAAAAATCCGCGCTGAGTCGTGTCATAACAGGCGAATCCGAGGATCTCCTTGTCGCGCGTGGCGATGAAGCAGGCAATCGGCTGCCGGGTCATGGCCACCTCCACCTCGCTGACCCATTTTTCCGAGAAATGAGCCTTCACGAAGGCGGCGACCGTGTGTTTCTCAAAAGCCCGCGCCCGCCGCAGAGTCACCCCGGCGGTGGTCACGGCTTCATAGAGCGCCGTTGAGTCCGGCAAGGCATAGAGACGTACCAGCATGTCGATCATGCAGGGAGTAAAACCTTCCATCGCGCTCCGGGAAAGCAGGATCTTCCAAGCAACCAGGGAAAAGGGTGGTTTCCGTGCTAGACCGCGCCTTTTGCGAAAGTATGATCGGCTCAATGTTACGCTATATCGCCTGCCTCGCCGTGACCACCGCGTTCGCCCAGTCCGCCCAGTGGTATGAAGAAATGAAGATCGGCCCCGCATGGTCGAACACGTTTCAAGACAATTTCCAAGGAGCCAAACGGGTGGGCGCGATCAAGGGGATCTTGCTCGACCTCGGCGACGGCTACCACGCACTTTTCGACACCGAGACACTGCGCCTCGACACGGCCTATGAAGGGGCTTGGAACTGGGGCGGCACGCCATGGACGGGCCAGCACGGAGTTTTAATCGCCTTGCAAAATCAGAATCCGGTTTTCAACACCGCCACCGTTCCCGGTTGGGCGGATACGAACGGGTCCTTCGAAGATACCCGTGAAAATCCCGGTTACGGCAATCTCAAATATGCCGGATTCCTCGGCTACTACCGCCATGGCGACAAGACTGTTTTGAGCTATCAGGTTCACGGGGCGCAGTTGTTGGAAACGATCAGTCACGAGGGTTCGACGATTGTCCGCTCGTTCCATGTTTCCAGCTATGGCCAAGATCTCGTGCTCGACGTGGCCGATGAAAAAGGCGCGTTCACCGTGGGTGCGGATCACGCCAGCGCGAGTTCGGCGGATGGCTTGAAAGTCGTTTCCAGCCCCAATGTCGAACTCGCAGTGGACGAAAAATCACCGGGCCGCCTGCTCGTGAAAATCCGCAAAAGCAATAGAGTCGGGGGTGATTTCCAAATCGCCCTTGCCCGTGGTAGCGATCCCAAACGAAGCGCCGCCCCTGATTTCAAAAAACTAACATCCGGCGGCCCCGCACAGTATCCGGAAATCATCGAAACCGCCGGCGTCGTCGCCACCGATAAATCCGCACCCTACGTCACTGATGTCCTCACCCTGCCGACGCGGAATCCGTGGAAAGCAAACCTGCGCTTCGGCGGCTTTGATTTCATCGACGAAGACTCCGCCGCTCTCAGCTCTTGGAACGGCGATGTCTGGGTGGTACGCGGTTTGAAGGGCGACTGGAGCAAGCTCAAATGGCAGCGCATCGCTTCCGGGTTGTTCGAAACCCTCGGCCTCAAGGTGGTCAAGGGGTCCATCTACGTCAACGGCCGTGACCAGATCACCCAGCTCATCGACCTCAACGGCGACGGGGAAACGGATTTCTACAAGGTCTTCAATCGCGACGTGATCGTCACCGCCGGTTTCCACGAATTCGCCTTCGACCTGCAAACTGACAAGGCCGGCAATTTCTATTTCTCCAAGGCCGCTCCAGTCCGCAGTGGGGGCCGGGGCTTTGAACGCATCTTGCCTGACAATGGCACGGTCATGAAAGTATCAGCCGACGGCGCAAAACTCGAAGTCATCGCCACCGGCCTGCGTGCCCCCGGCGGTCTCGGCGTGGGGCCTAACGGAGAAATCACCACTGGCGAGAACGAGGGCTCCTGGCAGCCATGTTGCAAGATCAACTACTTGAAGGCAGGCAAGACTGCATTCCTCGGCACCGAGCCCGCCAGCCAGCTCCTCAAGGACGCGCCCTACACCGAGCCGCTTTGCTACCTACCGATGTCCGTGGACAACTCCAGCGGCTCGCAAACTTGGGTCCCCGAGGGCGCGAAATTCGGCCTACCCGTCGGCACCATGCTCCATCTTTCCTACGGTCAGTCCTCAGTCTATCAGGTGCTACCGGTGCCACGCGGCGACACCTATCAGGGCGGCGTCGTGAAATTACCGATCAAGCTCCAGTCCTCCGCCATGCGCGCCCGTTTCCACGCGGATGGCTCGATGTATTTGCTCGGCTTCCGCGGTTGGCAGACGAATGCCGCCACCGAATGCGCCTTCCAGCGCATCCGCTACAATCCCGGCGTCCTCCTCCCTGTCCCGGAAAAACTCGCCTACACGCCCACCGGTGTCCGCCTGACGTTCGCCACCAAACTCGATGCCGGGATCGCTGGCGACGTCGCAAGCTACAGCTCCGAGCGTTGGAATTACGTCCGCTCCTCGCAGTATGGCTCCGGCGAATTTTCCGTCGATCACCCGGATGCGGCGGCGGAAAAACAGGCTCTCGATAAGGAATCCCACGAGCACAAAGTCCACGATACCGTCAAGATCGAGTCCGCCACACTCCTGCCGGACGGTCAGACCGTTGACCTGAAATTGGAAGGCATGAAGCCCTGCATGACCCTCAAGGTGACCTATGATCTCGAAGCCCTCGACCACAAGGTGCTCAAGGGCGAGCTCTACTCCACCGTCTATGGCAACTGAGCCTCGCCGCAGGCGGCTGGAGCATTCTGCGCCAGACCGTGCCGGGAGCATCTCGCTCCTGGCATTCTTCTTCCTCACCTGCGTCACCCAAGCCCAACTCGTCGCCACCTTCACCCGCGAGGCGGCCACCGATTCCCGCCTCGACCGCTTCCCCGCACTCAGCATCCCGCCCGGCGAACCCGCCACGCCCTTTCTAACACCCGGCGCGTTCCAAGTCGTCTGGCAGGGAAAATTGGTGATCCCGCGTCGCCAGCGGCTGACATTTTCCTGCGAGGGAGAAGGGAATGCGGTGTTGAAAATCGACGGCAAGGAAATCCTAACAACCGAGACGGATTTAGCAGCGAAAATTTCCGAATCGACCCGCCTGAATCCCGGCGAGCATGATTTCGAACTGCACTATACCAGCAAACCGGATGGCTCCGCCGCCTTCCGCCTGTTCTGGGAAGAAGCAAGTTTCACCCGCCAAACGATCCCGCCCGCCGCCTTCAAGGCGGAGGCCACGGCGGCCACCACCCTCGGGGCATTGCAACGTCGCGGGCGCACGCTTTTCGCCAGTCAGAATTGCGCGAAATGCCACAACCCTGGCACCAGCCTCGGTTCGTCGCCGATGCCTGAAACTGCCGAAATCGCGCCCATCCTCTTCGGCTCCGGCGACCGCACCAGCGAGGCTTGGCTCCGCCGCTGGATCGCCGATCCCCGCGCGCTCAAGCCCGGCACTAACATGCCATCCCTCGTCGATGCCACCACCGACGAAGGCCGCCAACACGCGAGCGACCTCGCCGCCTATGTCGCCAGTTTGAAAATGGGAACTCCACCCGGCACCGCGCCCGATCCGGCGCTCGCCCAAGAAGGCGGTGCCCATTTCCACGAACTCGGCTGCGTCGCCTGTCACAATGCCCCTGACAAAGGCCTAACCGATTCTACCCGCGTCCCCCTCAACAACGTCGCCTCGAAATACCTGCCCGGTGCGCTCGCCGCCTTCCTCCTTCACCCGGACGCCAACCATCCCTTCACGAAAATGCCGGATTTCCGCTTCTCCGCAGCAGAGGCTAACAGCATCGCCGCTTACCTAACGAAATTTTCTAACGGTCAGGAAACCAAGCCCGCCCACGAGTTCCCCGCCGGAGACGCCGCGCGTGGTGCCAAGCTCGCGGAGTCACTCCAATGCGGCGTCTGCCACCCCGGTATGCCGATGTCCCCGCAGTCCGCGCCCGCCGCTCTCGATGTGATTTTCAAACAGGACTGGTCCGCCGCCGGCTGCGTGGCCTCCGCCGACAAGCGCGGGAAAGCCCCCCGCCTGAACCTCGACGACAATGACCGCGCCGCCCTCATCGCCTTTGCCAAAACCGGCTCCGCCTCGCTCACCCGCGACTCCCAAGCCGAATACGCCACCCGCCAGATCGACGCCCTCCGCTGCACCGCCTGCCACGCCATCGACGGCCACGAGTCCTCCCTCACCAGCGTCCACGCCGAGACCGAGTCACTCGTCGCCCACCTGCCGAAGTTCAACGACCGCATCGACCAAAGCCGCCCGCAACTCACCTTCATCGGCGAAATGCTCCACACCTCCGCCATCGAGTCGATGCTCGCCGGCACCGCCGATCCCCGCCCACGGCCCTGGCTTGGGATGAAAATGCCCGCCTTCAAAAGTCGCGCCAACCAACTCGCCAACAGCCTTTCCCGCCTCCACGGTCTCGCACCGAACAAACCCGCCGCAGTCAAAGTCGATCCGGCCATGGCGGAAATCGGAGCCAAGCTCGTCAGCGCCGAGGGCTTCGGCTGCACCACCTGCCACGGCATCGGCGAGGCTAAACCCACCGCCGTCTTCGAGGCCCAAGGCATCAATTTCAAGCTCATCCCCGCCCGCCTCCGCGAGGATTACTTCCACCGCTGGATGGACAACCCCAAAGCCATCACCCCCGGCACCAAAATGCCACTCTACTCCGAGGACAACAAATCCCCACGCACCGACATCCTCGACGGCGATGCGAAAAAACAGTTCGACGCCATCTGGCAATATCTGCATCAACCCTAACCGGACCGCAGATTCATTCCGCCCGAACTCCTACGCTATGGATGCGCGTCAAATCCTTGGTTCGGATATTTTTTGACCACGGATGACACGGTAGAGTGACCCGTCCACCGACCAATCCGGTCCAGACACGAGATTACCCGACGTTAACCGCAGAAGTTGTTCTCAAGGGTGTGAGCGAAGGATGGCGCCTCCCGCTTGTCAGTTGACCTTATCCCTCTCGCTCCCATAGCGTGTCGCCCCTACCCCATATTCTATGAAAACTCCCATTACCGTCTCCATCACCGGTGCCGCTGGCCAAATCGGTTACTCCCTGCTATTCCGCATCGCCTCCGGCTTCGTCTTCGGTCCCGACCAACCGGTCAACCTCCGCCTCATCGAGATCGAACCCGGCCTGCCCGCGCTCCAAGGCGTCATCATGGAACTCGACGACTGCGCTTTCCCACTGCTCAACGAAGTCGTCGGCACTGCCGATCTCGATGAAGGATTCAAAGACGCGAACTGGTGCCTGTTAGTCGGCTCCGTGCCGCGCAAGGCCGGGATGGAACGCGCGGATCTACTCGGCATCAACGGCAAAATTTTCACCGGTCAAGGCCAGGCCATCGCCCGCAACGCCGCCAAGGACGTCCGCATTCTCGTCGTGGGAAATCCCTGCAACACCAACGCCCTGATCGCCATGAACAACGCCGATGGCATCCCCGCCGACCGCTTTTTTGCGATGACCCGCCTCGATGAAAACCGCGCGAAAAGCCAGCTCGCCCAAAAAGCCGGTGTCCACCAATCCCAAGTCACCAACCTCTGCATCTGGGGCAACCACTCCGCCACCCAATACCCGGATTTCACTCACACGAAAATCGCCGGTCGCCCCGCCACGGAAGTCATCACAGACCACGCATGGCTCCAGACCGAGTTCATCGCCACCGTCCAACAACGCGGTGCCGCCGTCATCAAAGCCCGTGGCCTCTCCTCCGCCGCCTCCGCCGCGAACGCCGCCCTCGACACAGTTAGAAGCCTCATCACTCCCACCCCAGCCGGCGATTGGCATTCGGTCGCAGTCTGCTCGGACGGCTCCTACGGCATCGCCAAAGGCCTCATGGCCTCCATGCCCATCCGCACCCTCGAAGGCGGCAAATGGGAGGTCGTCCAAGGCCTCGAAATCGACGCCTTCAGCCAAGGCAAAATCGACCTTACCATCAACGAACTCATGGAAGAGCGCGACGCAGTGAAAGCCCTGCTCCCCGGCTGATCGATCCCGCTGCCGCATCCATTCCCAAACGCCCCAGGACTGCGAAGGCACTGGGGCGTTTGCCTGTGACGGCAGTCGCCGTGAAAACCTGTTTGCACAGGATTAATCGCAAGCGCACTCTCAAAGCCGCCCTTCGCGCAATAACCCGATCCGATTCACCCAAAAGGTGAGTTCGGCGTCTTTTGTAACTCTTTTCTTATCCGTGTCATCTGTGCAATCCGAGGTTCCTATCTTCCTTTGTAGTCTAACCATCGCCATCAACTAACGAAAAAACCCGATCTAACGCATGAACTTCGACCAAGGAAATTTCAACTTCGATGCGAACGGCCCCGAGGACGGCTACCGGAGGTGGCGCGAAGAGTTAGACGCGGCGCGACACGCCTTCGAGCGGCGCTGGGGAGTGATCCTGAGTCGCCGCGTCTCGGTGGTGTTAGAGGATCATGAAAAGCCTTTGGTGGGATTGCTGCGGGTGGCTTCAGATTCCAAAAAGCCACGAACCGCCCCGCCAGAATTCGAGATGGACGGGCTGCGATTTCAGGCGAGGTCGATTCAAAGCATTGTCCAAATGGACCCCGACTGAGAGGGTCCCGAATTTTGATTTGACCGTTTGCCAAAAGTCCGTGGGGCGTTTTCCGTCTAGCGGCGGACTTCGTTCGCCTCGGCCCCTCTGCCAAATAAACCTAAAGAGGAAGATGGGAACCACGGATTGCACGGAAGACACGGATTTGAAGAGAGTTGTGAAAAGTATAGCGCTCACTCATCGGGTGAACGCTTCCAGTCATGCAACTCATTTATTATCTGCGTTTATCTGAGTCTATCT
>JANXMQ010000111.1 GCA_025354565.1 Akkermansiaceae bacterium
ACTTAGCGAGTTAACGCGCTGAGAATCGGCTGTACGTATTTTGATCAACCTGAGTTGGCGTTGAATTGAGAATAGCCCCCCTTAAAACCCACCTTATTGAGACTGGTCGAGTTTTTAGCTCTAAGTCCGACAGGCTGCTAGGGAATCGAACACAGGACGCATTTAATACTTGATCAAGAAACTGTTAGATCGCGAAAAGATGATGCGCTGGAACCCGTCGCCCGTCGCCCTGTCCGGCACCTACGACGAGAGTGGACACGGCGGAGTCTTAGAACCTGAGCATGTGTCGAAGTTTCAAGCGCGAGAACCGGGAGAGCCTAACAATATCTGCGGCGATGAAACTCCTAAGAGGGGATTCAAAACAGATCGCTGGTTCCACGTCTCCGACGGTAAGGATCAGATGCACGATGTTAGGCAGTCAGATGGGTCCGTAGTATCGACGAAGTCTGCGAACAAAGATGCCCCTGAAGCATCGGCGGAGTGGACGGAGAAAAGGGACCCAGCCAAGGGAAACACCGACCCCACCAACCCACCCCAGAAGGGTTCTTTGATACGATTGACCATGAATGGTTAATGAAGTTCCTGGAACATCGCATCGGGGATCATCGAGTTCCTCGGTTGATTCGCAAATGGTTGAGAGCCCGAATCATCGAACGAAACGATTGGTCGGAGACAAAAATGGGGAAACCGCAAGGAGCTGGAATCTCACCACTTCTTTCAAATATCTATCTCCACTATGTCTTCGATTTATGGATCGACCCAAGCTACGAAAGCGGATTAACCAACCACTGGGAGAAACCGCCCGGTGGCTCAAACGAGTGGTGCAAGGTTGGCTGAATTATCATGCCGTGCCGGGCAACAGCCACCGGATTGGGCGCTTTGTGGATGAGGTGACTCGCCACTGGCTATGGACGATTCGCAGGCGTAGCCAGCGAGGAAAGAGCAGTTGGACTTGGGCGCGTATGCATAAGTTAGTTCGGCGACACCTGCCGAAAGCCCGTATGATCCATCCCTATCCAGAGCAACGCTTTCGCGCTCGACTCAAGGCAAAAGCCGTATGAGGTAGTTCTTCACGTACGGATCTGCGCAGGGGGCCGCCGGCAACGACGGTTCCTACCGCAATGCCAGTCCGAGTCTTTCAGATTTCGGTTTCGGCCTTGAACCCGGTTCGGGAGCGACGCCAGTCACACCGACCCCATTGGTCACCGTCGCGCGTGTGTGCAATCACCTCGCGACGGCTGCCGAAAATCCCAGACATCACCGTCCAACGACCCGTCGGCAGCAATGATCCAGATGAGAATCCCCTCGATATTAAGTTGACCGGTCTGGGGACATGATCCGGTAAGGGGCCGCCCGCGCTGGCTCAGATTTTCTTCAGCGTGGCGGTGGAGTCGCCGAAGCGTTTGTCCTTCACGCCGAACTCTTCCAACATCCGCAGATAGAGATTGGAGAGCGGCACGTTTTCCCCGAGATCCACATGGCGACCGGGGGTGAAGGCACCGCCGGCGTTGCCCGCGACGAGGATCGGGAGGTCATTGTGGTTGTGGCGGTCGCCATCGGAAATGCAGCCGCCGTAAACGATCATCGAGTTGTGGAGGAGCGACTTGCCATCGGTGTCCTTGGTGGTTTTCAGTTTATCGAGAAAATAGGCGAGTCGCTCCATGTAGAAGTGGTCGATTTTGGCGATTTTCGCCAGATTGTCCGGTTTGTGCTGGTGATGGGAAATGCTGTGATGACCCTCTGGCACGCCGATGTCCTGAAAGTTGCGGTTGCTGCCATCGTGGGCCATGAGAAAGGTCGCGATGCGGGTGGAGTCGGTTTTAAAGGCGAGCACCATCATGTCCAACATGAGGTGGAGTTGTTCCTTGTAGCTGCCCGGTTTGCCATCCGGGGCGGGGACGCCGGGGTCGCGCGGGAGGCCCATGGCTTCGGCTTTCTCGATCTGGCGCTCGATCTCACGCACCCCCGTGAGATACTCATCCAGCTTGTGGCGGTCGCTGCGGCCAAGATATTTCTGAAGGGCCTTGGCGTCCTGTTCGACAAAATCGAGAACGGATTTTTTCGAGGCGTAGCGCTGGCCGAGGCTGGCGGCGCGCTCCTTGGAGCTGCCTGCACCGAAGAGCCGCTCGAAGACCGCGCGGGGGTTGGACTCTGGAGTCATCGGTTGGTTTTCCGAGCGCCAGGAGAGATTGAACTGATAGGCACAGGAATAGCCGGAATCACACTCGCCGGATTTCCGCACCCCTTCGGCGGAGAGCTCCAGTGAGGGCAGCCGGGTGAGGGCCTGGGCCGCGTGGGCCGCGACCTGATCGGCGGAAATGCCGAGGCTGATGTCGGAGCCTGCGGTCTTGCGGGCGCGGGCGGAAGTTAGAAAAGTGGCAACGCCGCGGGCATGGTCACCCGGTCCGTCACCTCCAGCCCTGGCGTTTTGCTGCTCGAAGCCGGTGAAGATCTGGAAGTCCTCGCGGAAGGCTTCGAGCGGCTTGAAGGTCTCGCCCATTTTGTATCCGGTGTTGGTGCCCTTGGGTCGCCAGAGATCCAGGTTCACGCCATTGGGAATGTAGAGGTAAGCCATCCGCAGGGGTGCGCCGCTGGCAGTGGTGGCGACGGCCTTTTCAATCCCAGCCGCCAGCAGCGGGCGGAAGGAATCCAAGGCAGGCAAGGCAACCGCTGCGCCCAGGCCGCGGAGGAACCCGCGGCGGTTGGTGCCTGGGAAAAGATGTTGGCTCATGATGATGGAGATTAGACGACTGGCTTTAGATCTTGGCAATGAATGAACACATTTACGAGCTGGATCCTTACGCACTGTCAGTAGATTTTACATCTGTATCTTGGAAAAGGCGGTCGATTCGTTTGAGTCCGGGAAATTGAGCCTGTTCTTTTTCAGTGATCATAGCAATTCATTACATATCTGCAGAAGTCAAACGGCTTCTTCCATAAGGAGCGGCGACCTTATTGTCGCCTCTTCATCTTCGTCCCCGCCACGGAAGAAGGGACAATAAGGTCCCTGCTCCTTATTCATACGACACCTGTCGCTCCACCAGCTTGATCTCATCCTCCGTCAGTCTATAGAGTCATCCACGAAGCGGTCCAATAAAGTTTGCTCGTGCGCGAATGCATTACTTGCTTTATGAGTCAATTGGACATTTGAATTCAACAATGTCATCGTCATTCCCCGCAGAACATCCAGAGTGGATCGATCTACTGCAAAAACGTGATGCGTTTCACTCGCAAATTGCCGCTGTCATGACCGAGCTTCATGCTTTGTCCGACTCCCAAGCAGTGGTAACCAGCTTCTCGACCACTAACACCCCATGAGCGATTTCGCCCTCACCGCCATCGAACAGCATCAGCTCGCGCTGCTCCACGCCCACTTGCAACGCGGCGGAGGTCTGTCCGCGCCCTTCGCCAAGGAAATTTTTCTCATCGAAACCCACGTCGCCGGCACCTCGCATGTCCCGATCCGGGAAATCGAAGCCACCCTTACCGCTGGCGATTCCCTCGTCCTGCGCCGTGAATCAGACAACCTCCACGACCCCCTCGCCATCCTCATCCTCACCGGGAATGGCGACAGACTCGGTTACGTCCCGCGCGACCGGAATGAAATCCTCGCCCGCCTGATGGACGCTGGGAAATTTCTCATCGCCCGCCTCGAATCCAAGGAATGGCAGGGCGACTGGCTCCGCGTCGCCGCACGGGTTTTCCTGCGGGACGTGTGAGCGTCAGTCGGGAAACCATTTGGCCGCTTCTTCAACGGTGATTTGCTCAGGTTGACTCATGATCTGCTTATATTGTTCACCCATCAAAGTCCGCGGTAATGTCCACCCATTGCCAGCCGTCGATCAACGGAAGTGAGTTTGGATTCGCGCCAAAGGCAAGAAATGCTGCGGTCGCAGTCGCCAGATCCGGAAAGTACCCGGAAATCCAATTGGCCCGGTCCGGGTCCGTTTTCCCGATGGAGCCTTCCTCATCCGGGCGCATTAGACGGTAGTGGCGGAATTCATCGCCTGTCCCGGTAAATAGCCTGATTTCCAGACAATATGTGGCGTCCTCTGCCGCGCGTGCCTGGCAATAGTTAGTATATTCGTCTTCGGACTCGGGAGCCTCCAGAATCACATAGGGATTTTCCAAATCCGAACGAAGCGCTTCCAACGCGGCCACCACCTGGGCCGCGCCGGGCGACTCCGTCCGGAATTCGCCTGGAATTTGGCCTTCTATGAGTGTCCAGTCTTTAAATTTTTCGTTCATAGTTTAGATTTCTTTCGTTAGAGGACAGCCTCACCTCATCCCCAAAACAAGCAGCAGCTATCTTCCTCCACTTCGGCGAGAAACTCGTCGAGAACCGCCGCAGTCGGAAGCAGCGGGTATGAGTGCCATTTCAGATCGGCACGCTGCCAGTAAATCTTCCATCGGTTCACGATACGAACGTAAGTCGCCTTGGCCACCGGTTCCTCGATCTTCTGGCTGGCGTCCCGCCATGACGGGCGGATGCTGAAGATCACCACGCTTTGGCCCTCGATGCGCCAGCCGAGATCCAGTCTGTCGCGGATTTCCTCGGGCGGGCGGCGGCGGGCGAGGAAGTCCGCCATGGCGGTTTCGATGTCGGCGGTTTGTCGGGCGGTGAAGGCCATGGTTCAGTGGTCGGGGAAATAATGATTAAGTCAATCGACCATTACGGCAAGGAAATCGACTGGCAATAAGGAGTGGCGACCTTACTGTCGCCTCTTCTTCATCGTCCCGGCCCCCCGAAGAAGGGACAGTAAGGTCCCTGCTCCTTATGGCACTGCGATTGCCCGCGGGCCTTGCCATAAAGAGAATGTTCCCTCTCGCAACTTCACCGGATTCCGCCGGATATACCGCACCGCATTCGCGAAATGCCCGGCATCGCGAATCAACGTATCACGATAGTTCTTCTGCCAGATGCGCCCTTGGCCGATCCGATGGGCGGACGTTCCTTTCCAAGCTTTCATCAGCGTTTCCAGCGGAACCCCCGGCGTAAAAACCACATGCAGATGATTGGGCATGATCACCGATGCATGATGCTCCACTCGCACGCCTTGGAAACACATCAGCACGTCCTCCACGATTTTCCGGTGACCGGGATCTTCCAGCAAACAAGAGCCCGCCCCCTCATCCAGCCAGCCCTCCAGCTTCCAGGTGAAGCGTCGGTGATATTCCTTTTCCTGTTCCGGTGTCCACGGCTTTGGATGGACGGACAACCACATCGCACGTTCTTCTTTCCACTGCCGGAGCTTCGTCGCGGGCATCGCATCGCCAAGGCGGAAGGTGACGAACTGCATAACTTCCCCTTGTTGCCAATGCGGCAACTTTGACCCATGTTTCAGGATCTCGCCGAATTCATTCAGAAAATCAGCCATGCCGGGGAAATAACAATCTCCGCCCCGAATGTCCCGGAAATAACAACTTCTTTGTAAGGAGCGGCGACCTTATTGTCGCCTCTTCTTCAAGGAGCCGCGACCTTACTGTCGCCTCTTCTTCATCGTCCCGGCCACCGAAGAAGGGGCAATAAGGTCCCTGCTCCTTATTCTTACGCACACTCCACCAGCTTGATCTCCTCTTCCGTTAGTCCGTAGAGGTCATAGACGAGGCGGTCGATCTGCGCGTCCGTGGCGGAAATCTGGCGGTCCAACGCGGTTTGCTCGTGCGGGGTTTTCGCCGCCGCGCGCTGCTTGTGTAGGTCTAACATCTTCTCTACCAGCGTGACGATGCGGTCGTGGGTGGCGAGGTCGGATTTGTTAGCGGGGTCGATGACGCGGATGGGGAAATTTTCAATGTGCTGTTTGGTAAGCGCGATCCAACCACCACGAAAAGGCGTGCTGTTGGCCTTGAAGAAGCGATCCGCGAGTTTGGAGTTCAACAGGGCCAGCAGGAACTTTAAATCGATCCGCTGGTCGTCATTGAGTCGGATGCCGTAAGCGCCGCCGCCTCCGCTGCCACTACCGGTGAAGAAGTAGTCGCCCATGCTGTCGAGGGCGAACGCTGCGCCTCGGGCGATCGCCGGGCAGAGGATCTTGGGGCCGACCATCCGCGCATGGTTTTTCCGATAGACATAACCGTGCCAAGAGCTTCCCAACAGCCCCTTTCCCCGCTTCTTCAATTGTTGCGAGTGATTCATGAGGTATCGGAACGTTCCGGGACAAGCCGCCTCGATGTCCTTCAGCGGGACAACCTCGCCGGGCGATTCGGGTTGATAGGGGAACAGGAGCCGCTTGCCATCGTCGCGGATCTGATAGCGGTCGAGGTTGACGGAGCCCTTGAGCAACCGTCGCAGGGAGGTGGATTCAACCACCACCCGACAATTCGACTCCTTCGAAAACGCTTCGGTTTGCCGGGCATTCTCAACCGCGTCATGGAGGATGAAGATGGCATCGCCGTCCGTCTGGATGCCCACGAACAATCTCGCGACATCGCCCAGCTTGTTGGGTCTTGCATGGAGTTTGCCCATCAGCTTTGCCAAGGCTCCCACTCCGAAATTCCATTCGTCACCACCCAATTCGGAGAGAGGAATGTCGCCGATGGTGACCACAGCGTCCACTTCGGGATTTCCGATTTGATAAACCGCCTCGTCCTCGCGAACGACGGAATTTTCCGGCTCCGGGAGATTCATCACCTCATCCATGCGGGTCCGCCACGCGTGGAGATCGTGCACCTTGATAAACGGGCAAGTGATCTTGTAAATGCGGTCGAGGAATAGCAGACAGGTGTAGGTGGTCGCGCCGGAGAAGACCTGATGATGCCCGAAGTGAACGATCTGCGACAAATGCCTGCCTTCGGCGATGATCTGGCGGAGATTGCGTCCGTAGTGGGCGTTGAAAAACTTGTGAGGGAGGATGAAACCGACACGTCCGCCCGCGTTGATCAAACGGAGGGCCTTCTCTACGAACACGACATAGAGATCGTAGTTGCCGGATGCCGCAGAGGCGTATGCCTTCTTGTAAATCTCCACCTCGACTGGAGCCCAGTCCTTCATGGCTTGGATGCGGACATAGGGTGGATTGCCGATCACGCAGTCAAAGCCCCCGCGTTCGAAAACTTCCGGGAACGCGGTCTTCCAATCGAAGACGTTGATCCGGTATTGGCTATCGCCATCGAGCAACAGCATCTGCGGATCGTCGTAAAAATCGGAACCGATGAGCGAGTTGCCACACTTAATGTTATTTCCCAAATCCGGCAGGACGCGCTGGTGGATAAGCTCGCGCTGGACGCTTTGGGTGGTCTCGCCTTCGAGGACTTTGAGCAGGAGCGAGAGCTTGGTGACTTCCACGGCTTGGCTGTCGATGTCCACGCCGAAGATGTGGGCGAGCAGGATGCGCTTGCGCTCGGCGGTGGTGAGCGCCCAGCCGCCGCCTCGGGCGGGGACGAGCACCGGGTTTTTGCCTTTGGCGAGTTTTTCGGGATCGTGGGAAATGTAATGGCGGTGATACCAGTCGAGCAGGAACTGATAGACGACGATCAGGAACGAGCCAGAACCACAGGCGGGATCGAGTATGCGGATGGCTTCGATCTGTTTCGGCGTCTTGTCTTCGATGAGCGGGCCGACGGTTTGTTTGACGATGTAATCGACGATATAGCTGGGCGTGTAGAAGACGCCACCGGCCTTTTTCACCTCCGGCTTGTCCTCGACCACGGCGCGGTGGCCGGCGGTTAGATTGATGACCTTACCAAGAAATTGTTCATAGACGGAGCCGAGGATGTCAGCGGGAAGGACGGAGAATTCGTAGGGGCTGTCCGGATAGTAGAGGTGGACGATGATGTCCTTGAGCACCTTGTCATCTAGCAGGAGATGAGGGGTGAGCGTGTCCGGCTCCTCGGCCTGGCCTTTTTCTTTGGAGAAATGAAAGAGGCCGGAATTGTAGCGGGCATCGGCGGCGCGGAAGAGTTCTAGCAGGCGCGGATAGGTCTGGGGGCCATTGGCGATGCTGCGGAGTTTCCCATAATCCTCGGTGCCGCGGTCCTCGCAGATGCGCAGGAAAACGAGGCGGTCGATGGTTTTCTGGACGGCAAAGTTGAGGTCGCGGACGGAGAGCGCGGGATTGCGCAGGGCGAGATTGCGGGCTAACAGGTCACGCCAGCGTTCGATTTCCTCAAGGAAGGCGGCATCGACTTCGGCGGTGCCTTTTTTCTTTTTGTTGGAGTCCGCGTATTTGTCGAAGGAGCCTTTGAGGATCGCATCGCGGGAAAAGATAGCGGCGATCTCGTCCCATTTTTCCGCGTATTGGTCGAAGGTGCAGTAGAAGGTGCGGGCCTTGGAGGAGGGGTCGTTTTTGACCGGCTTGACGCGGGTGTCGTAGATGGCGAATTCCTCGAAATCCGATAGGATCGAGAGCGGCATCTTGGCGGACCACGCGTAGCGGCGGAGTTGGTAGGCGGGATCGACGTCGGACTTGATGTTGACGGCGGGCTTTTTCGCTTCGAGGAAAAATTTCCGCTGGCCGTGCAGGGTGAAGGCATAGTCCGGCGCTTTGACATGAACACCGACGCGCAAGGCGTCCTCATGGATTACATCACGGTATTGAGGGGCGAGGCCGGCGGCGTTGTCCATGTCCCAGCCGAGCGCGGCGAAGAAGGGATCGAGGAATTCCTTGCGGAGCTGCGCCTCGTTGTAGCTTCCCGAGCGGTAATGATCGCGATGATCGGCGAAGGTCTCGCAAAGCTTCAGGACGGATTCGGGGGCGGGCATTGGATTGCGCGGAGAGTAGGATTGTGGTGAACGGGTGACAAGGGGATTGGTTTCGAACTCTCCCTGCATCCCATTTAAGTTTACGGTTTGTTTTCATAAGGAGTGGCGACCTTATTGTCGCTTCTTCTTCATCGTCCCCGCCACGGAAGAAGGGACATTAAGGTCCCTACTCCTTATTCTTTTCGGATCTTGAATTTTTATCACCTCAATCGTCACCCCGGCGCTTTTGAAACGGTGCGCTTTCGATGATGCCTTGGATGAGTTCCCGCAGCGAGCCACCATTTTTTTCCATGCGTGTGGTGAGAATGTTGATGGTGGTGGCGTCATAGATTTCCACGCCGCGGCCGATGGCGTAGGTGAGCAATTTCTCGGCCAAGCACCGATGAAAGTCCTGCTTGCGCTGGCCGGCGAGGAGGGTCTTGAGCGTGGCGACATCGGCGAATTTCTCTCCGGTGAGCAATTTCCCGGATGCGTCGATCGCTTGGCCGCGGTCCTGAGTGCGGAATTGGCCGAGCGCGTTGAAATTTTCCAGGCCCAGGCCGATCGGGTCCATGCGGGCATGGCAGGCACGGCATTCGGGTTTTTTGCGGTGAATCTCCATCATCTCGCGCTGGGTTGGGTTCGGCTTGCCGGCGGCGGCGTCCTCCAATTTAGGCACCCCCGGCGGAGGCGGCGGAGGCGGTGAGCCGAGCAAATTATTCAATACATAGAGTCCGCGCTTCACGGCGGAGGTCCGGGTGGGATTGGAGGTGACGATCAGGAAAGTCCCTTGGGTCAGCAGTCCGCCGCGTTCGGGATGGTCGGTGAGATCGACTGGCTTCATGGCCTCGCCCGTGACGCCGGCGATGCCGTAAAATTTCGCCAAGCGCTCGTTGAGAAAACTATAGCGCGCGGAAATCAACTCCACCGCCGGGCGATTGTTACGGAGTACGAAGTCGAAGAGCATTTCCGTTTCCCGCTGCATGTCCTGGCGCAGACGAGGATCGAAAATTTGCGCGGCTTCGCGGTTTGTCGCCTTGCCGAGGATGCTCTTCGCGCTCATGGCCACGGTCTCGACATCACGGGCCTGGAGCCACTGGCCGACGAAATTCTCGACGAGCCGCTGCGAGCGCGGGTCCTTGAGCATCCGATCCACTTGGGCAGTTAGATTGGTGCGCAGCTTGTTGTTGAAGGCGAGACTGAGCAAATCATCGTCCGGAACCGAGCCCCAGATGAAGAACGATAACCGGGCGGCGAGCGAATACTCGTCGAGCGGGACAATCCGCGCAGGATTGTTAGGCTCCGGCTGGATTTCCACGCGGAACAGAAAACGCGGCGAGGCGAGACAGGTGCCGATGGCTTGCTTGATGCCGTCCTGGAAGGATTTTCCCGGCCGCATGGAAACCTCCTTCACGATAACCATGAGGCGGTCGATGGTTTGCTCGTCGAGTGGCTTGCGAAAGGCGCGGCTGACAAAACTACGCATGATCTTGCGGGCATAGCGGTCCTTACCGGTTTCCTCCTCCGGTGCCGGGCCGTCCACGAATATCATGCGGTAGCCCTTCGCGTATTCCTGCTGCGAGCCACCGAGCGGACCCTGCACAATCACCCGCTGAATTGTTAGGAAAAGCTCCTCCTCCGCAGGCAATGGACGTTGGGCAGGTGAAAGGTTGATCTCGATCCGCTGGCGGCCTTTTTTCAGCGGCACCTTGCCTGTTAGCTCGATCACCCGGCGTTGGTCCCAGCCGAGCGTGACGCCGCCGACCTTTTTGCCACCGGCGGAAACCTCAAGCCGCGCCTCATCCGTGGTGGCCTCGGACGCGCCGTGAATCGCATACTCGACCTTCACCTGATAGTCGCCGTCCCAACGGATGTCCTGATCCATATTGATCTGCTGGCTTTTCGCGAACGGCAGCCAGGATGCGTCAGCCTGCGGATCACTAACAGCCTTGAAGCGCTCCCCCTCGATGTCCACCCGCGGCACCTGCGCCGCCGCACCATCCGGCAGGGCAAGTGCCACCACCTCGTCCGCCGCCGCGATGTATTTCTCCATCAGCAGCGGGGAAATCGAGAGCACGTCGCCGATGTTGTCGAAGCCGTAGCCAGTGTCGTCCGCCGGGAACACCTCGCGGGTGTCGTATTCCACGCCTAGCAGATCGAAGACCGCGTTCTGGTATTCCTTGCGGTTCAGCCGGCGGATGGTGACGCGGCCGGGGTCCGGGTTGTTAGGATCGAGTTTGAAAACGTCCCGCTCGATCCAGGCGAGCAGTTTTTTTTGCTCGGGTGTGGTCGGCTGGTCCTCGTCGGACGGCGGCATAATCTGGCTGCGGAGATTGCGCCAGACGGGGAGCCAATGTTTGCGGTCGTTGAGATGGGTGGACAGATCCGTGAATTTATCCAAGGTGAATTTCCCCTTGGACTCGCCATCGCCATGACAGTGATAACAATATTTTTCCAGCAGCGGAACGATTTCGTGCTGATAGGTCAGCGCGGGATCGGCGACGGCGCTGCTGTAAATCCCCACAAACATCCCGGCGATGGTGAGGCTTACCACGTCGGCACGGAGGAAATGGGCAGTCACGGAGAAGGCTGAATTTTATTGAATTGGATAGCCGTGCCAAAGCCATTCGAGGGCGGCAGGCAAGGTTTGGCGGGTGACGCGGCCATCGGTGTGGCCGGCCTTTTTTGCGAAGACATAGCGGTAGTCATAGCCCTTCGCCTTGAGCGCGGCGGCCATGCGCTGGTTGGCCATCACCCAGTTGTGCAATGAGGCTTCATCGCGGTCGTGACCGTTGTCATTCTCACTCACATGCAACCAGATGCGGAGTGGCTTTTTCACGCTGCGCTTGATGAGATTTTCATGATACTCCCAAGCTCCGTGTGGCGTCTTGGGGTCCACGGGAAATTGTTGGTTCACGTAAGTCCCGGAGTAGGTTAGAACGCGCCGATAGAGTTCCGGGTGGAACCACGCCATGGTGAATGCCGCCGCGCCGCCGGAACTGCCGCCCATCGTCGCACGGCCTTCGGGGTTTTTGGTGAAGGTGATCTGATAGTCCTTGCTGATTTTCGGCAGGACTTCCTTTTCGATGAATTTCGCGTAGGTGTCCGAGACCGTGTCATACTCAAGGCCGCGCTCGCTGCCGAGCGAATCGCCGCCGCCAGAGTTGATCATGATGGCGATCATGACGGGCAGGCGTTTCTGGTGGATCAGGTTATCGAGCACATGCGGCAGCACGCCCCGGTAGCCGAGGCCGTCCTGGGCGACGATGAAGGGCGCTTCCTGGCCGGGCTTGTATTGCACCGGGATATACACCGCGACCTTGCGTTGGTAGGGAACCTCGCCGGACTCGGTTTTCGAAATGCCGGGGTAAATTTTGCTTTCATGCGAGTCCATCGTGAACTCGACGATCTTGCCCTGCGGCACGTCGGGCAGAGCCTTCGTCTCCGGCGCATCCGCATACTCCGGGCCGATGGCGAACTCGGTTTCCTCCGCCGGACAGCGGGCTGGAAGCAGGGGCACAAGGCAAGCGCAGATAACGAGACCGGGCGGAATTTTCATGAATCATTCCATACTTGCGATTTGTCGGCAATTTGTCGCCGGGTTCGCCAAGTTGGATAAAACCGTGGGTTTTGGCGTAAACTCGGGGTCCAAACGCTGATCCGGTGTTTTCCGCTTCACGAACGGCACGCCGCCCCCTAGAAAGATCGCCGACATGCCTGAAACCCAACGCCGTCCCGGAAAACTCATGGCCGCCAACCGCGGTGAAATCGCCATCCGGATTTTCCGCGCGGCCACCGAACTTGGCCTAACAACGGTCTCGATCTTTGCCGAGGAGGATCGGTTTTCCATCCACCGCTTCAAGGCGGACGAGGCCTATTTGCTGGATTCGTCGAAAGGTCCGGTCGGTGCTTATCTGGATGTCGAGGGCATCGTGACGCTGGCGAAACAAAAGGGGGTGACGATGATCCACCCCGGCTATGGCTTTCTCTCGGAAAATGCCGCCTTCGCCCGGGCCTGCGCCCGCGAGGGGATCGTCTTCATCGGCCCATCGCCGGATCTGTTGGAAAACATGGGGGATAAAACGGCGGCCCGGGCGCTCGCGCATCGTTTCAACGTGCCAACTTTGCCCGGCACCGAAGAGTCCGTTACCGATCCAGATCAAGCTCTAACAGTCGCGCATGATATCGGTTTCCCGCTCATCATCAAGGCTGCGTTCGGCGGCGGCGGGCGCGGGATGCGGGTGGTGGAAAAACCGTCGCAACTCCCAGGTCTGTTAGCAGAGGCGCAGAACGAAGCGCTCAACGCATTCGGTAATCCTGCGGTTTTCCTCGAACGCTATATTTCCCGAGCCAAACACATCGAGGTGCAGATCCTCGGCGACCAGCACGGCAATGTCGTCCATCTATACGAACGCGATTGCTCAGTGCAGCGCCGCTATCAAAAAGTGGTCGAGGTCGCGCCCGCGATGCACCTTGATCCAAAAGTTAGAAAAGAGCTGTGCGATGCCGCCGTGGCGCTGGCCAAGGGCATCGGTTATGACAATGCGGGCACCGTCGAGTTTCTCTATGATATGGATCAGAATGACTGGTTCTTCATCGAGATGAACCCACGCATCCAAGTGGAACATACGGTAACAGAGTGCGTGACCGGTATAGATTTGGTTAGATCACAAATTTTGGTGGCGGCTGGGCATTCTTTATTTAGTGAAGAGATCGCGATTCCCCCGCAGGAGCAAATGCCGTGCATCGGCTTCGCGATCCAATGCCGCGTCACCACCGAGGATCCGCAGAAAAATTTCGCCCCGGACTACGGGCGGATTCTCAACTACCGCTCGGCAGCGGGATTTGGTATTCGGTTAGATGCGGCTTCGGGCGATGCCGGTTCGGTCGTGACGCCCTACTATGACTCGATGTTGGTGAAGGTCACGGCGATGGGCCGCGATTTCCCGATGGCCTGCCAACGGATGGACCGCGCCCTCCGCGAGTTCCGCATCCGTGGTGTAAAAACGAACATTCCATTTCTCGAAAACGTCATCGCCGACGATACCTTCCGCAGCGGTCAGGCGCATACCAAGCTGATCGACACCAAGCCGGAGTTGTTCCAGTTCACGCGCCGCCGCGACCGCGCGACCCGGACACTGTCGTATCTATCCGACATCACGCTCAACGGCAATCCCAGCACCAAGGGTTGGAAACCCGGTGCTGCAATGCTCAAGGCGGTGGTCCCGGACTCGCTCGTGATCCAACACCATGCCAAAGTGCCGAAGGGCAGTCGTGATGTCCTGCTAGAACTCGGCCCCGAGAAATTCGCCCAATGGATTCTCGAAGAAAAGCGCTTGTTAGTCACCGACACGACTTTCCGCGACGCGCACCAATCGTTGATCGCCACCCGGATGCGGAGCTTCGACATGCTGCGCGTGGCCGAGGCGGTTGCTCATCGGCTGCCTGAGCTTTTCTCGTTGGAAATGTGGGGCGGCGCGACCTTCGACACGGCGATGCGATTTCTCAGCGAGTGCCCGTGGGAACGTCTTCGCCGCCTGCGCGAAAAGGTGCCTAACATTTGTTTCCAGATGCTCTTCCGCGGCTCGAACGCGGTCGGCTACTCGAACTACCCGGACAATGTCGTCGCCGGTTTTGTCAAACATGCGGCGGACTCGGGGATGGATATTTTCCGAATTTTCGATTCGCTCAACTATTTGCCTAACATGCAAATTGCGATGACGGCGGTGCGCGACCATGGCAAAGCGGTTTGTGAAGCGGCGATCTGTTATACCGGCGATATCACCAACTCGAAGCGCGATAAATATTCACTTAAATATTATATCGAAAAGGCGAAAGAAGTCGAGCGGATGGGTGCGCACATGTTGTGCATTAAAGATATGGCCGGACTGTGCAAACCTCAGGCGGCTTGGGAATTGGTGAGCGCACTCAAACAGGAAATCGGCATTCCGGTACATTTCCACACGCACGACACCTCGGGCATCAACGCCGCTTCCGTGCTCGCTGCTTCCAAAGCGGGCGTGGATGTGGTCGATCTCGCGATTTCCTCAATGTCCGGCTCCACCTCGCAGCCAAACCTCAATTCCGTCGCCGCCGCCCTCGCCGGCAGTGGGCGCGATCCGGGACTGGATTTTGACTCGCTGAATGAATTTTCCGATTACTGGGAACAAGTGTTGGAATTCTATCAACCCTTCGATTCCGCCCCGCGCTCCGGCACTGCGGAGGTTTATGAACATGAAATGCCGGGCGGCCAATACACCAATCTCCGCGAGCAGGCGAACGCCATGGGCCTCGGCCACCGCTGGCGCGAAATTGCCCGAACCTATGCCGAGGTGAACCAACTCTTCGGCGACATCGTGAAAGTCACGCCGTCATCGAAAGTGGTCGGCGACATGTGTATGTTCCTCGTCACCCGCGGCATCCGTGCGGCGGATGTGCCGAAGCTCAAACCCGGCTCCATCGACTTCCCGGAGAGCGTGATCGACATGCTCGCCGGCGGCCTCGGCCAACCCGACGGCGGTTGGCCGGTGGAGGTGCAGAAGGTGGTGTTAGGAAACCGCAAACCCACCACCAAGCGCCCCGGCGAACTCGCGGATCCCATCGACCTCGAAGCTACCCGCATTGATCTAACGAAAAAACTCGGCCGCCCCGCCACGGATGACGATCTTTACTCGCATCTGATGTATCCGCAGGTGTTCGCGGATTTCATGACCTTCCGCACGAGATACGACGACCTCAGCGGGCTGCCAACGCCCGCGTTTTTCTACGGCCTGCAAATCGGCGAGGAAATCGAGATCGAGATCGATACCGGAAAAATCCTCATCATCAAACTCATCTCCATCGGCGAGGCCGACTCAGGCGGGCGGCGGGCGCTATTCTACGAACTCAACGGGATGCCGCGCGAGTCGGTCGTGGCCGACAATTCCCTGAAGTCCACCAGCAAGGCCAGCCGTCCAAAAGGCGAACCCGGCAACCCCGCCCAAGCCTGCGCGCCGATGCCGGGAATGGTCACCGAAGTCGCCGTTTCCACCGGCCAGGAAGTCAAGGCAGGCGACAAGCTCGTCATTCTCGAAGCCATGAAAATGCTCACCACCGTCAGCGCCAGCGCCGATGGCATCATCGCTGAGGTCCTCGTAAAAAAAGGCGATCAGGTGGACAGCGATGATCTGTTGGCGAAATTGACGGTCGGGTGATCCCCAACAGAGTCTGGTCTAACATCCACATCCGCCCTTTACCGGGAAGCGATGCGAGCTATCTTGCCAGCGTTTCCGCTTTCAGCTATCCTATTGCCAAGTTTCGATGCACCGCAGTTTCTCCCCCACTCCATGGCTTTGCACTCCGGCGCTTGTCGCGGGCTTGCTCACCGCTTGTTCGTCCCCCACCGGCCCGCCCCGCGCGGATGCTGCGGGGTGGAACAACGCGACCCTACGCAGGACCCCGCTGCCGGATTTCATGCCAGATCCCTACGAGCCCGTGAACCGCGCGATGTGGGCGGCGAACAAGGGCATCCTCGTCGGCGTGATGGAACCCAGCGGTAAAGTTTATCGCACCGTGGTACCCAAGCCAGTCCGTGGTTCGATCAATGATTTCACCCGTAACATCATCTATCCAGGCCGCGTGGTGAATAACATGTTACAAGGCCGATGGGCCGGTGCGGGCGATGAAACTCTGCGCTTCATCACCAACACCACCGTGGGTGGCCTTGGGTTTTTCGACGTGGCCAGCAAGTGGAACATCCCTAAGTCCGAGGCGGATTTCGGTCAGACTTTTGGCAAATGGGGCTGGCAGCCGCATTCCTATGTGGTCCTGCCGTTTTTCGGCCCGAGTGATGACCGTCATGCCATCGGCCTAGCCGCTGATGAGTTCGCCGAGCCATGGAATTATAAATATCCATACACCCTGGCTTCTTACGGCACGACCTACAATCAGGTGACGGACAAAACTGCGGACGCTCTCCGGCTCAATCGCGTCGAGTCGGATTCCTATTCCTTGGTCAAATACGCGTGGACCTTTGGCAGCATGGATCAGCAGCCGGACTGGCAACCGAATGGCCGACCCGACATCGCGACTTTGCAAACGCTCGGAGTCACCCGGTTTGCCTGTCAGGATCCGGAATTCCCCAGCAACGGACAGGAAATCAGCGTCCGCATTCCCAGCACCGGGCGAAACTTGAAATTCAATTACTGGCTACAAAAAAACCCCGCCCCGCTGGTCTATATTTCACCTGGCCTCAGTTCGCATCGGCTTTCCATGCAGACTCTGATTGTTGCTGAAAACCTCTATCTCAACGGTTTTTCAGTGGTTACCACCACCAGCGTGTTTCACCCGGAATTCATGGAAAATGCCTCCACCACCGCGCTCCCGATCTATCCGCCGGTGGACAGCCGAGATCTGTTAGTCGCGCTCACCGCCGCAGATCACGCGCTGACAACCAAGTATCCCGGCAGGCTCGGCAAGCGTGCACTCGTCGGCTGCTCGATGGGCGGTTTTCTCACACTCCGCCTCGCCGCCTACGAAAAATCCGCACCGCCAGAATTACTTCGCTTCGACCGCTACGTCGCCATTGATGCACCCGTGGATCTCATCCATGCAGCACGCCAAGTGGATGCCTTCCAGAACGCCCCCATGGCCTGGCCCGCTGCGAAACGCCAAGCCCTCGTGAACAACACCCTGCACAAGGCGACCCTGAGCGGAGCCCTGACATCACCTACCAACGCCGCGCCGCCATTCAGTGGAATCGAGTCAAAATACCTGATCGGCCTCACCTTCCGCGTCACGTTGCGGGACATCATTTTCAGCAGCCAGATGAGAAACAACATGGGCGTGATTCAAACTCCGCTGTCCACATGGCACCGGGAATCCGCCTATCAGGAAATCATGAATTATTCCTACAAAGACTATTTCTTCAAACTGGCCGTGCCATACTATCAGAAACAAGGACTGACCCTCGCGGATGTGACCCGCGAGGGCAATCTCAGGTCCTACGGCGACAAGCTACACGCCCAGCCCAAGCTCCGCCTGCTGGCCAATCGCAATGATTTCCTGCTCCCCGCCAAGGATCTCGCATGGCTGAAATCCACGTTTCCCGCCCCGCGCCTAACGGTTTTCCCTGATGGTGGACACCTCGGAAATCTCAATGCCCCCGCCGTGCAAAACGCGATCCTCACGTCGCTTTCCGGCTTGAAATGAACCCGCGCAGCGCCGGGAAATTTCTTTATGCGTCTTCGGACTTCCAAAAACCGCCCCCGCGCCTACGCTCGCTGGACTGATGATGAAATTCACCCTGCTTTTCACGCTTTTCACCTGCCTTAGCGCTTGGGCGCAAGACGTGGCCACACCACCCGCCTCCGCCACCCCACCTGTCCCCGTCGCCCCGCCAGTGGTGATTCCCGACGACGGCATCCGTGTTTCGATCCTCGGCTATCACGACATCGCCGAGAAACAGCCGGAAACCGCGATGCGGATCCACACCTCGAAATTCCGCAAACAAATGGAGACCATCCAACAGCTCGGCTACAAGGTGATCTCTCTCGACGAGTTCAACGCTTGGAAAAAAGACGGCAAAACCATTCCCGCGAAGTCGCTCCTCATCACCTTCGACGACGGCTGGAAATCCGTTTACACCGAGGCCTTCCCGGTTCTCAAACAACTCGGATTCCCGTTCACTATCTTCCTCTACAAAAACTACGTCGATGGCGGTGGCAAGGCGCTCACCACGCCGATGATTCAGGAAATGTTAGCCTCCGGCATTATGTCGATCGGCAGCCATTCGGTAAGCCATCCCTTTCCGATTGCGGTGAAGAATGCACAGAAAAAAGGCCCGGTCGTTTTCGATACCTATCTGCGCAATGAAATGGGCGAGTCGAAGCTGTTTCTTGAATCCAAATTTCCCGGGAAAATCACCACTTATGCCTTCCCCGGTGGATTCTATACTGAAGAAATGCTCAAACTCGGCAGCGAGTTGGGGTACAGTTATATGTTTACCGTAGTGCCTGGAAAAATCAAACGCGATCAGGCAAACGAAACCCTCCACCGCTACATCGTCCAAGGAAACTATGACAAGATCTTTGAAATGGCCACCAGCTTCCGCGAAGGAGCCAGCGGCACCGAGCCGGTCGGAATACTGCCCGGTCAGGTCCAGACCACTCCCTACCCCGTGCTGCCGGAAGCCGGAGCCGTCATCAATTCACGCCTCCCGGAAATTTCCGCAGATCTATCGAAAGTCGAGAAACTCAATCCCGCAACCCTCACCATGAAAATTTCCGGCTTCGGTGAGGTTCCCGCCAACTTCGCCGTGGCGTCAAAAAAATTCTCCTGGCAAGTCAATCGCCCCCTGCGCCAACCGTCATGCCAAGTCTCTATCACCTGGAAAGACAGCGCCGGCAAGGCTCCCGAAACTCCTCTCCACTGGACTTTCCAAATCGACCGCGAATCTGCCTATTTGCCCGATGGAGAATAATCTCAAATTTCAAATCATCAATTTATATGTTCTCTTCTCTATCAGACAGTCTCGACAAAACCTTCCGCAACCTTCGTGGCGTCGGACGCATCTCGGAAAAAAACATCGCCGATGCGCTTCGGGATATTCGCATTGCCTTGTTAGAAGCCGATGTCGAATTCGGTGTGGCCAAGGATTTCATCGCGAAGGTGAAGGAGAAATCCCTCGGCGAGGATGTCCTCAAGTCGATCAAACCCGGCGAGCAAATCGTCAAAATTTTCCATGACGAACTCGCGGCCCTGTTAGGCGGCGACCGGATCCCGCTCGACCTCAACCCGCCCGCCCGCATCCTCATCTGCGGCCTCAACGGTGCCGGTAAAACCACCACCTCCGCCAAGCTCGCGAACCGGTTGAAAAAGGAAGGCCGCCGCCCGCTGCTCATTGCTTGCGACCTTTACCGCCCCGCCGCCATTGATCAGTTGGCGCTGCTCGCAAAACAGATCGACGTCCCGTGCTACACGCCGGAAGCCACGGAAACGGATGTCGTGAAAGTAGCCAAAGACGCTCTCATCTGGGCGGAAAAACAACAAGGAACCGTCCTCATTTTTGACACCGCTGGCCGTCAGGAAATCGACGAGCGCCTCGTTGCCGAACTCAAGCGCCTCCACGATTTCGTCAAGCCCAAGGAAACCCTGTTAGTCGCCGATTCCGCCACCGGCCAACAAGCCGTCTCGGTGGCCCAACACTTCAACGATGCCGTCGGCATCACCGGCATTATTCTCACCAAACTCGACGGCGACGCCCGTGGTGGTGCGGCCCTCTCGATGCGCGCCGTCACCGGCAAGCCCATCAAATACGCGGGCGAGGGCGAGAAGTTAGATCAACTTTTCGAGTTCCACCCGGACCGTATGGCCGACCGGATTCTCGGCATGGGCGACATCGTCGGCATGGTCGAGCAGGTCGCCGACAAGGTGAACGAGGCGGACGCTATGCGCTCGATGAAGCGGATGCAGGAAGGAAAATTCGATTTCACCGACTTCCTCGATCAGATGAAAATGATCCAGAACCTCGGTCCGCTGGAAGGGCTGTTAGGCATGATGCCCGGCTTTAGCAAAATCAAAAAGCAGCTCCCCGCCGGTGCCTTCGATACGAAAAAAATCAAACGCACCGAGGCCATCGTGCTGTCGATGACGTTGCACGAACGCACCCGTCCGGAGATCATCAAGGGCTCCCGCCGCCAGCGCATCGCCGCCGGTTCCGGCACCAGCATTATGGAGGTCAACCAGCTCATCAAACAATTCGGCGAAATGCGCAAAATGATGAAATCGCCTAACAAAATGAACGCCATGATGAAACAAATGGGCGGAGCGGGCGGCATGAAGGACATGATGAAAGGCCTCGGCGGGGGCAAGTTTCCGTTCTAACCGGAGCGAGGCATTCATTCCTCCCGAAGCATGAAAAAATCCGCCTCCGGTAAAAAATCCGCAGTTTCCACCAACTCTCGGCGAGCCGTCTCGATAGTTTTCACTCCAGATCTCTGGTATCACGAATCAAAGTCGCCATGCTCGAAAGGGATGGAAATCACAATCCAGCGTCCAGCCCTATGCCATCCTCTTTTCACCCGGCGGCGATACATGCTCTCGGTCCCTTCCGCATTTCGACAGCGATCTGCCCGCTCGCTGCACTCATCGAGTTTTGTGTATGGTTCACGGATGACACATCAGTCATCTTGTGAGACTGCGGGGACTGGTACCCGAGAGATTCAACTGCATCGACGGGCTCAGCCCCAACTAACTGACATTCGCAGATTTTTTTCATCACACCCACCCGATCTCCAAGATTGACAACTCCACCAAAAACTGTTCGCATGAACTCGTGACCACCAGCCCTCCAACCTTCGTCGATTTCTTTGCTGGCAGCGGCCTTGTCACCCAAGGAGCCAAGCACGCCTGCACCCCCGTTTGGTCGAACGACATCTGCTCCAAAAAGGCCGCCAGTTACATCGCCAATCACGGCGACGATCATTTTCACCTCGGTTCCATCGAGCAGGTCAGCGGAGCCACCATCCCCCACGGCGACATCGTCTGGGCCAGCTTCCCCTGCCAGGACCTCTCCCTCGCTGGCAAAATGGGCGGCCTTGCGGCCTCCCGCAGCGGCATGTTCTGGGAATGGCTCAGGGTTTTGGACGAAATGCCTGTCAAGCCGACTGTCATTGCCTTGGAAAATGTCGTCGGTCTGCTCTCCGCCAATGGCGGCGAGGATTTCCGTCTGCTCCACCAGGCCCTGCGCGAGCGTTCCTACAAGGTCGGCCCCATGCTTCTCGACGCCCGGCTCTGGGTCCCCCAATCCCGCCCCCGCGTCTTCGTCGTCGCCGTCCTCGATTCCATCGACACCACCGCCCTCGAAGACCACGGCCCGAACTGGCTTCACCCCGAGGTAGTCCTTAAAGCCATCGCCCCGCTCGACGACGCTGTCTTCTGGTCCATGCCGCGTCCCAAAAAACGACCCAAGACCTTGTCCGAGATCATCGATTGGGAGGCTCCGGTTTTCGATGACCAGCGGAAACGCGAACTAATGTCGCTGATCGCCCCAAACCATAAAGAGCTGCTCAACAGGCTTCCTCTTCAGCAACGAGCTGTCTTTCCCGGCTATCGACGGACCCGCAAAGGCAAACAGACCCTCGAACTTCGCTTTGATAACACCTCCGGCTGCCTCCGCACCGCCGAGGGCGGCAGTAGCCGCCAATTTCTCATCCTTCACGATCAAGGCAGATGGGATGCCCGTCTCATCACCACCCGCGAAGCCGCCCGCCTGATGGGAGCTCCGGACAACTTCCGCCTTTCCCAATCTTATAACGAAGCCTACAGCGCCATGGGGGACGCCGTCGTCGTCCCCGTTGTGAAACACCTTGTAGAGCATCTGCTTTATCCCCTTGCAAGGCAGAATGGGAAAGCCATCCCAAATGGCAAAATTGGAAGCCTTCAAAGGCTTTTGTTGTGACTTAAAGTCCGTGGACTGCAAGACGTCAAGAATGTGATGCTTCACTCCAGAAATGGATGAAGCCCTGCTCCTATCGAATTTTGGTAATTGCGTGAGAAATTCGAGGCTCGCCCTCGGTCTTTCCCAAGAAAAGCTCGCCTTTGATTGCGGTTTGGATCGCACCTACATCAGCAGTGTCGAGAGAGGAAAGCGCAACGTCAGCCTGATCAATATTTACAGGCTTGCCGGAGCGCTCGGCATTCCAGCCACGGAACTTCTCCCAGCAAAGGGAGGTTCCAAGTGAAGAGCCTCCATTATCGCGCCGCCTTTGATTTCTACAAAACGCACATCAATCGTTCCGATTTCTTCGCACTCCTCAAAGAGCACAATTTGAAGACGAGCGGCTCCGTCCCGTCAATCACTTGGGAGCTGTTCGGTTCCATTCTGACGGGGCAGAAAGGTAAGGGTGGCTACGGTGCTGACCTCGAAGGCATTGAAATCAAATCTGCCATTGCAGGGAGCTCATTCGAATATCAATACCACCTCAACACTGGCCTTGATAAATTGAAAGAAGATCAGGTAGTCGATCATTTCTTCTGCTCCTATTCCGCTGACTACCAGTCATTTCAAGTCTATTTCGCGGACGGAAAATCGTTGTCGCCATTTTTCAGCAACTGGATTCCCCAATACCTTAAAAACTACAACAAGGCCGAAAATGCCACTTCAGTGGAAGCCAGTGAACGTCGACAGCGTTTCCGACGATCAATACCCTTCGGTTGGGTATCAAAAAACGCGCGACTGGTCATGGAGGTAAAAGATGGAAAGCTTGTTCTTCCCCACCTCTAAGTTTGCCTCGTTGGGGTCGTTGGGGTCTCGTTGGGGTCAGTCCCCGCAGTCTCACAAAATGATTGACGTGTGATGATGTGAAACGCATTGTACCCCCATGGCTAGGGCGCTACGTTTCGAATATCCTGGGGCGATTTATCATGTGATGGCTCGCGGGGACGGGGGGAAGACGGTTTTTGAAAACAAGGACGATTGCGAGGTGTTTCTTCATCGTCTCGGAGAAGCCTGCGGCAGTTGCGGGTGGCGGGTGCATGCCTGGGTGTTGATGGGCAACCACTTTCACCTGCTCCTGGAAACACCCCAAGCGAATCTGGTGGCGGGCATGAAATGGTTGCTGGGTGTTTTCAGCCAAGGCTGGAATCGAGCTCGCGGCCGCAAGGGGCACGTGTTCCAAGGTCGCTACAAATCGGTGCCGGTGAGCGGGAGCGACACGGATCGATATTATTTCCGCACTTTGGCGGATTACATCCATCTCAATCCCGCCCGCGCAGGGCTGGCCGGTGGACGGCACGGCAAACTGGCTGACTACCGTTGGAGCAGTCTGGCGTCGTATGCGCGGGGCACCGGGCCGGAATGGCTGGAGATGGGCCGCGTGCTGCAATCCTTCGAGCTGGCCAAAGACGGCAGGGGCAGGCGCGCCTATGTGGCATGGCTGGAGGCGAGAGCGGAAGCGGGAGGGGAAATCGGCGAGCAGGCCCAGGCTGCCATGAAGCGTGGGTGGTATTTGGGAGAAGACAGTTTCAAGGATCAGTTGCTAGGGCTGATGGAGAAATTGAAAGGCGGAAAAAGAACAAGACCGCGCAAAGGCACGGCGGAGAGTTGGCGGGATCACGGCGAGAGGGATGCCGAGGACTTGATCTCACGTTATGCACCGGAGTTGGATTTGCCCACTGTCGGCAAGGAACTGAAGACCTTGCGCAAGGGGGATGAGCGCAAGGCGCTGCTGGCGGCTTTGCTGGTTCGGAAAACGACGGTGAGCCGGGAGTGGTTGGGGCAACGCTTGGGAATGGGGCATCCGGGATCGGTCAGCCGTATGCTGGGTGAGGTGAAAAGAAATCGGAAACTGGCAAAACGGCTCAATGAACTCGATAACTTGTGAGACTGCGGGGACTGACCCCAAATTGTTTTTTATCTGCGGCCCCACCGCCTCGGGAAAATCTGCCCTCGCCTTGGAGATGGCGGCGAAGCTCGATGGAGAAATCGTCAACGCCGACGCCTTCCAACTTTACCGAGGCTTGGAAATCATCAGCGCCGCGCCATCCGCCGGGGAACGGGCGCAAGTTCCCCATCATCTTTACGGCGTGTTAGATCCAACCGAATCCGCCGATGCCCAACTCTATGTAAAACTCGCTAAGCCTGTGATTGCAGAAATCCAAGCCCGTGGCAAAACCCCGGTCGTCACCGGCGGCTCTGGACTCTATCTAAAATTTCTAACACACGGCGCGGCCACACTGCCCACTGGCGATGCCACTCTGCGGGCGGAGATGGACGCGCGTCCGCTCGAAGATCTCGTCGCCCAACTCACCGCACTCGATCCGATGGAAGCCTCACGCACCGCGCTGCAAAACCGTCGCTTCGTGTCCCGCGCTTTGGAAATTTGCCTCCTCAGCGGGGAAAAAGCCTCTGCCTTGCGTGACCGGTGGGAAGCGAGAACCGTTGAGATTTCCTCACAACTGCGCGGCCTCGTCATTCACCGCAGCCGCGCCGATCTCCACGCCCGGATTACCCTCCGCACACGCACGATGCTCGACAGCGGAGCACTTGAAGAAGTCGCCGCACTAACGGAAATTTCCACCAACTGCGAGAAAGCCATCGGTTTCCGCGAGATCCGCTCGCTTCTAACCGGAGACACCGAGCGCGCCACCTGTGAGGCTCTCATTAACGCCGCCACCCGCCAATATGCGAAGCGCCAGGAAACCTGGTTCCGTCGGGAAAAATGGCTGGAGCCGCATGTCGCCACCCGCTAAGAATTCGTTGCATGGCTCCACCACCACTCATCATCGTCACCTCAGGAAACGATATCGCAGGGCATGACATCGTTGGTTATCTTGGAATTGTCCGGGGCATCATCGTCCGGGCGACCGGGATCGGGCGCGGGTTCGTCGGTGGACTGCGTTCCATCGTCGGCGGCAATATTCCGGAATACGCGGCGGTTTGCGAGGAGGCCCGCGACCATGCTTATCAAATCATGCTCCAGCACGCGAAAGAGCACGGAGCGGATGCGGTGATCGCGTTTCGCTACGACGCCACCGAGTTCATGCCAGGTTCGACCGAAGTGTTGGCCTACGGGACCGCAGTGAAAATCAGCCGCCGGTGAACGCGCCGAGGAATTCCCATAACGCCTTCTGTACATTTTGAAATCATCGCGCTTGGGGCACCGCAACCATCGGCGTCCACGGCAATTTTCTTGATAGATAACCGCAGGCAAAGGAAACTTCGCCACTTCCGCATTCCGGCAGTTTCCCTTGCCCACGGCCCGCTAGCTGCTTATCTCGATCAAGCCAGCATGAAGAAGTCCATTCTCCTCCTTTCCGCCGCGATTTTCCTGCTTGTCCCGTCCCACGCCCTTGCGTCTGCAGGGCATGACCCGGAACCTGCGTTCGTCACCGAGATGGGGAAATTTCCCGAAATGGAGACCGCCAAAGGCATGACCACCGTTGGGGAAAAACTCGTGTTCCGCGCCCATGAGCAGCCCTTTCTGTTGGTGGCCACGATCATTTTCCTGCTAGCCATTCTTCATACCTTTTTCGCAATTCCGATCACTAAATACGCGCACAAAGTTCAACACGACTACGACGCGGAAGTCCGCCGTTCGCGGGATGCCGAAGGCCAGGCAACCCATGCCGGCGACATGGTCTGCTTCAAGGCGACGATCCTGCATTTCTTCGGCGAGGTGGAGGCCGTGTTCGGGATTTGGGTGCTCGTTCTCATCGTCGCGATGGCCTGCTTCAACGGCATGGGCGCGGTCAAGGGATACTTCATGGGCGTGAATTTCACTGAACCGATGTTCGTCGTGATCATCATGGCGCTAGCCTCGACGCGGCCGATCCTGCACTTTGCCGAGAGCTGCCTGAGTTTCTTCGCCCGCTTCGGAAAACAAACTCCGTCCGCTTGGTGGCTTGCGATCATGATCGTCGCACCGCTGTTAGGTTCATTCATCACTGAGCCCGGAGCCATGACCATCGCCGCCATGCTGCTGGCCAAGAAATTCTATCCGCTCAAGCCATCGCCCAAATTCGCTTACGCCACCTTGGGCCTGCTGTTCGTGAATGTTTCCGTCGGCGGCGTGCTCACCAATTTCGCCGCGCCACCGGTGCTGATGGTTGCCGGGAAATGGGGCATCACCACACCAGACATGCTGCTGCATTTCGGCGACAAGGCCTTCACCGCCATCGTGATTTCCAGCGTGATCTACTTTTTCTGTTTCCGCAAAGAGCTGATAGAAATGGCCACCCGTGCCGCTGATCACAACGGCGATGGAGTGGGCGACCTCATCACCGTGGAGCGCAAAGTCCCGTTTTTCATTACCCTGACGCATCTCGCTTTCATGGCGTGGACTATGGCCTTCGCCCACTATCCGCCTCTGTTCATCGGTGGCTTCCTATTTTTCCTCGCCTTCTCCCAAGCCACCGAACACCACCAGCATGAGAACAACCTGCGCGGACCGATCCTCGTCGGCTTCTTCCTCGGTGCGCTCGTCGTCCACGGCGGACTCCAGGGCTGGTGGTTGGGACCGATCATTTCCAGCCTCTCGGAAATGCCATTGTTTATTGGTTCCACCATTCTAACATCGTTTAATGACAATGCCGCGATTACCTTTCTCGCCAGTCAGGTCGAGGGCCTTTCGCCGTATTTGAAATACGCCGTGCTTGCCGGGGCCGTGACCGGGGGCGGCCTAACAGTTATCGCCAACGCTCCGAACCCAGCCGGTCAGGCGTTGCTCGGTCGCTTCTTCGGTGAGGGCGTCTCGCCGCTCAAGCTCGCCCTCGGCGCGATCCTGCCGACGCTCATCGTAGCCGCCTGCATGAACCTCTTTCCCGACCGTGGGATTGAGGCCATGTTCGCCCCACCATCTCCTAACACCCAGCCCGGAGAAATCCCAGCCAAGCCCTGACCCTCCATGTTCACCGGACTCGTTGAAGCCACTGGCACCGTCGCCCAACTCGCCATCTCAGGAGATCAAGCCCGGCTGGTATTGGGAATCCCCTTCGCCCACGAGCTCGCCTTGGGTGACTCCGTGGCCGTCAACGGCTGCTGCCTAACCGTCGCCGAACTGACCGAGAAACAAGCCGCGTTCGATCTGTTAGCCCAGACTCTTCGGATCACCGCATTGGAAAATCTAACGGTCGGCTCCACGGTCAATCTCGAACGCGCGATGCTTGTCGGCGACCGCTTCGGTGGTCATTTCGTCCAAGGTCATGTCGATGGCGTTGGGAAACTGACACGGCTTGAAGCTAACGGGCAGGACCATATTCTGGGCATTTCCCTGCCTCCTGAAATCCACCGACTTTGCATCGACAAAGGCTCGCTCTGCATCGACGGCATTTCTCTAACCATCGCGGAACTCACCCCGGACGGCGCGGTATTCTGGATCACCCCGCACACTTGGACCCACACCCAGCTCCACCTCGCGGAGGTCGGCCAGTTGGTGAATCTTGAGGTCGATCTGCTCGCGAAATACGTGGACAAGCTGCTGGTCGGCCGCGGTCTTGGTTAAATGAGCCGCGTCTGCGGGTATCACTCATGGGGCGCAGTGCGGGAATGTTTGTCCCGAGCTTTTTCGGCCAAATTTCGTTTGAATTGCAGCGCGGCGTTGCGCAGCTTACTTCCTGAAACCTAATAAGTCGCGAAGCTTGATGAAGGGTGAGGAGAATTTCCGACCCGCCACCGAAGGCACCTCCCGCAGCGACACCTACCCACCAATAACCCAGACTCCATGAACGCATCCGCCGTACTCAACCCCGGGATCTTGCTCGGTAAAACCTATCGCAAACGCCACGCCGCCCAACTGGAATGTATCCGCTTTGTCAGCCTCACTGAGTTCTGGTATCAAATTAAGGGTTCCGAGTGGTCCGTCCGTCCCTACCGCATCCGTCACGACGGCTTCGAACTCGACTGGGGCAACGGCGACGTGAATCTCTGCATCTACATCGCGTCCAGTTCGCAATTTCTCGAACTCAACCCCCAGCAGATGAGCTACTGGGAACCCGTCACGGACGCCTGATGGCAGCCGCCACCCGGGAGGTTTCGCGCACTAACATTATTCGGCGATGGCACCGGTGGTCCCTGCCACCGGGTCTTTCACTGCCACTTCGTAGTCGCCCAGCGCCCATTGCATTCCTGCTAGGAAATGCAGCAGCACCTTGGGGTTCTCATAGATCTCATGGTTATGTCCAAGTGAGCTGTAAAACACCCGACCCTTGCCCCAGTGCCGCGCCCATGAGATGCCGAAGTCACCGTCGGTGCGCTTGATGTCCTTGCTGGTCATGTCGGTTTTCGTCACGTCAAGGCGCAACAGCATGTGGACGGCCTTGGAATCGTAGGGTTCCTTGAATTGATAGATCTCCTCGGGAAACTCGATATTCTCACCATGGAACATCGCCGCCAAGGGATGCTTTTCCTGGCCGGGTTCTACCTTGATGCTCACTTGCTTGTTCGCATGCCACGGATGGCCGTTGAAGTAACCGTTGATCATTTTCCCATACTCCGGCCACTCGTAAAACGAATCCGTCGCCGAGTGAATGCCGATGAAGCCGTGACCGGATTTGATGAAGGCCATCACGTTCGTTTTCAGGCGCGCGTCCCGCTCGGCGGCGGTTTGCTTCTGCGCATCGGTTAGGGTTTTCTGCTCATTCTTGTCGGGTGAGAACGCATTCCCGGTGGTGCTGAGAAAACAAATCGCGTCGAATTTTTTCAAGGCATCCGTCTCGAAATTCGCCAGATCATCGCTGATGACGACCTGATAGGCTCCGGTCTTTTTGCCCATTTCCTGGAGTGCTAGCTTACCCGTGGGGATCGACGCGTGGTGGAAGCCGTTGGTCTTGGCAAATATCAAGATCGTCCGTTCGTGCTGCGGTTTCGCGAAGGCCTTTTCCGGTAAGGCTTGCGTGATTTTTTCCAAGGCCCCGGCAGGCGGCTCCTCGGCGGCGGAGGTTTGCGGGATTGCGATCAGCGCCAAGGCGCTTGCCAAACAGGTAGGAATGAATGAGTGCATCAGGTTTCGGCGCGGGAGGCTGTCCCGCCAGAAATTCGATACCCCATGAGGCGGGAAATTCTTACAAAGCCGAGCCTCGCCTCCGTGAATCCTTAAAAATCCTTCTGCCCCGGTGGGCTGATGCCGAGCGCTTTCCACACATCATCCATCAGGCGCAGGGCGAGCGCGGTGGTGAGCTCCTTTTCCTTGCTCTTGCCAGTGACGCCGATGTTGATCGATGGGACTTTGCCAACCTTGCCGTCCGTCTCACCGACTTTGACGAACAGGCGTCTCGCGATTTCACTGGCCGCAGCCTCATCAGAGCTCAGGTGCCATTTTTGGGCGAGCCCGAGATCCTTGCTGACTCGGATCAGAGCTGCCCGGTCCTGCAATTTCCCCTTCAAATCCTTCGCCATCTCATCCCGCTTCTCGACGGGCATCGCCGGATTGATCGTCAACGGCACCCACACCGGCTGCGGACGATTCTGTTCATAAATGCGATGGGCGTAATATCCACCACCGAGCAATAGCACCATTGCCACGACACCCAATGCGATCCAACGTTGCATCCCCAACGCATATACGGCATCCACCCCTCGCTCCAAGCCAATTCCATGGAATATCCACCCACCGCAGCCACCGTCGAAACCCTACCTAACGGCTTCACCCTGATCCTCGATCCCGATCCCGCCGCGCCGGTTGTCAGCACGCAAATCTGGGTTCACACCGGCAGCATGCACGAAGACAGCCACCTCGGCGCAGGACTTTCCCATTTCCTCGAACACATGGTTTTCAAGGGTACGCGCGACTACGATGCGGACACCCTCGCCGACACCGTGCAGGCGGCGGGCGGGCATTGGAACGCCTATACCAGCTTTGATCGCACGGTGTATTACATCGATGGCCCGGCCGCTTCGTTGCCCGTGTTTCTGCAAACGCTGACGAACCTCGTGTTCTTCCCGACCCTACCGGAATCCGAGTTCGAGAAGGAAAAAGACGTCATCCGCCGGGAAATCGACATGGGGCTTGACGATCCTGACAACGCCGCCTCCCGCCTGTTGTTTTCCACCGTCTTTACGCTGGACCCACGCCGCCACCCGGTCATCGGCCACCGCCATCTCTTCGATGCCATTCGCCACGACGATCTCACGGCCTACCACCGCGCCCGCTACACGCCGGACCGCTGCTTCGCCGTGGTTTCCGGGGACTTCGATCCAGACGTGGCGCGGGAAATGTTAGCCTCATTGACCGCCGTCGTCCTCCCCGGCGGCGGGCGTGAGCCACTGGTCGCCCTCGATGCGCCGCAGCTCGGGCCACGGCGGGCACGCGGTACCTTTGCCATCCCCACCAGCCGGATATCCCTCGCTTGGAAAACCCCCGCTCTCGACCACCCGGACGCCCCCGCCTTCGACGCGCTCGCTGGCATTCTCGGGCGTGGCCACGCCTCCCGCCTCCACCGCAGTCTGCGGGAGGAACAGGAACTCGCGCTGGAAATTTCCGCCTTCTCATGGACCGGTCCCGGACGCGAAGGGTTGCTCGGAATCTCCGCCGATGCCGAGCCCGCCAAACGCGACGCGCTGATCGAAGCCATCCTAACGGAAGTCGCCGCCGTCGCCGCCAGCGCTTTGGACGAGGATCTAGCGAAAGTAAAACGCCAGATCGCCGCCAGCCAATTTCGCAGTTTGACCACCGCCTCGGGCCGGGCTGCGGACCTGGCCTCAAATTGGCACGAGGCCCGTGATCTCGATTTCACCCGCCGCTACCTTGCCGCCATCCAGGCCGTCACCATCGCCGACATCCGCCGCGTGGCCCTCACCCTCGAGGACGAGCGCCAAACTCTCACCGTCCTCGATCCGCTCGACGCCCCGGCCCCGGCCCGCATCGCGAAATCCGCTCGTTCCCGCGAGGAAATCCAGACCTACACCCTACCCAACGGCCTCACCCTCGCGCTCATCCCAGATCACCGCGTCCCGCTCGTCCACCTCCAAGCCGCCGTCCGTGGCGGCCTGCCTGCGGAAACCCCTGCCACCAGCGGCCTGAATCAACTCCTCGCCGCCACCCTGGCGAAAGGCACCCTCACCCGTAGCGCCCAGGAAATCGCCTTCACCCTCGAATCCCTCGGCGCATCGATCAGCGCGGGCACCGGCAACAACGCGCTGCTCGTCCAAGCCTACGGCCTCAGCCCGGACCTTGCCACTATTGCCGATGTTTTCGCCGAGGTCATCCTCGCCCCGGCCCTCCATGGCGATGCCATCCAGCGGGAAAAAGCAAGCCAGCTCGCCAGTCTGGAAGAAGCCCTGCAAGACCCGCTGCACACCGGTTTCCGCGCACTGCGCGATGCGGTTTTCGGCGGCACCGGCTACGGCCTCGACGCCCTCGGCTCCACGGATAGCCTGCCGTCCCTCGACCGGCTTGCCCTCAGCGCCCACCACTCCCGCCATTTCAACGCTTCTAACATCACGCTCGCCATCGCCGGGGACTTCGATCCTGCCGCCACGCTCGATCTCCTCACCGCGAAATTTTCCGCCCTCCCTCAAGGCCACCCCTGGTCCGCCCCCGCCAGCCGGATGGTCCCCGGCTCGGATCTAACGCGCCATCTTCCCAAGAAACAAGCCGTGCTCACCATCGGTTTCCCCGGCACCACCGTCAGCGGCACGGACCGCCACGCCCTCGCCATGATCCAAGAATATTGCACCGACATGGCCGGTCCCTTGTTCACCCGCATCCGCGAGGAACTCGGCCTCGCCTATCAGGTCGGTGCCACCCAGTTTCTCGGCTTCGATGCCGGACTGTTCACCTTTTACCTCGCCACCGCACCCGACCAGGCAGACCTCGCTCGCCGGGAATTGCTCGCGGAGATCGGGAAAATCGCCGCCGCCGGGATCCCGGCTGCCGCCTTCGACCGCGTCCGTTCCACCGTCCTCAGCGGCCTCGCCATCCAACAGCAATCCCCCGCCGCCGTCGCCCGCCACGTCGCGTTGGATCTCCTGTTCGGCCACCCTGCCGATGCACACCGCCGCCTGCCCGCGGCTTACCACGCCCTCACCATGGATCGCGTCAGCGAAGTAGCCGCCCGCATCTTTGCAGTCACCCCCACCGTCGTCACGGTGTTGCCGGAATAGGCTGACCCTTATTCCTTGACGGCCAGCGCCTTTTCCACCGCACCGGTTAGCTCCGGGCTATCGGGCTTGGTGGTGGGTTCGAAGCGGGCAATCGCTTTGCCATCCTTGCCGATGAGAAATTTCCCGAAGTTCCACCGGACATCGCCGGGGAAAACCCCATCCTTGCCGGTGAGGGCCGCGTAGAGCGGGTGCTGATCTTTGCCCTTCACGCTGATTTTATCCATGATCGGAAACGTCACGTCATACTCCGCTTTGCAGAATTTCTGGATTTCCTCGATGGTGCCGGGTTCCTGTTGGCCGAAGTCATTGCAGGGAAATCCAAGGATCACGAAGTTCTCGCTCTGGTGTTTTTTGTAGAGCGCCTCAAGCGCGGTGTATTGCGGCGTGAGGCCACATTTTGAAGCGAGATTGACGAGCAGGACGACCTTGCCCTTGTAGTCCTTGAGCGAGGTAGCCTTGCCCGCCGCCGTGGTGAACGGGATTTCGATGAGATCGCCAGCGAAGGCGGAGGCAGTCATGACGAAGGCGGGGATGATGATTCGGAGGAGCATGGGCGGAGCGTAACACGGAATCATAGCGGCGCAAACATCCGCTGCGCATCGACCGGGATGCGATCCCCTGGTCCTACGATGACGATGTCGCCGACGACTGCCTCTGTGACCGGCACGGAAATATTCTCTTGGCCGCGGCGGCTTGCGCGCTGATTTTGCCAAAAGGATTCCAGACGACGGTCGGGATTTGGTCAACTTCCCGTCACGCCAGAATCTTCTTCATCACATGTGCGGGTTCCACGCCGGTGAGCTTTTGGTCGAGGCCGCGGTAGGGGTAGGTGAGGCGTTTGTGGTCGATGCCGAGCTGGTGGAGAATGGTCGCATTGAGGTCGCGGATGTGATAAGGATCTTGCGTAATGTTCCAACAGAAATCATCCGTTGCGCCGACGACGGAGCCGCCTTTCACACCGGCACCGGCCATCCAGATGGAGAAGCAGCGGCCGTGGTGATCACGACCGGCGACGGGCGATCCGAGATTGCCTTGTGAGTAAACGGTGCGACCAAACTCACCGCCCCAAATGACGAGGGTATCCTCTAGCAGACCACGTTGTTTTAAATCCAGAATAAGAGCGGCGGAGGGTTGATCGGTGTCGCGGCACTGGTTAGGAAGCTGCTTGGTGATGGCGATGTGCTGGTCCCAACCGCGATGGAAGAGCTGGATGAAACGGACGCCGCGCTCGGCGAGGCGGCGGGCTAATAGGCAGTTTGCGGCGAAGGTGCCAGGCTTGCGGGATTCCGGGCCGTAGAGTTCGAAAGTGGCGGCGGACTCGTTAGTTAGATCCGTTAGTTCGGGCACGGAGGCCTGCATGCGGAAGGCCATTTCGTAGGCATGGATCCGGGCGACGGTTTCCGGATCGCCGACGTCATCGGCAAAGCGTTGGTTGAGAATTTCAAGTTCGCTGAGTTGGGCGCGGCGCTGCTCGCGACTGACGCCGTTCGGGTTGTCCAGATAGAGCACGGGATCGGCCCCGGCGCGGAGAATGACGCCTTGATGTTGGGAAGGAAGGTAACCGCTGCCCCAGAGGCGGGAGAAAATCGGCTGGTCGGGATTTTTTCCGGTGCCTTGGGAAATGAGCACCATGTAGGCGGGGAGGTTCGAGTTGTCGGTGCCGAGGCCATAACTGACCCAAGCGCCGGCGGAAGCGTGGCCGAGCTGCATCGAGCCGGTGTTGATGAGCGTGATGGCGGGGTCGTGGTTGATCGCCTCGGTGTGCATCGAGCGGATGACGCAGATCTCGCCAGCAATTTTCTGGGTGTGCGGGAGCAGGTCGGAAAGCCACACGCCGGACGGGCCGCAGAGTTGTCCCGGGGCGATGGGTTGGACGACCGGGAATTTCGACTGCCCGGCGGTCATGCCGGTGACGCGTTGACCGCCGCGCACGGAGTCGGGGAGGTCGCTGCCGTGGAGTTTCTTAAGGACGTCCTTGCCATCGAAGAGATCGACATGCGACGGCCCGCCGGATTGGAAGAGATAGATTACCCGTTTCGCTTTCGGCGCGATGGTACGGAAGGCGGCCATGTTTTCCTCGTTCGGTTGCTCGCCGCGCGCGATCTTCGCTAGCGAGGGCAGGAGCAGCGCGGAAAGCGCAACGTGCCCGAGGCCGTTGGCGGACTTTCCCAAAAAGGCGCGGCGGGAGAAGATGAGGGGGTTCATGGGAGAGGTTGGGGATAGGGGATAAGAGATTTGAGATTTGAGATGTGAGATGTGAGATGTGAGATGTGAGTAAGAAAAAGAAGAGGTTTAGAACTACATTCTCCTATCTCCTATCTCCGATCCATTATCGACGCGTCAGCGTCTCTGATAGGTTAAATAGCGTGGATGCGAGCTGCGTCCAGGCGGCTTGTTCGGCGGGTGGGGCGGTGGTGGTTTGTTCGAGTTCGCCGATGGCGAGGAGTTCGCGGGCGGCGGGTTCGTCGGACTGGTAGCGCTGGCGCTCGCGCTTCAGGGCGGATTCGAGGGTGGCAAGTTCCTGGCTGACTGGCGGGCGGGAGGTGATGGATTCGAAACCGGCGGCGAGGCGGTCGCGATCGCTGGGGTACGACATGCCTAGTAGTTTTGTGGCAAAAGCACGGGAGGCCTCGACGAACTGCGGGTCATTCAGCGTGACCAGCGCTTGGAGCGGGGTGTTGGTGGGCAGGCGGCCGATCGAGCAAATTTCCCGGTTCGGCGCGTCGAAGGTGGAAAGGTTGGTCGGAGGCAGAGTGCGTTTCCAGTAGGTGTAGAGTGAGCGGCGATGGAGTTTTTCGCCGTGGTCTTGAACGAAAGTCTGCGAGGTGGCGGGGCTGGAGCCGTAGTGGGAAACCTGCCGCCAGAGGTCGCCGGGCTGATAGGGTTTCACACTGGGACCGCCGAGCCGCTCAACTAACAGGCCAGCGGTGGCGAGTGCTTGATCGCGGATTTGTTCGGCAGTTAGACGGAAGCGCGGGCCGCGGGCGAGGAGCTCGTTGCGGGGATCTTTGGTGAGGAGTTCGGGAGTGGTGTTAGAAGATTGGCGATAGGTGCGGGAAGTGAGGATGAACTTGATGAGGCGTTTCCGGTCCCAGCCGTTTTCGCGGAAATCGACGGCCAGCCAGTCGAGCAATTCCGGGTGCGATGGCCACTGGCCCTGCGACCCGAGGTCGGCAGTGGAGGCGGAAAGCCCGCGACCGAAGAAGTGTTCCCAAAGCCGGTTCACGGCGACGCGGCTGGTGAGCGGGTGGTCGGGACGGGTCAGCCATTTCGCGAGGTCGAGACGATTGGCCGGACGGTCGCGGAAGGTGCCCGTGGCCTTGTCGAACGTGGGATCATCCGAGAGTGGCGGCAGGGCGGCGGGACTGCCGGGTGTGACTTCGTCCTTCGGCGCGGAGTAAACGCCGCGCTCGAGAATATGGGTTACGCGGGGTTTCGGCGCGGTGTTCATGACGAGAACCTGATGCTTTTCGGTGAGCATCGAAAGGCGCTCTTCTAGGTTCTTGATCTGGCTGCGTAACTCGGCTTTTTCCGGGGCGATCTGGTGGAAATAGTCGCGAAGTTTCGCGGTTTGCTCCGGCGAGCGGGTGGCGGGATCGGCAGTTAGAATTGCGGTGATCTCGGCGGGATGCGGCGAGCCATCGTCATTTCCTGAAAGCGCGAAGACTTGGAAGTGGGCAGGCGAGGTGTTCTGGCCGTAGTTGAAAAGGATCTCGGTGGTGAGGTAGGGGGTGGCGCTCGGTTGGATTGGGGTGGCGAAGGTCAGCGTGAGGTGCTGCGGTTCGGTGCTGCCAGTGGGCGGGGACCATCCGACGAGCGGGTCGGTGATGAGGGCCTTGCGGGGTTCGAAGCCGGGCTGCTCGCCGCTGGCGCTGAGGCGGAAAACCGGCAGGATCGCGTTGAGATCGACATTTCCAGCCGGAAAGGTGGAGACGGAGGTGGTGATGGAACTGAGCATGAAATTGCCCTCCAGCCCTTTGGACCCGCCGTAGCCGAGCTTGCCCTTCGACTTTTCGCCAGGAGAAAACACCACGCGGATGCCACGGATCGGTGGGCCGCTGACGGGGAGTTTTGTCAGGATGTTGTAGGCCGCAAAGTCGCCACCGGCGATGGTGACGGACTGATCGGGCTGGACCTTGATCCGGTCCGGGCTGCCGTTCGGCGCGGTGGCGGAGACGACTTCGAGTGGTGTTAGAACGAGGTTCTTGCCGCGTTGGGCGAGGTCGGCTCGCTGGTCGATTTCCCATTTCGCCTGGGCCTTGGGGATGGGAGCGGCGAAGACGTGCTTGGCGGTGTCCAGCTCGTGGCGGACGCTTTCCGCTTCGGCGGGGGTGGCGAGACAAGAAGCGGCGTTGATTGCGGGCGCGGCGTTGATGCCTTTGTCACCCGCGAGTCCGGCGTCGCCGAGGGTGTTGAAAAAGGCGAAGAAGCGGTAGTAATCGCGCTGGGTGAAGGGGTCGTATTTGTGATCGTGGCACTGTGCGCAGCCGAGGGTCAGGCCGAGGAAGGTTTCGGAAGTCGTCTTCACGCGGTCGGCGACATAGTTCGTTAGATTTTCCTCGGGGATAGTGCCGCCTTCATGGGTGATGGCGTGATTTCGGCTGAAGCCGGTGGCGACGATCTGCTGCTCGGTGGCGTTCGGCAGAAGGTCGCCGGCGAGTTGCTCGGTGAGGAATTGGTCGTAGGGCTGGTTGTCGTTGAAGGATTTGATCACCCAGTCGCGCCAGATCCACTGGTCACGGCCGCCGTCGATCGAGTAGCCGTTGGTATCGGCATAGCGGGCGGCATCCAGCCATGAAACGGCGAAATTTTCCCCGAAACGAGGCGAGGCAAGCAGGCGGTCCACCAGCGATTCATAGGCCTGAGGGGATTTATCCTCGATGAAGGCTTTAACGTCTACTGCTGACGGAGGCAGGCCGGTGAGGTCGAAGGAAACACGGCGGATCAGGGTGTTGCGGTCGGCTTCGGGTGAAAAAGCGAGGTTCTCTGTTTTCAGCCGGGCGGAAACAAAATGATCGATGGCTCCGAGAGCAGGGTCGGTAAAAGCGGCCTTCTTCGGAGTCTGAAACGCCCAATGGCCCTCATAGACTGCGCCTTCCTTGATCCAGCGGGTGAGTTTTGCCGCGTCTTCGGCAGTGAATTTCATGTGTGCCTCCGGCGGCGGCATGACTTCGTCCGGGTCCTTGCTATTGATGTGTTCCACCACCAGCGACTCCTCGGGTTTTCCGGGAACGATCGCCGGCTTCTTCGATTCGCCGCCGAGCAAGGCCCGCTCGCGGAGGTCGAGACGGAGCTCGGCTTTCACGGCGGCGGCGTCGGGTCCGTGGCAGGTGAAGCAGGTCTTCGAGAGGATCGGCCGAATGTCGCGATTGAACGCCAGCGGCTCGGCGGCTCCGAGGGGGAGCGCAAGTGCGACTGAGGCAATCACGAAGCGAATCATAATCATGCCCCATATACGGGCATCAACCTGCTGTTGTATCGGGCAAACTCCCTGTTGCAGAAGCACAGGCGAGGTCATGCGAAGACATCGAGACTGAGGATTCCATCGAGTCCTCGGACAACGCATGATTTTTCTAACAGTGCGCTCAACCCCGAGGAGCCAAGGCATCCCACGCGGCCTTTTCCGCCTTCGCCTTCTGATACTCCATCATAATTTTCCAAGCGCCCTGCTCTTTCACTAACAGCGCCTCGAACTCGACGTATTCCGGTTTGGCCTCACCTCCGGCATCGCGCGACGTGTAGAGAAAAAATCCCGACTCGTGCGCCGTGGTTGCATCACCATAGCGATGGACAAAACGGAACTCCACGGAGGATTGCCTTTGCCCCGCTCGGGTATCGTCGAACTCTTTCTTCCAGCGCGCAAGGGCCTGGCTGAGCGGGTAGCTGATGCGCTTCGTGCCCGAGACGAGGACGGCCTTCTGATGGCATCCGGCTTGGTAAGCGGCGAAGTCTCCCGCTTTCACCGAGCGTGAAACTTCCGCCCAGTAGGCATCGAGCTCGGCCAGTCGCGCCACGTCCGGGTCCGGAAGCGGGGGCACTTGGATCTGAGCCGGAGAGGTTCCGGTAAAAATTGCGGAAACGATGAGCGCCAAGCCGACGCATGAGGCAGCGGGCATTTTTTTAATTTCGGTCAACCGCGCACGAGTCTTTGAAATGATGCGAAGTTCTAGCGTGGAGTCGTATAGCAACTGAGTGAAGAAATGCATAATGTGTTTTCGGTTAGTAAAAATTCGGGGGCCTGCGGAGTGGGGTGTTGAGTGAATTTTCGGACGGTCTCAGCAGTGTTATAAATCTACGCTTACCACGACGCCTTTCGCACGCCACTTGTTTCATCATTGGCCGATCAAAAATCAGCAATCATCAATCGTCATTCATCAATCCTGTTGTGGGGGCTGACCCAGCGGCGGCGCATTGATTGCCGATTGATGATTGAGGAACTTTGATTTTTGATTTTCTGAAGATTTCTCAATCCACACCCAGAATGCAGGCCCACCATTTTCATTGAACCGCGCTGCGCAGGCTGGACAGCGCGGATCTCTGGCAACACGCTGGTCGCCATGATTTCACTTCAACATCGTTTCAGCGGCACTCTTCGTATGCCCATCAAGCTGTCTTTCACCGCCACGGGCATTGCCACGGCGCTACTGATCTCGGGTGGATTTGCCTTATCACAAACTCCTGTGCCAGCGCCGGTGCCACCTAGCGCAGCCCCGGTGCAAACACCGCCCGCGAAGAAGGTCCAGGATTGGGCGGGCCTCGGACGCTATCGCGAGGAGAACGCACAACTCCCTGCTCCGGCCGCCGGGGAGAACCGCGTGGTATTCATGGGTGACTCGATCACCGATGCTTGGAAACAAGAGGGCCGCCCGTTTTTCCCGGGCAAACCCTATGTCAACCGCGGCATCAGCGGACAGACGACGCCGCAGATGCTCATCCGGTTCCGCCCGGATGTCATCGACCGCAAGCCCAAGGTCGTGGTAATCCTTGCGGGAACCAATGATCTAGCAGGAAACACCGGGCCCATGACCCCCGAGGAAACCTTGGGCAATCTGATGTCGATGGCGGAACTCGCGCAGGCCAACGGCATTCGCGTGGTGCTCGCCTCCGTGCTGCCTTCCATCAAATTTCAATGGCGTCCTGATATGCCAAATCCTGCCGACCGAATCATCGCCATGAATGCCATGATCAAGGACTACGCAGTGAAACATGGATTGACGTATCTCGACTACCACTCGGCCATGGTGGATGCGGAAAAAGGTCTCAAGCACGAGTATGCCGAGGACATGGTCCATCCTAACCAAGCCGGCTATGACGTCATGGCACCGCTGGCTGAGAAAGCGATTGCTCAGGCCCTGAGCCAACCTTAACCAAGAAGTCCCAACTCACATTGCACGTCATCCAATGGAGAATTTCTTGAGTAAAATGTCGGTGATGATTTGAGCCAATTTTTAACGCGTGGTGGCCAGTTGCTTTTCCAACCACGGACTGATAGATTCTGCCCAAAGTCTGCCGTGTAATTGAAGGCCGAGCGCATTAAAATGAACACCTGTGCGATACTCGGCGCGCAACGCATCGGTATCAGGTCCTACGTGCGAGACACCACGATCCCAGAGTGATTTTTGCGCAGCGCGAAACTCGTCGTCACTCGGGTCATTCTCGCTGTGATAACTGACCCGGGCGGTGAACCACGGAATTTCCCATCCGGCGTGCTTGCTTGTCGCATGGATCAGTTTTTCCATGTAAATGCAATATTGCTCGCCGCTGATCTGGCGGTCCGCAGGATAACCGCTGCGCGCCTGTCCGGCGTCCGATTCGCCCTGATGCCAAAGAATCGCGCGGATGCCTCGCGGGCCGCATGCGGTGATGCGGCTGGAGAGGTTTGCAAAATGATCGCCGATGACTTCCCACTCGCCGGGACCGACGGAGCGCAATCCATTGCCAGTGGTCGTCTCCTGTTGCACTCGCTCGCCTTTCGGCAGCCATTCGCGCACGCTGGTCGAGCCGACGCCAACCGCAACGATGCCGATCGGCACATGAAATCTTGTTACCATTAAATCGCCAAAAGCCGGCATGAAGCTGCCTCCGGCTCCGGTCGCACCGGGTTGCGGATCACTCGCGAGTTGCCACTTTGTGCCGCTGAAAGCCGCGACGAGTCCCGTTTGAGTGAGTTGCTTTTCCGAACCGTGATTTGCAGAGTTCGATTGTCCAGCAACGACAAAGACCTCGCCGATTCCGACGTGATCGACGCTTGTTGAGGTCAGAGTTCCGTCATTTCTAATCGCACGCACTTCAAGTCCAAACCAGCCACCTGCATCGCCGTGCAGTTCCGCAGAAAAATCGGACTCGCTGATTTTTGCGGCAAGTGGTTTCCACTCCGGTTGATTTTCGGCGTTGCTTTTAGCTTCGACAATGCGCGCTTCAATTTTCGCATCGGGAGCGGGCAACTTTCCTGCGATGCGTATCGTGCCATGTTCCCGCGAGTCGCGCTGAAAGACCTGATAGTCGAGTGGCGAATCGAGCGTGAGCGGCGCGAACTCTGCGGCGCGTGCTTGAAAAACAACCGGTACCAGCACGCTAAAGATGGAGAGAGTCAGTGACTTCATTATGCCGCAGTCGTCTTATTGATTGTTTGTTAGAAGTTCGTTTTTACCGCGAAACTGTCCCAGGCAGCCGCGGGGTAGGTCTTCGCGATGCGTCGCCCGTTCAAGGCCGATCGGATGGGCGAAAAAAGTCGGTGAGCGCAGGGCTACGCGAAAAGTTCTTTGACGACGCGGGCGGGTTCGACGCCGGTGAGGCGTTGGTCGAGGCCTTGGTACTTGAACGAGAGTCGCTCGTGTTCGATGCCCAGGCTGTAGAGGATGGTGGCGTGGAGGTCGCGGATGTGGACGGGGTCCTTGACGATGTTGTAGGACATTTCATCGGTTTCACCGTAAACTTGACCGCCTTTGATCCCACCGCCAGCCATCCAGAGGGAGAAGCAACGAGGATGGTGATCACGACCGTAATCGGTGGCACTGAGCGCGCCCTGAGAGTAGATGGTGCGGCCGAATTCGCCGCCAAAGACGACGAGGGTGTCCTCTAACATTCCGCGTTGTTTGAGGTCTTGAATGAGTCCGTAAATGCCTTGATCGACGTCCTTGCATTGCGAGGCGAGGTCGCGCGGGAGGGATCCGTGCTGATCCCAGCCGCGATGGAAGATCTGGACGAAGCGGACGCCACGCTCGAGCAGGCGGCGGGCCATGAGGGTGGAGTTGGCGAAGGTGCCGCGCGTTTTACTCTCCGGGCCGTAGAGCGAATAGACATGCTCGGATTCGCTGGAAAGGTCGGTGAGTTCGGGGACGGAGGCCTGCATGCGGAAGGCCATTTCATATTGCTGCATGCGGTTCTTAATCTCGGGGTCGCCGACGTCTTCGTAGGAGCTCTCGTTGATCTGGTTCAGGCCATCGAGCATCTTGCGGCGCATGTCGCGGGAGACGCCGGGGGCATCTTTGAGAAAGAGTACCGCATCGCCAAGCGAGCGGAGGGCGACGCCAGCGTGTTTTCCCTCCAGAAAACCGGAACCCCAGAGGCGGGAGGAGATGGCTTGGACGTTAGAAAATGGCGAAGAGTGGGTGGCGTGGAGGACGACGAAGGACGGCAGATCCTGATTCATCGAGCCGAGGCCGTAGGAGAGCCAGGAGCCCATGGAGGCTTTTCCGTTCTGCATGGAGCCGGTGCAGATGAGCTGGTTGGCGGGCTCATGGTTGATCGCGTCGGTGTGCATCGACTTGATGAGGCAGATGTCGTCGGCCATTTTGCCGGTCCACGGCAGCAGTTCGCTGATCCATGTGCCGGCTTTCCCGTGCTGGTTGAATTTGAAAATACTGGGCGCGAGTGGGAAAGTGGCTTGGCCGGAAGTCATGCCGGTGAGGCGCTGGCCTTGGTCCTTGAGCCACTGGTTGAGGTCTTCTTTGAATCGCTTGGTGAGGTCCGGCTTGTAGTCGAAGAGGTCGAGCTGGGATGGCGCTCCGATGAGAGAAACGTAGATCACGCGTTTCGCCTTGGGGGCGATCTGCGGGATGCCAGCCATCAATCCGCTGAGATCCTGTGAGCCCGCGAAGACGGGTCGGTCGAGGAGGGAGGCGAGTGCGGCAGCGCCAAGTCCGGTGCTGGTTTTCCGGAAGAACTGTCGCCGGGTGAGGGCGTTGTTATAGGTCTCTAAGGGGTTCATGACGGATTAGCGGGTGAGGGTTTCGTCGAGGTTGAGAATCTGGCTGGCAACCATGGTCCATGCGGCGAGTTCCGGGGCGGGGATAGCGGGTAGCGGCGTCTCGCCAACGGTGAGGAGTTTGGCGGCGTCCTCGGGCTTCGCGGTGAAGGCGGCGAGGAGTTCGTCAATGGAGCCATGGATAATCTTGCGCTCTTTGGTTCTTGCCACGCGGTCTAGCAGGCGTTTCGTGAGGTAGTCGATGCGTTGATCGACGTCTGAGGACGAGGCGATAGCGTGGGCGGCGAGCTGGCGCGAGGCCTCGACATACTGCGGGTCGTTCAGCACGACGAGTGCCTGGAGCGGCGTGTCGGTGCGGTCTCGGCGGACGCAGAAAACCTCGCGGGTCGGTGCGTTCATGATCTCCATGGAAGGCGGCGCGGCGGTGCGTTTCCAGAAGGTGTAAAGCGAGCGACGGTAGAGTGACTGACCCTTGTCTTGGATGTAGTCCTTCGTGTTCGACTCCTTCATGGCGACGTCGCTCCAGATGCCCTCCGGTTGGTAGGGCCGGACGGAGGGGCCGCCGAGTTTTTCAACCAACAGACCGGAACTGGCGAGGGCCATGTCGCGAAGCTGCTCGGCATCAAGTCGGTTTCTGGGAGCTCTCGCCAGCAAGCGGTTCGTCGGGTCCTTTTCAAGCTTCTCGGGGGTGACGGTGGCGCTCTGGCGGTAGGTGTGTGAAGTGACCATCAACTCGATCATGTGGCGGTAGTTCCACTTGGAGTCGATGAATTCGGAGGCGAGCCAGTCGAGCAGTTTCGGATGGCTGGGCCGCGCGCCCATGACGCCGAAGTCCTCGGTGGTCTCTACGATGCCGGTGCCGAAGAAGTAATACCAGGTGCGGTTCATCGTCACGCGGGCAGGCAGCGGGTTGGCGGGATCGACGAGCCACTTCGCAAGGCCTAGACGGTTCTTCGGTGCGTCGGCAGGCATGGCGGGAAGGACGGCAGGCGTAGCGGCTCCGACCTTGTCGCCCTTTGACGAATAAACGCCGCGAACGAGAATGTTTGCGAAGGGTTCACCGGGCTTTTCCTCCATCACGAGACTTACCGCTCCGGTCGCACGGATTTCGGATTGTTCGCTCTTGAGTTGGTCGAGCTTGTCGTCGAGCTGACGAGAGGGCGCATCGAACTGGGCGAGGAAGTAGGGGAAGAGTTTGTCCTTTTGTTCCGTCGTACGCTGGGCTTCCGGGATGGCAACAAGCCCGCGGATAATGGCATTGCTGGCGATGGCTCCGATTTCCGCTGCGCCAAGGATGCGACGGTAAAAGCGGAAGTCCTGGAGTGCGACGGGGCCGTTGAGCTTCGAGTCGCCCGCGTCACGGCTGCCTAGCTGGAACGGAACCTTGGTTTCAATGTTAGGCCCGACGGTGCTGGTCGTGTAGGTGACCTTCTGGGCAACGCCATCGACGTAGAGCATCATTGACTTTTTGGCGGGCTTGGTGCCATCGAAGGTGACCATGACGTGGGTCCATTTTCCGGTCTCCAGGACATTCGGCGCGACGATCTTGTTGGCATTCGCAGGGAAGTCGTCGATGACGTGCGAGGCGGGCTTTCCAGCCTCCAAATAGAGGTCCCAGCCCTTATAGACCTCGGCCTTGTTCATGCGGGCGAAGACAGCTCCGGTGGGTTCACCCTCGATGCGGATGAAGCCGCCATAGGTGACGCGTTCCTTGCGGTTGAAGGAGGCGATGTCGCCGATGTTGATCGGGGTGTCACTGACGACGACCGCTTTGCCGAGCGGGCCATCAATGCGGTTCGGAGTGACAGGCCATTCTTGGGGCTGGCCTTTCACGATGCCGTGGATGGTGCCTGCTGATTCGTTGAGCGGGAGAGCGATTTCAAGGGTGGGTTCGGTATCCGCTTTGAAATCGACGGTGGCGTTCGGTAGCCATTTCTCGAAATCCGCGCGTGCGATGGTTTTACGCTCGGCGAGCTGCTTCTCGGTGTTGGCGATTTCTCCGGCGAGTTGATCCCAACGGGCGCGATCCTTGGTCGGCGGCACAAACACATTCGGCGGATGCTCGGCGTTATTGCCATCCAGCGAACTCATCGGGGTGTTGCGGAAAAAGGCGGTCATCGAGTAGAAATCTTTTTGAGTGATCGGGTCGAACTTGTGATCATGACAGGCCGCGCAACCGGTGGTCAGACCCAGCCAGATCGCGGAGGTGGTATCGACACGGTCCTTGGCATAGATGGCGTCGTATTCCTCCCCGATGGCTCCACCCTCGCCAGTGGTGGCGAGGCAGCGGCTGAAGCCGGTGGCGACTTGTTGATCGAGCGTGCGGTTCGGCAGGAGGTCGCCGGCGATCTGTTCGACGGTGAATTGGTCCCACGGCATGTTCGACTTGAAGGCATTGATGACCCAGTCGCGGTAGGGCCAGATCGAGCGGTAGTTGTCGATGTGGATGCCGTGCGTGTCAGCGTAGCGGGCAGCATCGAGCCAATGTCTCGTGAGGTGCTCGGCGTGTTCGGGGGTGGCCATCATCGCCTTCGCTTCTTCCGAAACGGCCTTGTCGGCATCCGCTGCATAGCGTGTCACGAAGGCATCGGTGGATTCCGGGGAGGGGGGGAGTCCGGTCAGATCGAAGGAGAGCCGGCGGTGAAAGCGTCGAGCATCCTCAGGCGGGTTCATCTTGAGCCCGGCGGCATCGAGTTTTTCGGTGATGAAATGATCGATGGGGTTGCTCGCCTCCGGGGCAGCCTGCGGCACTGGCGGGCGGGTCAGTGCGACAAACGACCAATGCGGCTGATACTTGGCACCCTGCTTGATCCATTTTTCCAAAAGGGCGATCTCGCGCGGGTTGAGGGTCTTGTGGGTTTCCGGTGGTGGCATCACCTCCTTTTCGTCGGTGCTGTGGATCCGCTTGATCAGCTCGGAGGCCGCCGCGTCACCTTGGATGATGACGGGCTTGCCGTTTTCACGCACCTTGAAGGCCTCCGTGGGACGATCGAGGCGGAGAGGTTCGTCCTTCGGTTTGCGGGTGCCGGAGTCCGGGCCGTGGCAGTGGTAGCAATTCTCCGAGAGGATCGGCTGGATGTGCTCATTGAAGCTGATCTCGTCCGGTAGTGAGACAGGAATGGCAGCCGGTGGCTCCGCTGTCGCGCCAGACGTGGGTGCAGCGGGCTTCGCTTGTGATGCGGGGCGATCACAACTGGTGGCGAACAGGGCGGCGGAAGCCACCAGACAAGCGAGAGAATAAATTTTGAACGTCATGGATCGAATCAGGATGATCTACAGGATAGCCTCTCGATACAAGCTGGCAAGGACGGGTCTTTCGGATGTCTCCCATTCGCGTGAGGCCATTTTCCCAATTCAGCCGCAGGTCGCATTTCTGGCAGGTAACGAATCTCAGGCGGAGTGACCTCTGCTTCCGCATGGACCGACAATGCCGCAGCAAGGCCAAGCAGCAGGGAAAAAATGGGGCCGACGGATGTGCGAGGATTTCATGGGTAAGCTGTATTAACTTTCCGGTGCTTTCCAAATCAACCGCACCGCATCCAGTCGGACGCGGGCCTCGCTGATGACTGTGGCGAGGGCGTTTTCCCGCTCCTCCAGTAAGGCAATATCCTGCGGTCGGATGTGGTCGTTGATCTCCGCGAGGTCGCGTAGGCGGGTGATTTCCATAGCCATTTGCTGGTGCATCGATGACAGGGCATCCGCGATGACGGTCTTGCTGGCCGCCATCCCGAGCACCCGCGTGTGCTCTAACATTTCCGGGAGCAGCTTGCGTTTCACCGCCTCGTTTTTCATCAGTCCGGGGGCGTTGCCGCAGCGGAGTTTTGCCTTGGGTAAATTCGTGTCCTCGGTGAGATTCGCGCCCTTGTGATTAACCACCACGCGCAGTGGCGTCTGCGGCAGGAAGCGCTCGGCGTGCAACTCCGCCGGGGCCACGCATTCCACCACCAACCATGATTCTAGCAGGATTGTTTTGTCGCCCGGCGTGGGCCAGACCGCGAATGACGCGTTGCCCGCCTCCGAGCCGAGCAGCAGATCCAGCGCCCCGCGCACCAGCGGGTGATCCCATGTTAGAAAAGCTTCTTGCTCGCGTTCTAAGGCCCGCTGTCTATCGAGCGTCGCGGTCATTCCCTCATGCGGCAGGGCGGGGAAGGCGTCCGATTTCAAATTCCCCGGCAGCAGGAAATAGCGTCGTGCTCCCAGCTCCTCAATGGTCACACCTGAGTATTCTAACAGTCGTAGTAAAAAGTCCTCGAACTCCACGCTCTCATCGCACTCACGGATGTGCCCCACCAGCCACTCTGAGCGCTCTGGACGATGCGAGCTTCTTTCTAACAAGCGATCCTGCCCATGCGCCAGCCGCTCCGCCACACGCTTGCGGCAGGCAAGAGTTTTTTCAATCAGCCCCTCTGTCAACTCCGGTTCCGAGAGTGCTTCGTCGAGATCCTGTTCCAGTTCGCGTTGGATTTCCGCCGCGCCGGGCGGGCTGGCACGGAAGGCGTCCAGACCCTCTTCCAGCCAGCGCACGCGGACTTCTTCTTCGGTGTTGGTGAAATACGGCACATGCACCTGGATCGTGCCGCGCTGGCCGATGCGGTCGAGCCGTCCGATCCGTTGCTCTAACAAGTCCACATCCTCCGGCAGATCATATAACACGAGATGTCGGGCGAATTGGAAGTTTCGCCCCTCGCTGCCGATCTCCGAGCAAACCAACAGCCGCGCACCGTCAGGCTCGGCGAAAAATGCCGCATTGCGGTCGCGCTGGAGCAGCGAGAGATCCTCATGGAACAGCGCCCCGATCACGCCAGTGGTATCGCGCAAGCGCTCTAACACTTCTTCGGCCAACTCGCGACTGCGCGTGATGACCAGTATTTTTTCCTCGCCCAGCTTTTCCAACAAGGCGCTCAGCCATGCGAGTTTATCGGACATGGGAGCCAGCCGTGGTTCGCGCACGGGAAAGCCGCCAAGCTTTACCCGTGTGTTGCGAAACATCACCCGACCGACGCCGAAACTATCCAGCAGATCCGAGATCAGGCGTTCGCGCGCGGCTGGCTGGTCAGCGATCAAATCCCGCACGGCGCGCTCCAATCGCCCGCGTCCGGCGACGAATTTTTTCAACCGCGCATCCGCCGCGCCGCCCGCATCAAGTGCCTCGACGATGTCCGCCACTTCCTGGTAATGTTGGGTTTCCTCGCGGTATTTTTCCAAATCTGAATGCCGTTCCGGGTCCAGCAGTTGTAAGCGGGCGAAATGTCCTTCCGGTCCGAGTTGTTGCGGTGTGGCGGTGAGCAAAAGCAGCCCTGGCGTGACTTCCGCCAAGCCGCGCACCACTTCATAAGCCGGCCCCGGCGCACCCGGCGACCACTCGAGATGATGCGCCTCATCCACCACCAGAATGTCCCATCCTGCTTCCCTAGCCTGCGCCGCACGGACCGGGTTTTCTGCGAGAAAATCCACCGCTGCCAACACCCATTGGCTATCGAGAAACGGATTGCAATCGGGATCACCATACTCAATCGCTTCGCACCGGCCCTCGTCGAAAATGCTGAAGGCAAGCTGAAATCGCCGCAGCAACTCAACGAACCATTGATGCACCAGCGGCACCGGCACAAGAATGAGCACGCGTTGCACTCGCCCTGTTAGAATAAGCCGGTGCAGGATCAAACAGGCTTCGATGGTTTTTCCCAGCCCCACCTGATCGGCTAACAGGACTCGCGGGCGCGGGCGATTCGCCACTTCATCAGCAATGAAAAGCTGGTGCGGGATCAAGTCCATCCGCGCCCCCGTCAGCCCGCGCACCGGTGAGCGGCGCATCTCCGCGCGGCGGCGCAGGGCCTCTCCGCGCAAGTCGAAGTCCGTGAATGCATCAAGCCTGCCGCCGAACAAGCGGTCCTGCGGTTTGCTGAAACTGATCGAATCCGCGAGCTCGGCTTCCTGGGTTTCACCGATCTCCGTCTGATAGATGAGCAGGCCGTTTTCCTCGCGCACGCCGACCACGGTGGTTTCTTCGCCAGAGTGGATTTTGATCCGGTCGCCGGGCATGAATTTCACCCGCCGCAGGGGCGCGGAGGCGATGGCGAAGCAGCGATTTTCATCCACTGCCGGGAAGCGGATGTCCACCCGGCCATCGCCACTGCCAGTGACGATGCCGAGGCCAAGCTCGGGCTCACTGTCACTCACCCAACGCTGCCCACACGTCCATGTGTTCTCCTCCTTGCTTTGTTCCGCCATTTTGCCCAAACGAACTGCTTTCAGGAAAAAAAGAAAGCACAAACGTGAGCGAGGTCAAAATCGACTGAAAGTGTTGGGCAGTTTGATGTGGAAATCACCAACTTTCAGTTGTGTCAATACAGTTCTCATTATTTGGGTTAGGGTAACACGAGAATTACCAGTCAAACTATAATTCCAATATATGCATTTACCAAGCATGAGGTAAACTTTGTCATTTTTTGATTCCGAAAAGACGTTGGCTGAGTCGCTCTGGACTTTGTATGGTTTCGACAAGACCCGCTATTTGATCACCATCTACTACACCTGACATCACTGGTGTAATTGAAAATCGATAGACTCCATTTTTCATAACTTCTCTGAATTTTGTCTCATTTGCTGGTTCTTTAAGAAGGATTTCTAATGAACCGCCGTTTTTGAGATACATTGCTAAAGCTGGTAGCAAAGACTCATGCATCACCTGCACCGACCCATAGTGAAAAATCAATGAGCTGAGATCTTCCCTAGAAATAATTTTCCCAAGAAAGTCAAAACGAAGACTCACAGCTTCATTAAATTTTTTCCCCACAGTCGTTTCCTCAAGTTCGATTTTTCTGATTGCCGCAATTATTTCTAACCACGTATTCCCTCTTGCTGGCGTATCAACGAGCAATTTATCCAAGCCAGATTCTGAGAGATCTGTATTTTCTGGAATCATCGCAACGAACAAACTGAGCATATCAACTGCATTGGGGACTTTAAAAACGTCGGGGCGTTGTGGCCCCAGTTTCTCACCACGAGAGACGACGACGATTTTTCCGCAACGATGGGATGCGAGATCGCAGCAAATCAAGGATAATACCCGATTTCTATATCCATCCGCTTTCCAAAATTTCTCACTAAGCGCAAAAAGTAATTTGGCCTCGGATTCTAGAACCTCGATCTCTGATGAAGGTTCCGCTTCAGATCGATCTCGAAGTAAGCTAACGAGACGATCCGATAACGCCACCAATTCCTTTTGATTGATTATTTTGTTTTTAGTCGCAAATGAATCTGTTGTGATACGAGGCCACTTTCCGCCAGCTTCCAAATAAGAGTTAACGCCAGCCAGCCCGCCTTTTTCGATAGCCTCAATCAAAGGCTTTAGTGGTGATACGACGGCACTGGCAGATTGTTCTTCCGCAACAGCAAAAAAAGTGAAGCTTAAAAAAATCAGTGAATTTAAAACAGGTTTCATTTTTAGTTAGCGTATTTAATTTTCCAGACAAACTGACCCACCATCAGCCGCCAGCGGGATGACTGGCGGTGCGGAGCGACGATCTTCGGGCCAGGAGACGACCTAATAAGTTTATCGACGCGGTTTGATGTCATGTAAGTGATAGAAAAATCACGGCATCAGGACTTTTTCGAAGGACTTGGAAGGATTCGCAAGGTTGCGTTTGGTATCGAATTCGATGTTCCTGTCATTGACGGTTGGGTTGAAGTAATAAGCCTCCGCTTTGATGAAATCGAGGAACTCGAAGTTGCCGTAGATTTTTCCGTAATTCGCCCTGATGACGTTTCCTTTCTCATCAAGCTTGGTACGGGTCCTAAGGTAATAGTTGCTTCCTGGTTTCGAGTCGTTGAGCCATTGCGAGGACTTCTGTTCGTATAGGGCTTTTCTTCTGAGAACCAATGACGGCTTGTAACCCGACTCTGGTGCAAGGTGGTCTGAGCGAAGTGCGCTGCCGACCTCGTATGCACCCTCGAATATGACAAGACCATGGCCTTCATTCGGAAAGCTGATTTCAAGTCTCAGATCATGTTCGCGGGAACTTTTGAGAGTTCCACTGATTTGAAAGATCATCTCGGCGAGAAGGGTGTTACGTTTTTGCGGCGGAGAGGCGTAATCGCTTCCGTTCGGACCCAGTAGATTGGCGATGTCGGCAGGTGCATTTCCAAGTGTTTTGATGGCGCGGGGTGTTGAACTGTTGCGGAATGCTGCCCACGGGAATCGGCGCATCGGTGTCGATGGGTGGCGGCAGGTCGATGGGCTTGATGCGGTTGATGGTCACGGTGCTGCCATCATCGAGCTGGTGGGTGGTGCTTTCGAGAACATCTTTCGCGGGGACGACGAATTCGGGCACTGGTATGGTTGGTGTTGGTGTGCCATCGGGGATTTCGCCGATAATGCGGGCGGTGATTTCCTCGGCTTGGGCGGGCTGCTCTTGGGAGAGGATGGGGGCCGCAGTCGCAAGGAGAGTCAGAAGTGCTATTTGAGTCTCTTTCATGGTAAGTTTGGGAATTAGGAGACTTTCCAGAAGCTACTCAACAAAGGGCGCGGACTTGACCGCGCCCTGCGCTAGGCACCTGCAAGCGCCCCCCAAAAAGACGCGACAAGCCGCGCCGATTGGCACGACAGCCCTGTCTTTTTCGGGCCATTGAAACTTGCAGGTTTTAGTGCAGCCCAGTAGCTTTTGTTGGTCGCAAAAGCAGTTGTGTTTGTGTATTGATTCTGTGATAGAAGTCATTACGAATAATTGGTATCTTATCTCAAAATCCTGATCGCTTTGGCAAGGGGAAAAATTAAAAACGCCATCGGGCGACGATCATTATCCTCAGCCGCCATCAGAAAGCCTTGCAAACGCGACGAGAGATCGTAATCTCCAGCCACACTTCATGATTTTTCCGCAGGTAGGATTCCGTGTTTCATGCCTCTAGTTGCCATCATGTGGTATGAAAAATTTCATAACATCATCATGCGGCGCTCTGCTTACATACGCATCCTCCTCGTTCTGCCATCGGTAGTCGCCAGCGCCAAAGCGGCCGAGCCGTCATTCAGCCGCGATGTGCGGCCGATTCTATCAGACAACTGTTTCAAATGTCACGGTCCTGACGACAGCGCCCGCAAAGGCAAACTCAAACTCAGCGAGCTCGAATCGGCATTCAAAGGCGGCAAGTCCGGGAAAGCCGCGATCGTTCCCGGAAAACCCGCCGAAAGCGAACTGGTCGCACGCCTCCACTCGGACGACCCGGAAGAGCGGATGCCGCCGGAAGCCACCAAAAAATCGCTCAGCCCCGAACAAATCCGCGTCCTCGAACAATGGATCGCCGCAGGTGCGAAATATGAAAAACACTGGGCATTTCAAGCGCCCGTGCCGCAGCCCGTGCCAAGTGGGACCGCCACGCATCCCATCGACGCATTTGTTCAAGCGACTCTTGCGGAGTCAGGCTTGAAACCCTCACCGGCAGCCGATCCGGCCACTCTACTGCGCCGGGTGACATTTGATCTCATTGGCCTGCCACCGACTCCGGCTGAAATTGCAGATTTTCTAGCAGATAAATCGCCGCAAGCCTACGACAAGGTGGTGGATCGTTTGCTTGCATCCCCGCATTATGGCGAACGCTGGGCACGCAAGTGGCTCGATCTCGCCCGCTATGCCGATACTAACGGTTACGAAAAAGACCGCAACCGCACGATCTGGCCATACCGTGATTGGGTGATCAAGTCACTCAATGATGACATGCCTTTCGATCAGTTCACCATCGAGCAAGTCGCCGGCGATCTGCTGCCCAACGCCACCAGCGCACAGCATGTGGCAACCGGATTTCACCGCAACACGATGCTCAACGAAGAAGGTGGGATCGATCCACTGGAATACCGCTTCCGCGCGATGATCGACCGCGTCGCAACCACGGGAGCCACGTGGCTGGGCCTAACACTTCAGTGTTGTCAGTGCCACACCCACAAATACGATCCGATTCCCCACAAGGAATACTACTCCATGATGGCGTTTCTCGATAATGCCGACGAGCCAGATTTTATTCTAACAGACGGAAATCAGGAGCGTGCCGCAGTCGAACGCGAGGCCAAGGCAAAACAACTTTTATTATCCCTGCCCGCCAAATGGCACGGCGGCACGCAATCGCTCAAGTGGACCAATCCACAGCCCTCGGTTGCCACTGACCCTGCGGAAGCCAATCGGATTCTAGCAGATGGCTCGGTTCTCTTCGCGGCACCAGGTCCGGCCAAATCCACGGCGACCCTAAAATTTCCCGCGCTCAAGGGAAAATTCACTCACCTTCGGGTCGAGGCACTCACGGACAATTCGCTGCCCGGCAAAGGTCCCGGTCGTACGCCAAACGCCAATTTTGTCCTCAGTGAATTGGAAGTCCTCGTGGCCGGAAAACCCGTGAAATTCACTCTGCCAGCGGCCAGTGCGGAGCAATCTGGCTATCCTGTGACTGCTGCCATCGACGGCAAAATTGACACCGGATGGGCCATCGAAATTCCCGGTCGCGACAACCACGAAAACCAATCCGCGACCTTCGACTTCGAGCAACTGATCGAAGCAAATGGCGACGTCACGGTGGTCGTGAAACAAGCCTATGGCAAAAACCACACCATCGGTCGGCTTGCGATCCGTTTCGGCAACTTGGCCGCATCCGGCAGCGATCCCGAAGCCAAAGCATCGCTCGCCAAAGCCTTCGACAAGTGGCGCGATCAGGAACGCACGCGCACGGCAAATTGGCAGGTCGTCACGCCCACCAAAGCCACTTCAAATCTCCCGCTCTTGACGATCCAAAAGGACTCCACGGTCTTCGTCTCCGGTGACATCACCAAGGCCGACACCTATCAGCTCGATTTTTCCAAACTACCACCGGGCATCACCGCCGTCCGCCTCGAAGCCCTGCCCGATCCGCGCCTGCCGGCATGGGGGCCGGGGATGGCCTACTACGAGGGACCGAAGGGGGATTTTTTGTTAGGCGAATTTCAACTCCGTGCGCAGGGACATCCTGTAAAAATCAGCCAAGCCACCGAGAGCTACGCCAAGAACAATTTCGGGCCGAATGCCAAGGCGCAACTCGCCATCGACGGTGATCCCGAGACGGGTTGGAGTTGCGCGGAAGGTCAGGGGCGTTCACACGAAGCGGTCTTTAAATTGGAGAAACCGTTAGGCGCTACGGACCTCCATCTCACCATGATGTTCGGTCGCCACTATGCCTGCTCGCTGGGGAAATTCCGCATTTCCGTCACCACCGAGACCGGCACCGTGGTCGCCAGCCAGCTTTCGGCGGATGCACAACTCCTGCTCCACAAGGCAAATCTAACGGGAGATCAACTGCTTTCACTCCAAGGTGAATTCATGCTCAGCACGCCGGAATTTGCCTCTGTCCGTGATGAAATTGCCAAACTGCGCCTCCCACCCACCGGACAAACTTCGCTGGTCCTCCAAGAACGTCCGCCCGAAAACCCCCGCCACACATTCATCCATCATCGTGGCGAATGGACCCAGCCCGAGGAGCAAGTCGAACCCGCCGTCCTGTCCATTCTCAATCCCCTTCCCGCCGGCGCTCCAAAGAACCGCCTCGGCTTCGCTCGCTGGCTTGTCTGCCGGGAAAACCCGCTCACCGCACGCGTTGTGGTGAACCGCGCTTGGGCCACGTTCTTCGGACGCGGCATCGTCAAAACTCAGGATGACTTCGGTTTCCAAAGTTCGCCGCCGACTCACCCGCAACTGCTCGACTGGCTCGCCATACGCTTCATGGACGACGGCTGGTCCTTCAAAAAACTCCACCGCCTGATCGTCACCAGCAGCACCTACCAACAGTCCAGCCATTCAAGCGCCAAAGGTGAGGAAACGGACCCGGAAAACAAGCTGCTCTGGCGTGGCCCGCGCCTGCGACTTGAGGCCGAGCAGGTTCGCGACGCAGCACTCGCCAGCGCTGGAATTCTCTCTCAGAAAATGTTTGGACCCAGCGTATTTCCACCCCAACCGCCAAGCGTCACCACCGAGGGCGCGTATGGCGCGTTGACCTGGAATGTCAGCAGCGGCGAGGATCGTTTCCGACGGAGCCTATACACCTTCGCCAAGCGCAGCACGCCCTTTGCGTTCGCCAATACGTTCGACGCACCCACCGGGGAGTCCTGCATCGTAGCGCGGGATCGCTCTAACACCCCGCTTCAGGCTCTGAGCATGCTCAACGACGTCACCCTGATTGAGGCTTCTCAGTCCCTTGGCAAACATCTGGTAGAAAGCGCGGCTTCACCGGAACAATGCGTGAGTGAAATCTTTGTCCGCTGTTTCTCGCGGCCACCAGATGCTGATGAGCTTCAATCCGTGCTCGCGTTCTATCAAAAACAACAAGTCCGCTTCACCACCGCTCCCGAGACGGCCAAGCAACTTGCTGGCAGCGGTCCGGATGACTCAGTCGTCGCTCGCGCCGCATGGACCGCCGTCGTCCGTGCCTTGTTAAACATGGACGAATTCGTCAATAAAAGCTGATCCACTCACCCCATCATGCACCCGTTTCAACATCGCGCCCTCGACATCACCCGCCGCCATTTCCTGCGCGACTGCGGCATCGGTGTCGGAAAAATGGCCCTTGCCGGTCTGCTTGCCGAACAGCTCGGTGCGCAAATTTCCACCGCTCCAGCCGATCCGTTAGCTCCCCGCGCCGGGCATTTTCCGGGCAAGGCCAAGGCCGTGATCCATCTCTTCATGGCCGGTGCTCCAAGTCATCTGGACCTCTTTGACTACAAGCCGGACTTGATCAAAATGGACGGCAAGCCATTGCCCGCATCCGTCACCGAGGGCCAGCGCCTCGCCTTCATTCGTGCCGACGCCGCCGTGATGGGGCCGCAGTTTAAATTCGCCCGCCACGGCCAGTCTGGCATGGAAATTTCGGAGGCCCTTCCCTATCTATCAAAAATTGTCGATGACATCTGCCTGATCCGTTCGTGTCACACGGAGCAGTTCAATCATGCGCCAGCCCAGACATTTTTCCAAACCGGCTTCGCGGTTCCTGGCAGGCCCAGCCTCGGCTCATGGGTCACCTATGGCCTCGGCTGCGTCACCCGCGACCTCCCCGCGTTTGTCGTTCTCAGCACCGGCAGTGGCATCAGTGGCGGCTCCGCTTTGTGGTCAAGCGGGTTTCTCCCCACCTCCTACACCGGTGTGCGCTTCCGCAATCAAGGCGATGCCATCCTCGATGTCTCCAATCCCGGTGGCATCGATCCGGCCCTCCAGCGCGAGACCATCGACCTCGTCAGCCAACTCAACCGCAAACGTCTCAGTGCCACCGGCGATCCCGAAATCGCCACCCGCCTCGCCAACTATGAAATGGCGTTCCGCATGCAAACGTCCGCCCCGGAACTGCTGGATCTGAGTGGCGAAACAAAAGAAACACTGGATCTCTATGGCTGCGATCCCAAGGTGCCGTCCTTCGCGCGGGCCTGTCTGTTAGCCCGTCGCATGATCGAGCGCGGAGTGCGGTTCGTGAATATTTTCCACGAGGGCTGGGATGCCCACAGTGATGTCGTGGGCAATCACCGCAAGAATTGCAAGGAAACCGATCAAGCCAGCGCCGCACTCGTCACCGACCTCAAGCGCCGCGGGATGCTCGACGAAACCCTCGTCGCCTGGGGCGGTGAATTTGGCCGCACGCCGATGGTGGAAAGCAATGCCGCGCTCGGTCGCTCGCGCGGCCGCGATCACCACCCAAAAGCCTACACCACCTGGATGGCGGGCGGAGGGTTCAAAGCCGGCCACATCCATGGTGCCACCGACGAACTCGGTTACAATATCGTCCAAGATCCCGTCCACGTTCACGACATCCAAGCCACACTGCTTCATTGTCTGGGCTTCGATCATGAGCGTCTCACCTATCGCACGCAGGGCCGTGACTTTCGCCTAACAGATGTTAGTGGTAAAGTCATTAAGGAACTGCTTATCTAGTTTCCTTAGGCAAGTGATTCTGGCAATACTCTTCGCCGTCGGAACCCACTCTGAACTCCATGTCTTCGTCGTGATCTTCCGTCGTTCCGCAGACCGAGCAGCGATGAATCGTTCCCGGGCTGACACTGACCGCGCGGCGGAACTCGTAGCGGCGCTTTTGAGTCTTCCATCCACCACTGAGCAACGCATTCCCGGCACCGATGGCCCCTCCTGCTAGAAGACCGAAGACGTGTGCCCAGTTCGCGACCGGGCCGACAACTCCCGTGAAACAAACGACGAGCCAGATGAGCATGTAGCGGACGGTTCCCGGGTTCATCTGAAGCCCGCCCATGGGGTGGAGTTTGCCATGCACAATCACGAAGCCAAACAGTCCGTAAACGACGCCTGACATGCCACCGAAGTTTGTGCCCCCAGCGGATGCCTGAGCGATGTTAGAAATCACCGCGATGGCGACAAACAGCAGCACGAATTTTACCTTACGCAGATAGGTTTCGAGCATACTACCCAGGGTCCACAACCACATCATGTTAAAAATCAGATGGACCGCTCCGAAATGAAGGAAAGCAGGTGTTACCAACCGCCAGACTTGACCACCGATGATCTGATCAAACGGTTTCGTGATAGGACGCGTGGCTTGCTCGTACTCGTTGATTGCTTGCCGATATTCCGTAGTATCCTCGCCTCCAGCCTGCTCGATCGCATCGAGCGTGGCTTGCAGCTTATGTAGCAGTTCTTTTTGCGGTTGGTCGGAAAAGTATAACCAAGCAACGGGTTGGGTTTTGGATCCTAACTGACTGAGCAAGGCGCGACTACGACGCACACCGTGATGAGAAAAATAGTAATCGGACAACCCGACCAATGGATCGGCATTTGCCGGTAGCGAGCTTGGCGTGGATTCGGTGGGCCGGACGACTTTGTGTTCATGATGGAGGTTAAGGTTTTTTGGCATACAACTTTGACCCACATCACTTCGCATCGAGAACAAGCCTTGATTTTCCACCCGGATCCTTCGCGGGGTCCGGGGCCCACGTCAGCGTGAAACCATCGCGCAGCGGGCGGGGCTTGGAATTGGCCAGCCGCATCGCCGAATTCGCGGTGGCCTCCGCCTCGAACCGGTGGTCCTGATAGGAATCAAACTCGACCTGTGCCTTGGCGATTCCGGGTCCATTGAATTCTGGGGCACCCGCGTCCACCGAATCCGTCGTCGAGGATTTGACCCGCTTGCCGTCGGGCAGGGTTTCTTCGATCACAAAACTACCCTCAATCGTCAATTTCTGCCCCACCGGATCACCCTTCTTGCTGATCATCCGGAAACTGGCTTTGCCGTCGGTGGCAGTGCCAAACCGCATGTGTTTGGTTTCGAACCCTTGGAAAAATCCCAACCATTTCGTCTCTTGCATGGACGGCAATTGCGCAGCCACCGGCATGATCATCAATCCCGCCAGCACTGGCAGTAACGACCACCTCAGTTTGCATTTTTGAAATTTCATCTCCAAAAATCAACCGCACTACTCCACGATAGGCGAGTGAAAAAAGCGCAATTTCCAGTAAAGATATGTCATGACGGCGGGCAAGACCACCAGTCAGATAGGGTTCACGGTGCCATCGTGTTTCCAGATAATTGAAACAGCGCCTCATACCAAGGAGTTGTTCTAAGGCCTTCATCGATCACGAGAACGAAATCCGGAATGCTTCGTTCTCCCCAGTGCTTGTAGTCGATGGTGATGTGGGCCTGCTGGTAGCCGTGCCGATGGTAAAACTCCTCAAGCTCATCGCGCGCGGCCATCACCTGGGTTTCCGTGATCGGGTTCTTGATTACTGACTTTAACACTAACCCGAGTTTCAGATCTGAATAGGCAGCGTTGCCGATAATACTGAAATTATTAGGGCCGCATCCCGGGTCGTCTTTAATCTCAAAGATTATTCGAAGCGCTTGCCCGTCTTCCTCAGCAAGCAATCGGGCATCGTCCACATAGCCACTTTCATAGAGGCTTCGAATGTCGTGTTCCGCCAATTCACTCGAGTATGGGATACCTGTTCGGAGTTTCATGTAGCTACGAAGATGACGGTCCCATTCATGAGTGGCTCGTTCCTGCATGCTGTGGCGGATGACCACGCTGGAAATGAGTTTTCCCTCAAGTATGTTAGATTTCGGATCAACTGCGCAAGAACACAATCCTGCGAACAGGATCAGGGTGTGCAACCAGCCAAAGCAAGGGGCAAGAAAGGGAAACCTGTTTTGCATGGGTCGTTCAATATGCCTTCTGGATCTGCACACCTTTGCTTTGGTTCTGGCGGCGTTGTTGGTTCCAGCCATCGTTGTTGAGCCGTTGGATGTCGCCATTTTGCTGCAACAGATTGCCTTGATAATCGACGCTTGGCTGGTCCGATTGTGATTTTTGCGGTGGCTGATTCGGCACGTTTTCCGGCGCTCCAAGCCACGTATTGCCACGGAAAAACGCATAACGTGAATTGCCCTCGCGGGCGATGACAGTGGCCTTGCCGCGCAGGTTGTCGGCGATGAAGAGGCCGCGCAGGTCGGTCTCGCCGGAGTGGAACTCGTTTTCCGCGCTGCCGATGGCCTTCACGTGGACCTCGGGACGATAGCCACCTTTTGCGGTGTCGAGGACATTGGCGCGCACACGTCCGCTTTGGATGTCTTCCTGCATCTCGATCTTGAGCGGCGTGATGAGGACCATGCCGCTGGTGAAGAGATCGTCGCCACGGCAAATGACGAGATAGGCGGCCTCATCCTTGAGCGCGAGCGGGATGGCGCGTTCCTTTTCCACGTAGTCCTTGCCGTTACCAAGAGTGATGGTTTGTTCGGACTCCGGCTTGATCCCTGCGAGTTGCACGCTGGTGATGGCGCTAAGATTTTTCTGTTGGAGATAGAGTTTCATGAGATCCACCCGATAGACTTGAACGAACGCTTCCTTGATGTTGCGGTATTTCAAGTTCAGCGCAACTGGTGCGCCGGGTTTCACCACGGTTACTTCCTCTAGGCCGATACTTTTTTTCTCGAAATAGGCGATGGCTTCGGCGGCATCCGGATAGAGTTGCTTGACCTTGCCATACCAGTCGATGGCTTCCATCGGCTTGCTCTCGGCATGGTAAATTTGGCCAAGGATGTAGCGGGCAAAATCGCGGTCCTTGCTATCGCCATCCGCTACCACACGGGCGGCGGCAAGCGCCTCGCCATATTGATTCTGCCAGAACAGGCCGAGGGCCGTCATGTATTGGAAACCCGGTGCGAAATCGCTTTCTGCATGGCGTTTGGAAAACTCGCGGCTGAGCGTCACAACGCGTGGGTAGTCCTTCAGATCGAGCATGTCATTGCAAAGGCTGAAGGCAGCATCGTCTGCCAGCGGATCATTCGGATAGAGGGCGAGGAACGAGAGCAGAAGTTCCGCCGTGTGTTTTAGCATTGCGACTTTCTCGGGCTGGATGCCGTCCTCTTTCGGCAGCTTTTGGGCATCGGGTGCTTTCTGATAGAGAAGCTGCGAGAGTACGAAGTAACTCGATACCACCTCCGCCGTGTCCGGGTATTCGCGCCAGACACGTTGTTGGAAGTCGATAGATCCGAGGAAACGGCCCTCATCTTCTAACACGGCACTGATCCCGGCGTCGTTGATGAAGCTGGCGGAGATCACCGCACGATAGACCAGCCAGGCGCGCTCGTGTTCATTGATGTCGCGGTAGGCCTGGCCGACGACGAGCAGTTTATCGAAGGGAATTTCCAAGGTCGGATAGCGTTCGCGCAGGATTTCGAACATCTGCACGATCTTCTTCGCATCGTAAAATCCGGGCTTGGTGTAAATCCAAAGCAACATCCGCGCGAGTTCGCTTTCGTTGTATTTTGGATTCTCGGTGAAGACAGCAGTTAGATATTCAAGAGCCTTGGCATCTTCGCCATCGTTGAAATAAAGTGTGCCGAGCGCGTAACGTTCGCTGATGTTCAGGTCATAAGCGTCTGGAGATTTCTCGCCCTGCGCGAGCACCGTAAGCGCCGGGGTAGGGCCCACGGATAGGAAAGCAGGGTTGCCGATTTCACGGATGGTCGTGGGTAGAATCCGGAAATTTCCGGGTGCATAGCCGCTCAATTCGTAGCTGACATGCGGGCAGCGGTTGACGAAATAAGTCCGGATGAAAGTTGGATAGATTTCAAATCGCTCCTTGTTGTTCACCGTGACCGAGCCATCTACCAGACGGGCACCGGCTGGCAGTGGAATATCGAGTACGAACCAGCGACCTTGAAACCAATGCCCGTTTTCACTGAGGCTTACGCTGACACGCTGGCCGTTTTCCAGATTCTTTACCGGTGATGAACTACTCACACCAATCGGCTTACCGCGATATTCGATTTGCGAATGCAGGTATTGCCATGATGAGACCTGCGGATTGACGTTCGCATTGTTGCTTGCAGTATCTTTGGAAAATCCAGTTAGAGTGGCGGCATAAGTGTAACGCCCACGGCCGTGCATCTTGAACTCGACGACGTTTTTACCCGCTTTGAGTGCTTGCGAGGGAACTTCTAACAACGTGAGGTCAAGCGATTTCACGGCTTTCACCATGCCGACCTCAGTGCCATTCACCTGCACGGCGATTTCCAGATCGGTCGCTTGTTCCTTGCCCTTGGCAAACCATGCGGACAAGGCGGCCACCGCCGGGCCACGGGCACGATCGGTGGGAAATCCGAAGCAGCCGCGCGATCCTAACAGCGACTGCGCGGCGGCATCGGCGATCTTTGAGTCCGGTTTGGACTCGGCGAGTGCCAACAACACGAGCGCTGTGGTTTCCGGCGTGTCGTTGAGCCAGGCGGCTTTGTAGCCGGACTCCCAGATGACTGGCTGACCGGGATCGGATTTCGCTTTGCCTTCGAGAATGCCGGCGAGTTCCAGCGCGATTTCCTTGCGGTCGATGTTGTAAAACGCGCGGGTCAGATAGGCGAGCGTGGAGGAACCGAGGCTGTTGCGGTCCCGATAGAGGCGGTTGCATGCGGCGAAGTCGGCCCGCTTGTCGCATGACAGCGCGTGCAGGACGATGGCTTTGCTGTCGTTGTCATTGGCATCGAAGCTGGCGAGTTGATTGAGCAGATAGGCGGCGGCTTTTTCGATGCTGTCCTTGTTCACGGCGATACCGGCATCGCGAGCGGAGACCAGCGCCCAGAACACGCGGGCCGTGGTGTAGCCGCCGATGACCGTGCTGTTCCAACTGCCGTCCGCGACTTGTGTGGAAACGAGTTCTGCGACCAAGGAGCGGGCGCGATCGGAAAGTTGGCGCTGATAGATGACGTTCGGGTTGCCGCTGTTTGCATAGGCCAGTGCGGAGGAAACAGCGAGCAAGTCGTTGCTCGGATGGCTGCCCCACGATGGCGGCATGAGGCGGGCCATGTCATAGAGCGGGCCGTAGTGGCTCAAGGCCATGTCGAGCACCGAGGTTCTAACATCCGGGCCGATGGAGAGCGTCATCCAAGCGGAACTGTATTCGCGGCCTTCCGGCAGGCTGATCACCGTGGCGGTGTCCGCATCCGTGACACCACCGGCGTGGGCAACGTACGGCAGGCCCCAGGGCTGAACTGGGACGGTCAATTCCAGCGCGTCCTTTTGCTCACCGGCGCTGCCGGAAAGCTCGAAAACCACGTTCAGGGTGTTAGGAATGGTGAATGAATCGAAAGTGATCTCCGCTCCGCCTTTGGCTGGGATTTCGACGGTCTTCTCACGGGTGGCAAGCACTTTGGATTTGTCCTTGGCATCCAAGATACGCAGCGTCAACGGCACCTTGCCGGCAAAGTCTGTCAGGTTGTGGACCCTGGCGACTGCGCGCAATTCGTCGCCTTCCCGCAGGAAGGATGGGGTTTTCAGCTCCACGAAGAAATCCTTGCGGGTGAGCGTGTTGGCCGTGGCTTGGCCGACGAGCGTTTCCACGCCGCAGCCGCGTGCTGTTAGGCGCCATGCGGTGGTGGTTTCCGGCAGCTTCAGCGTGACTTCGGCCTTGCCGTTGGCACCAGTGATGACTGATGGCAACCAACGTCCCTCGCCACGGATTTCTTGGCGGGGTGGGGCCGCTTTTGCGGCGGTCGCGTCACCGAGGCCGAGACCTCCGCCAAATGCCGAAGCACCGTTCAGACTCAGGGTTCCAACGCCAGCTCGCCTTAATCCTGATTCTTCCTTAAGCTGGCGCAGCTGTGTCTGTACCTCGCCAGCATCTCTATCAGATCGAAGTTTATCGTCTGCTTGTTCACTCGGTGCGTTCACGGATGGCTCTGCAATCATCCCGCTAATCGACCCGCGCGCTTTTTCAAGCAACGAGTTTACTTCCTCGGACCTAACGAGACGGTTTTTCTCATCGGATAGCGCCTTGGCGACCGCACGGGTGATTCCGTTGTAACGAAAAGCACAGGTCGCTCCGGTGTGAAACTCGGCGAAGCGTCGCGCGTCCTTTTGGAAAAAATCGAGGATGGGAACCGTGTTGTCCGGGCAGACGGCGTAGAGCGCCTCGTTGACCAGCGCGAGGCTGAGTTCCGCTTCGATCGGCTGGCCGATCTGGTCGGTGACGGCGATCTCGAACTTGCCTTCCTCACCGGGCAGGAATGCTTCCTTGAGCGGCTTCAGCGTGACCTTCAGCTCGCGCTCGACGTTGAACTCCTTCGCCGTTTCGCGCAAACTGCGGCCATCGATGGCAGTCGCTGCTAGGCGGAAATTCGGGAATAGCTCATGGCCGACCTTGAATGCGATGTCGTTGTAATCCTTGTGCAGATCGACAATCTGATAGCGCAGAATGGTTTCACCCTCGTAGGTCAACAGGGCGAGTCCCTTGGTCAGGCGCGAATGCAGGCGGACCTTGGCATCTTGGCCGACCTTGAGGGTGGCACTCTCGGCGAAAATCCGGAGTTTGTTAGCATCTTGGTCGTCAGAAACTTCAACGGCGGTTTCGGTGGAAATGGGTTGGCCGAAGCGATCCGTGCCCGTGACCCGCAGCCGATAGAGTCCGCCCTTTTCCAAAGTCAGAGGCACGGTAGTTTTCCCGGTGGTGTCGGTTTTCGCATCGAGCTCGGTCACCTTCACCTCGGCGGAGGGTGGTGCCGCCAACTCCTCCCAAGGCAACAGTCCGAGGATGCGGCTGGTCTTCGGCTTTTCGATGCGCAGGACGCTCACCTTGAGCGCTTCAACACTCGGTTTGCCGTCAGCCGACAAAGTTTCTAACATTACATCAAGCGATTCGCCTGCGATGACCAACGGCTGGCTGGGCTTTGCTGAAATCATAAACCCGAGACGGGCGAGCGCTAGCGTTTCGGTGGTGGTCACGTTGTCGCCATCCAGATAGGCCGTGAATCCTAACAGCGATCCGGGCGTCATGCCGGTGGTGTCGAATTCCAATTTCGCCTTGCCCTCCTGATCCGTGGTGACCACTTGGCTGCGGCGATCCGGCAGCACGCAGCGCAGCACCCGATTCGCTAACGGCTCGCCCCAATAATAGGATGCTTGGAGGCTGGCCTCGATTTTTTCACCCCGGAACCACACGCGGCGCGGGAACTCCATGGCCAGTTTGATTTTTTCTAACTTGAATTCGCGGACCTCGAAGCTGCCTTGGAAAACCAGCGCCTCCTTGCCCTTGCGCTCTTGATGGGCGGTCATCACGTAGGATCCGACAACGGCTTTTTCAGGAAGTTCCAGCTTGGCATCGAAGGTGCCGAACTTGCTCAAGGTCACGGATTGTTCGGATAGAAGCCGGCCTCGTGGATCGCTGAATGCGATCTTGAATTCACTGTTGTCCGGCACGGCGTAGGAGCCGTCCTTCACGTCGCGGAGCACGCCGCGAATCGACACCGTTTCACCGGGCAAATAGGCGGGGCGGTCGGTGTAGAGGTAGCCCTTCGCCTTGAGGCCGGAGGAAAGCTGGAGTCCGGCGAGCGGCAGGTTGAAAGCGGCGGCATTGCCCGATTTCAGGGCGAAGACGCGGACGTCGTTCAGGTCCTTGAGATTTTCTAACGGAGTCTTGAACACACCGTCATCGCCGGTCTTGCCGGTGGCGGCAACCGTGCTGCCGTTAGAAACTAACAACTCAACTCCCGAAGCAGGCTTGCCGGTGAGCATGTTCTGAACGAACGCGAGCACCTCGCGGCGGCTCGATTTCACGACGACTTCCAGATCGGAACGCAGCACTAGCACGGTCGCTTCCCAATCGTCGTCGCCCACCGTGACGATGCAGGCCCCGGCTTCGCTGCCATTGAACGGGATCTCGATGTCCTGCTCGATCGGCTTGTATTTCGCGTAGCCGTCCGGCTTCAAAGTCCATGTCTTGTTCGGCTGAATGAGCGAGACATCGAGCGCTTCCACGCCGGTGATGCCGTGCATTTTTCGGAAATAGGCTTGGAGGTCGATCTCGTAAATCCGCACCTCGCATTTCTCGATGTTGCGCGCCTTCAGGTGAACGGTCGGTTTTTCGTTGGTCCGAAAAACATGGTCCGAACAAAGCCCGAGCGATTTCTGCGTCAGGCGTGCGATGGCGACTTGGGCATCGCCGTCGCCGCGTTCATTGGCGAGTTTCTGATAGAGCTTGAGCGCCCTCTCGAAATCGCCGAGCTTCGTCTCTAGGATTGAGCCGCTCTTGAGCATGGCGGCGCGGGCTTCGGGGCTTTCGGGATACTTGCTGACAAGCTTGGCCCACTCGTCGATGGACTTGCGATAGCTGGTGGAGATTTCTTCTTTCGTGCCTTTTGCCTCCTCCAGGTCCAGTGCCTTCGCTTCATGCATCGCTCCGAATAAATATAGAATTCTCGGTGCGCGTTCGTCCAGAGGATGGGCGCGGAGGAAGGCGTCGAAGCGCTGCATCGCCAGCTCCTCTTGCTTGCCGGTTAGGGCATCAAGACCCATCTGGAACTCCGCGTTGATCATGGCGTTCTGGCTATCCGACCACTCGGAGCCATTCGGGTAGTCCTTCACATAAGTCTGCCAAGTGGTGATGGCCTCTTCGTGCTTTTTTTGTTGTTCGAGGATCTGCCCGATCCGATAGAGTGCGCGCATTTTCAGGTTCGCCAGATGGGTGGCGGGAGCCGCGCGGAGTTCTTCGTCCATCGCTGTGGCGGCGTCGCCCTCGGGGAGCGAGAAGCCCTTGCCTGCCATGAAATCGCGGTAAGCGGTGATCGCGTCATCCGCGCGACCGGCGAATTGCAGCGCTTCGGCAATCATCCATGCGGCACGCACGGCGCGGCTGCCGACGGGATGGGATGTTAGAAAATCGCGGCATGATTTGATCGCCTGATCAAGATCGCCGTTGGCCAGCATGAACAACTGCGCGTCCGCCGTGGGAAGGCCACCGGTATTGCCGATGAAGGCGACCGAGTTGCTGATGTTGTTGGCTGGGATAATCGCATTCTGGCTTGGTTTCAACATCGCTTCAGCAGGCGAGAAATAGGTCTGCACGGTAAGCCAGCGGATTTCCGCGGGGAGCTTCTTGCCTTCTTCGCTCAAAAGTTCGCCGTCAAAAGGCATGGCAATTCCTATAATTGGCATCGGGGCGTTGACGATTTTCAACAAGTCCTCCAGCTCCAGACGGGCCGCAGCGGAATTGCCGTATTGGTGAAACGATTCGGCGAGGCGGAAGCGGGCCAACGCGACGTGTTTACCGGCAGGCGGAGGATTCACCATTGGTAGCCGCTCGGAACCTGAGCCAGCGGCACCGGTCCATGCCGGGTCGTAAGCCGTTAGATAGGCTTGGAAATCCTGGATCGCCTGCGCCGGATTGCCCGCCTGTTGGATTGCCCGCGCCTTGCGGAACAGGATGTCATCGCGGAACTCGCGCGACAATTCCAGGCTCAGCGCCTTGGTGTAGAGCGAGTAGGATTTCGCGTAGTCCGGCTTTGGCGCGTCCGGGACATTCGGGTCCGGCTTGGCTTCAAGTTTTTCCGCGAAACGCAGAATCGCACCGACCAATTCCTGCTTACGCTCCGGGGCGAGGATGCGAGCGGATTCCTCCTGATAGATCACGGCGGCCTCGGCGAATTTCTTCTGTTCGATCAATGCCTGTGCCTTCAGGAAGACGGCCTTGAAGCGCCAGTCGGATTTTGGGAAATCCTTCATTAGTTGTTCGCTCGCGGCTACTGTATCGGGAAATTTCTTATCTTGGAACAACGCCGTCGCTTTGAGAAAAAGCAACTGGTCCGCATTCTCGTCCTTGGCGGTGACGGCTTGATTGGCGAGCTCGACGGCTTTTCCAAAGTGCCGGTCGCGCATCTCCGCTTGAATTTGCGGCAGGGCGGTGGGAGCGGCCGATGCGGAGAGCGGCGTGAGAGCGGCGAACCCGAGGACGACCCGGAGCATGGCTGTGAGGAAGTATGCAGGACGTTTCATAATTGTGGTTTGTTAAATGGGCAAAATGCGCGGGCGACAGGATTTGTTGGAAGGAAACGCGAGTGCCCGCTAATGATGACTCGGGAACTGGCGGATCCTTGGAAATTGGTCGATTTTCCCAATCCGATTGCGCCTGAGTTGTCCCAATGATTCCTGATTCCGGTCAACACAATCCGCCCGGTTTACATGGAATTTACCAATCTCCCTGCGTGTCGCCAAAACAAGGTTGGCAGCATGGTGGATTGCAATTATCACTGCGCTGCATGTCCCATGGGGGTAACAAACGATGAAAAGCAGCGAGATCCGGGGAAATCGTAAAGCCGTGATACTTGGCACGCTTGCGGGCTGGGCGGTACGCTGCTGGGCCATGACCCTGCGCTTCGAGGTTGAGGATCGCTGCGGCGTGGCCCGCCCGGATGGTCCAGACGGCCCGGTGATATACGTAATGTGGCACAACCGGATCATCACCATCCCGGCGATCTGGTGGCGACGGTGTGGAAATTTCCGCAAAGCCGTGGTGCTGACTAGCGCGAGCAAGGACGGTGCGCTGTTAGCAAGCGCGATGGCGGTCTTCCACATTGGTTCGGTTAGAGGGTCCTCGTCACGCCGCGCGGTGGCCGCATTGATCGGCATGAAGCGCGCGTTGCAGGATGGCCGGGATGTGTGCATCACCCCCGATGGACCGCGCGGGCCGCGCTATGGGTGTCAGCCCGGCGTGATCAAACTCGCGGAGTCGTCCGGGGCGCCCATCGTGCCGATCCACGCCCGCTATGCCTCGGCTTGGCGTCTGAAAACCTGGGACGGTCTGGTGATTCCCAAGCCCTTCAGCCGGGTGAGCATCATTTTCGACGGGATGGTTGTGATCCCACCCAAGCTTGACGAAGCTGCCTTCCAAGCCCAACTCGAACGCGTCCAAACCTGCCTGCTCGCCGGGGTGGACGATGCCTGAAATTTCCCATGAATACCCCGCAAATCCTCGATGGAAAATCCGTAGCCGCCGCCGTGCTCGACGAGTGCCGGTTAGAAACCGCAGCGCTGTTAGCCAAAGGCATCCGGCCCGGACTCGCCGTGGTGCTGGTTGGCAGCGATCCCGCGTCCCAGGTCTATGTCGGCTCGAAGGCCCGCACCTGCGCGGAACTTGGATTTCACTCGTTGAAAATCGAACTGCCGGAGGAAACCACGCAGGTGGAGTTGCTCCAAGTCGTCCGCGAGCTCAATGCTGATCCCGCGATCCACGGCATCCTTGTGCAATCGCCACCACCCAAACACATCGACGAGGAAGCCATCATCCGCGCCATCGATCCACGCAAGGATGTCGATGGCTTTCACCCGGAAAACGTCGCCAAGCTGGTGCTCGAAGACCCTAGCGGATTCGTCCCCTGCACCCCGGCCGGCTGCATGAAATTGCTCGAAATTTCCGGCATCAACACCCACGGCGCGGAAGCGGTCGTCATCGGTCGCAGCATGATCGTCGGCAAGCCGATGGCGCTGTTGTTAGTAGGGAAAAAGTCCAACGCCACCGTCACCATTGCCCACTCGCGGTCGAAGGATCTGCCGGGAATTTGCCGCCGCGCGGACATTCTGATCGCCGCCGTGGGTCGCCCGGAAATGGTGAAGGCGGACTGGGTGAAACCGGGTGCGGTGGTCATCGACGTGGGCATCAACCGCGTGCCGGACGCCAGTAAAAAATCCGGCTTCCGCCTCACTGGCGATGTGGCCTATCAGGAAGTCGCGCCGCTCTGCGCCGCCATCACCCCCGTTCCCGGCGGCGTCGGGCCGATGACGATTGCGATGCTGATGAAAAATACGTTGCAAGCGGCGAGGCAGATAGGAGTTTGAACTTGCTGCCAGCAGATGTTCTGGTTAGAACTTGGCATTTTCAGGTCTTGAGAAAAATCAATCGACAAATCCCATCACCGCATTCACGGACTGGCTGCGCTATTTTATGCCAGCTTTGTTGTTCTTCCGCTGGCCCTTTTTGCCACCACCCTCTGCATCCGTCTTACCGGCTGCGGGGTTGAGGTCGGCGAGTACGGCTGTTAGGCGAGCGCGGGCGGCTTTGCTGGCGTCGGTATCATCTGCGGGCGCGACAGGTTTCTCGGTGAATGGCGCGTCGCTCATGTCGAAAAGTTCGCCGTTCTCATTCATTTTCCATCCCTGCTCGCGCACGAACCACTTCCCGCCAAGCTGCACGTAGGCCCACTCGCGCGGGGTGCCCGGCTCGCCGCGCAGTTGGGGTGCAATGCTGCGACTGTCGTATTTGAAACCGGCGGGCATCTGCGCACCGCCGAGTTCCGCGAACGTCGCAAGCATGTCGGTGAAGTTCACGATGTCTTTGTTCACTTTGCCGACGGGCGTCACACCGGGCCAACATGCGATCAGCGGCACCCGCGAACCACCTTCGAGCATTGAGGCTTTCGCGCCGTTGATCATGCGGCCATGCACAGGTGAGGGATAACCCACCGCAGTGCCATTGTCGCCGCTGAACATCACGAGTGTTTTCTCGCGGAGACCCAGCTTGTCCAACTCTGCGACGAGTTCACCGACCTGCTTGTCCATGTATTTGATGTTGTCATCGTAGCGTTCGGGTCCGTCCTGCGGAGGTGAATCGGGCGTGTGCAGCGTCGGCTTGTGAACGAGATGCATCGCGTAATAGAGGAAGAACGGGCCGTCCTTGTGCCGCTTGATGAAGTCGAGGCTGAACGCTTGGATTTGATCCGGATTGTACATCGGGTTCTCAGTCTTTATCGTCTCGCCGTTCTTGATGAAGCTATCCTTCCAATACCAACCGCCTGCCGTGGGGTCGGTCATGTATTCGTCGAAGCCCCAGTCGTGCGGCGTCTCGCCGACCTGCCGCCATTTGCCTGACTGTCCCGTGGCGTAGCCAGCCTGCCGGAGCAACTTGGCGACGGGCTGTTCGTCCTTCGAAAGTGCTCCAGGGCCAGCAGGTCGCCACGATCCATTGGTGATGCCTCCCGTGCGGAAGGCGTAACGTCCTGACATGAGGCAGCAACGTGATGGTCCGCACAGCGGAGCGGCATAGCACGTCTCGAAGCGCGTGCCCGTGGCGGCCAGATGGTCGATGTTCGGGGTCTTATGCGCATCCGCGCCGTAGCAACTCACACCGTCGAGCCCGAGATCGTCAGCGAGGATGAAAATGATGTTCGGTTTCGCTGGCGCGGCGGTGAGTTGGGTGCAAATCAGCGCGAGGAACGCGAGGAAGGAGTGGAGTCTTTTCATGGGGTTTCGGGATTTGGATGTTGGTGTTGCCGGTTTGAACTTGAGCGGAAAAGTGTGGCACGTATTTACAATTCGTGTGCTTTGATGAAGATCCGTTTCAGACTGACTGATTGCTAAAATTGGGTCAGTAGTAACTGAGTGAATCAAGCTGATTTTTTAATTTTTTTGAGGCGAGATGAAGTTCACCGTCGCGGGGTTGCGGAAGACAATCGCTAACAGCATCATTCCTCGCAGTTGCCTGCGGCGGCGATGACGTTGCCGCCGTCATTTTATGTTATAGAGATAATCCAGGCGGACCATAGACAGTAACATTGCTCCCGGCTGGATTGCCGGATGAGAATTTCAGGTGATATAATCTACTGACCACCGGGATAGTGAGCGGGTGGCACATCGACCGGGCGCACGTAGGGGGGTAGCCAGAAACCGGTCTGCCGCTTGAAGCGGAAATCCGGGGTGGGGTTCCAGTTGAGCCAGCTTGAGGGATCGGTGTCCGCGACGAGCGACTTCGCTCCCTCGCCGTTAGGGTTGACGGCAGCGACGGCGTATTCGTGGATGGTTCCTGCCTTGTCATCACGCCAAGCGGCGGCCTTCAGGCCAGGTTCGGAAAATGCGAGTGGAGCGGGAATCGGGTCGTGGAATCCATTCGCAAGCCCCTCAAATACCCGTTGCCAGCCGATTTCGCCACGTTTCCGCCGGTAGAGGCGGTATTCCGTCACGCCGAGGATCTCGCCCCATGTGAGGTGGACGCCATCACCACGTATTTCCGTTCGCAGTCCGTCCGGCGGCGGCGGCGCATCGCTGGTGACATAGAGCGGCAATTCCGCGGCGGGTAGTCCTTCGCGCTCGGCATTGAGGGCCACCGCCCGGACATGGATTTTTTTACCATTCGCAATGCCTGTTAGGTCGAAATTGTCGCCACGGGTTTCCCCGGCAACTTGCCAGGACGCACCGTTGTCGGAACTGGTTTCGATGCGGTGGCGTTCAGCGGCGTTGCCCTTGCGGAAAAATACGGTCGCGCCGCCTGCGTGGTTTTCGGTGCGCAGCATGACGGGAGGCATGGGCTCGGGAAGACCGCGCGTCCACTCCCAGCGGAAATTGCCCGGAGGAATGCGAAAAGCTCCATCGGTGGCACCCACTGCGAGACCATCGAGATAGAAGCGACCGTCGCCGGAAATCCCAAGCTTCAGCCGGAAGCCGCTGCGGCTTGATACTTGACCGTGGACTGCGGATGGATCCCGGAAACTCGCGCTCACCCCGCTCTCGCCGCCCTCGGATTCCAACACGACTCCGTTCGCACCGATGCGGTTGCCTTGGAATAACGCCAGCCCGGTGATGCCGTCCTTGTGACAGCGGATGACGCCTGCCGTACCCGAAAATTTTATATTTCCCTCGCTGAACGCCACCGCTTCATCCGTGCGGAAAACCAGGTCTTCACTGCCCGCCGTGGCGATACGGACAAAGGGCGGTGGCTTCACTCCGCGCGGCATCCGGTGGGGAATGATGCGCACCTCCGGCTTGTGCGTGACCATGGCGAGATTGCTATAACTGCTTTTGATCATCGTTGAAAAACGGCCACGGATGAAGCTGTCCTTCGGATCTGTTAGGTTGATTGATCCGTCAGCGCCTTTGATCGGATGGATAAATGGCATCCGGTCATCGCGACTGATGTTCCAGGCGAAACGGGTGCCGCATGCATCGAGGATCTGGTCGTGGGTGATGAAATAATCCGTGCCCACAAGCATGACGTTGCGGCTTTGATATTCCGGCCATGAATAGGCACCGGGACCGGTCTCCGGCACCAACTCGGCGAATTGTGCGGTGCCAAGATCATAGAATGGCCGCGTCAACTCGTTCATGCCGATGCAGCGAAACGCCCAGTCCTTGTAAACACCGGTGTTGCTGCTGAGCAAGGCGTCGTCCACATGACCGTCACCTGCTTCCTCGCGTTCGTGGCCGCAATAACTGTTGCCTCCCGCGTAGAAATAGAGATTTCCACTGCCGTTCTGATTCGCATAACCCCATCGGTAATTCGGCCCCTTGTCCACCTGCTGGACAAAAAGCGAAATTTCATCCGGCGTGTCCACACCGGCGCGCATCACGATCCCGTAGCCGGTGAACTTCGCGCTTTTCAGTCGCGGGTTGGTGCCATGGTTCAACTCGGTGATGGGGCGGTCAGTCCGATCCTCGAAGCCCTTGCCGGCGGCTGGCCAACCACCCCACATCAAGTGCTCGGCAGTGAGCGGACGATAGTGCATCAATTGCTCGCCGAGTTCATACATCGATCCCGGTGGCCCCCGGCGGCCGGAATGCGCACCCTGCGGCGGGTGGATGCGACGGAATCCATTTTCCCCGGTCATGGCCGCGTCCTGTGGCGGCTCTCCCTTTTTCATCAACTGCGGCGAAGTGAGAATGCCGGTGAGGTAGTCGCCCAACTCCGCGATCCTTGGTTGGGCGAGAAAATTCCGCGCTCCTGTTAGCGAGCCGATCCGGTTCGCCTCGCACACGGGACCGAGGAAGGCCCACTGGTAGGTGGCGATACTTTCGGTGAAGCGTCCTCCCAGCGCCTCCCACTCGGGCACTGCGGGACGGACATAATATCTTCCACATAACTCCACAAACTTGCCGAATTGGTCGCGCCACTCCGCCGCCATCGGATGGGACGGAAAAAGGAAGGCCGCTGCGGCGAGCGGATACTTCAGGTCCGACATGAAATTCGGATGGCCTCCCAGCATCGTGCGCATCGGAGCGTATTCGTCTTCCGCTGCCACGTAGGCGGCCAGCAGAATGGAGGCCGTGGCTTTAGCGCGTTGTTCTGCATTCATCTCGGCACGGAAGCGTAGGAAATCCGGGACCACCCAGTAACCCATATCGCGCAGGCCCACCGGATGGAACATGCCCTTGGACACATCCATGAGTGCGGCCTTGGGCAGCGCCTCCAGATAGGCGGTTAGAGATTTCTGGCGTCCGGGTGGCAAAGACGATGTTGGTGGAGTGGGAGCGCCTGCCGGATAGGCGAGCACCCAGTCCTTCACCCGATTCAGCGAGATGTCCCCGTGAAATATCTGAAGCCGCACCGGCAGTTCCTGATTACCTGCAGCGGCGACTTCCTGCTCCCAGGTGCCTGCCGGTTTACCAGCGTCCGCCGGTTTCCCGCCTTCGTGCTGATAGACTGTTAGCCCGGTGGATCGAGTGCCTGTTGCCAGTGGCCATTTCCAATGCAGCCCTTTGTCATCGTGGCGGTATTTCACGCGCAGTGTGTCGGCGGAGGTCCAGATCGCGTATTCGTTGTCCTGCCATTGCGAACAATCGGCGATGAACAAGCCCATGGCGTCGCCCGAGTTTTCATCCCAGAACGATGCCGAGCGGTTGCCTCCCCAACCGTTAGGCCAATAGGGGGTCAGCGCGGGCAGCATTTCGACGGCGGGATCCTCAATGCGCGTCGGCCCGGTGAATGCCGGATCCTCGCCACGGAAAGGCTGGATCATCGGATCACCAAGACGCCGCGTGCCGCCGAACGGACTGCCCACGACCATCCGGTGCGTGGCCTTAAAACCGGTCCAGGACATTTCCATGTATATGCCCTCCCCTTTTGGTAATCCGCGCATTTCCTCGCGGAACCCGATGTATTCGTAACCATGGATCACCCGGATCTCCGCCCCATAACTTCCGCCACCGGCAAACTGATAGATAACCCGCGCCGTTACAAACAAGGGACCGGTTTCGAGGATGGTGGTTTGAATGGAACTAACTGTTCGCACCGGACTCACTAACACGGATTCCCCGAAGCGCTTCAATCCGAGCACCGGCCCCGGCACGCGATTGCCTGTTGCCGTTTCCGCCGGGATGCGGACGCTCATCCGCCCGCCATCGATCAGCCACTCACCACCCACCCGCTTTGTCGTCACGCCGGGCTTGGCGACTTCCGGTTTGCCGCGTTCGAGGGCGAAGCGGCGCAGGCCGCCGCTTGGGAGATCGGAGAAAAACGAGACTGTTGCCGTGTTGCCCGCTACACTTGAGATTTGAAACGGAACCTGCTTGCCGCTTTCACGATCCACCAAGCGGAGTTCGGTTGGATTCGGTGGGCTGGAGAATCGCACCCGGTAGTCTAACAACGTGCGTGGCCAGACGAATCGAGGGTCCCGAATCTGATCTTCAAGCCGGAACTCAAGCGCCCCAGATGTGGGGAACTCGCGCAAAAACACATTCGACTCCGCCCGGACGCGGGCTGCCGCGAGCAGCAGGCATGAGGCGATGGCGAGCGTGCGCGGGAAAATCACTGCGGAGGAATGGATCCAGTGACGGATTTGGATAGCTTTGGGGTTCATTTTCAAACTCAAACAACTATCGGACCTTGAACCCGCCCCGTGTCACGGCAAAAGCGAAAATCTTAAATCTTAAATCCAAAACCTGAAAACATCCGGCACAATTCAGTTCATTTTGCCGGTAAAAGAGAGTTACACCGCATCTCCTTTCCGACCCGCATGACACCGAACACGCTTCTGATATTCTTCGCCGCCTGCCTTCCCGCCATTCTTCCGCTAGGCACCGCGCGGGCCTCGGAACCCGCCAGCTTTGACGGTCGGAGGGAATCGCTCTTGGAAACTTTTGCCACCGAAGGCGGAGAGAAGTTCATGAGCGCGGCCTGCCTGTTCGCCCTTGGCCGTGTCAAAGAGGGCAACGAGATGATCAACAAGGGGCTCGATGCGCTGGAACCGGGCAACAAAATCAACCGCTGGATGCACGGCGGGAATACCGGTTTCATCGCTTGGCCGGGCATCGATTGTTATATCCGCTGCGAGAGCTCTATCGACGCGCCGACCCGCGGGCGCTATCGCCGGATCTACACGGGCGGCGTGTTTTACGCCAAGCTCTCAACGAGCAATCACAAGCTCATGGCCGCCCTCACCCGCTATCTCGCTACGCAAGTATGGGGGCCGGATGCCTTCAAAGCAGATCCCTTTTTCATGGCGAAGGATCCCTACATTCAGGAAATGACAGGCAAAATCAAGAAACCCATGCCCGGCCAAGTTTGGGGCACACAATTCACCGGTGGCGATGAAGACGGTGCGAAATACCTGCGCGAGATCATCGACTCCACCGTGCGTGGCGGTCCTGGCGAATTTGCATCGCGTCCCTACGGCGCGCAGAATGTGCTGCCGCTTTTGAGTCTTGCTGATTGCACGAAGGACAAGGACCTCGCGAACCGGGCGCGCATTGCTTACGAGGTGTGCCTTGTCCAGCTCGCCCCCGCCTGGCTGCGTGGCCACCTCGCCACCTTTGCACCGCGTTCATATCCGGATACCGAGGCGCAGAAACCATGGGGATTGGCCACATTGCCGTGGCTTTACTTCGGCGGCGTCTCTCCCGACCTCAAGGGCGCGAAAGCCGCCGCTGCCGCGGCTGTTAGCAAATTCAGGGTGCCCGATGTCATCGTCCGCGCGGCCACCGAACGCGCAATGCCTTACTTCTATCGGGCCCGCATCAATGGCTTTGCGCTCAATCATTACGTCAATCGCGACTATGCACTATTTTCCCGCTCGGCCAAAATCGGCGGGCGGCCATGGCAAGGCCAGAGCTACCCATGCGGCGTGATGTGGGAGGAGCCGGACGCGGCGAAGGGCAGCCATCTGTGGATCACCAATCCAGCCGCCGACGAGCCGGGAGAAATGGGTATCCACACCCATGGGGTGCGCACCTTCGAACAGGAGGTGTTAGGACGCGATGCGCTGCTTTTCGTGTTCCAAATCGATAAGGACAACCGCTTTCCCTATGCCCTCGGTTATGTGCCGGGCGGGCACCGGGCGGCGATCAATGACAGCAAGAAATCCGGTCATCTATTCCTCCACTATGGCAGCGTCCTCATCGCCGTTTCCTCGAATGAATCCTTCGAATGGGATCCCGCCGCAGGCATCCTCGCGCCGGCCTCCAAGCCACGCAGCGGCGACTCCGAGTTTCGGGTGAAAGCCCCGGCGCTTGCGATCGCCATCGAGACCGCGCTCCCATCCGAGTTTCCTGCCGCCACTGCGGAGGAATCACTTGCAAAGTTCCGCGACCGCATCCTTGCCGCATCCACCATCCAGCTCACCCATAGCAAACCCGCCAGTGGCAACTATCGGAACCGACATGGCGACATGCTCACTTGCACATTCGATGGTCAGGATTCTATCAACGGCACGCCCATCGACTATAAAGCCTGGCCCATTTCCGAAAGCCCATGGACCTCGCAGAAAACTCCGACGCTCCTCGACGTGACCGACGGCACCAAGACCCGCACCTATGACTTCGAGCACTGGACCGTCACGGAGAAAAGTCGTTAGACAAAGCTTGAAGACTGGTTACTAAAAAATCCTGCTGCCTCTTCAAAGTCGATTGATGAACCGCCGCCCACCCAAAACAATTTCCCAGCCATCAATCAAATCATGAAATATATCATACTTCTCACCCTGACTCTCGTCGCCACTTGTTCTGCAAACGATATCCGCGTCCTCGTATGGGACGAGCAGCAGCCACCGCAAAAGGAGGCGTATGGCGAGCTGTTTCTCGGCGAGACGATCGCCGCGCATTTGAATAAGCTGCCGGGCTTGAGCGTGAAAACAGCGCGTCTCGATGACGCCGAACAAGGCCTCGGCGACGCCGCGCTGGATGCCACCGATGTGCTCGTCATCTGGTGTCATAAGCGCGTGAAGGATCAGAACGACGCCCGCGCCGAGGCCGTGGTAAAGCGCGTGCTCGATGGCAAACTCTCGCTCATCGCGCTGCACTCCGCCCATTGGGCCAAGCCCTTCGTGCGACTCATGCAGGAGCGCGCCAAGGCCGATGCACTCAAGCAAGTTCCCGCAGCCGAGCGTGCCTCAGTGAAGTGGGAATACACCAACGACCAGCCCTATTCCAAAGTCGTAAAACGCGATGCGCCACTTACGCCCTCGCTTACCCACGAGGGCAACGTTTGGCGGCTCACGCTCCCGCAGTGCGTCTTCCCAGCCTGGCGGGCCGACGGCGCGCCGTCGCACATCACCACCCTGCTGCCGCAGCACCCCATCGCTGCGGGCCTGCCGGAGAAATGGGACATCCCACAGACCGAAATGTATGACGAGCCGTTCCATGTCCCCGCGCCCGACGAAGTCGTCTTCGAGGAGAAGTGGGACAAGGGCGAGCACTTCCGGAGTGGCAGTCTGTGGACAGTCGGCAAGGGCCGGGTGTTTTACTTCCGCCCCGGCCACGAAACCTATCCGATTTTCAAACAAGCCGAGCCTTTGCGTGTGTTGGAAAACGCGGTGCGCTGGCTGCCGGGCCATTGAATCCAATACAGGGCATGCTTCCTTGACAGATCCTCTCCCGCTTCAATGGCTCAATGTCGGCACGGCCTGCTGGCGGATGCCTCCAGTGGCGTGGGCGAAGTTTATCAGCCGATGGACTTCCATGCCGGCGAAGAGCACGGCGAAAATGCCATGGGTGTCGTTATCATAGAACGGCCGTTCGAGATAAAAGTTCACGTCCTCCGAGCACATGGTGCCTTCGCAGATATGATGGACGGTGCCATCCTCCTCAATGGCGGATTCAAGTGCTGTCCAGCCGGCAATGGCGACATCCGCGAACTCCGCCGCATCGAGCCAGCCGTGGTTGATGCCGCGGGCGAAGGCCATGGTGAAGATGGCGGTGCCGGAAACCTCGTGGCGCAAATCGGGATGATCAAGCACGTTGGGCCAGAAACCGGAGGGTCCCTGAAACCGTGCCACCGACCGGGCGAAGCGGCGGAAGTGGGCGAGGATGGGCGCATGTTTCGGATGGTCCGCAGGCAGATGAAGCAAGACTTCTGACATCGCCCAAATCGCCCAGCCGTTACAACGCGACCAATGCGGCTGCTTGACATCGCTACCGTGATTGCGGGTGTGCATATAAAGTTCCGCCTCTTCGTCCCAGACCTCGTGGTTGAAGGCGAGTGCCTGGCGGGCGGCATCGTCGAGCAACTCGCGCGCGAGTTCTGGATCCCCCACCCAACGCGAGGCGTGAACCAGAAATGGAATGCCCATGAACATGTCATCCACCCAAGTCGTAAATTCTACCGGAGTGAGACGCGTGTAAATGCCGCTGCCGGGAAGTCGCACCTGGCCATGGCGGGCGTATTCCACCATGCGGCTGATCCATTTCTGATAGAGCGGCCGATTCGGGAAAGCCGATTCCTCCCGCAGCCGATGGAGGAACGGCAGGGAAGGTGCAAGGGTGAAATCCAGCAAGGGCGAATCGATAATGAAATGATTGGCCGAGTTGAGTGCATTGAGCTGCTTGACCTGGTGTTCGACAAAGGGTGTGCCCTCAAGATGATAATCACAGAAGGCATTTGCATAATTGGAGAAGCGTGGCTCGCCCGTGGTTTTCGAGAGTTGCTGCATGGCCCATGCGGTGCCGCCATTATAATAGCTCCAATGATAGAGACTGCCCCACGGCTGTTGGCCGATGATCGAGCCGAGAACCTCGATTTTGGGAATCGTCCAAGTGACCGGGCCGTCAATGCCCTCGTGCATGCGGCCGATGTGCGGCCCGCGTTCCGCATCCAGTGTGTTAGATAATGTTAGGTCTCCGTTCGGAAAGGGACCGATGACCAGCCAATGGGTGAGCTCAGCGATTTTCGGATCGATGCGCGGCGCACCGTGCAGGCCGATGGTGGGCGCCGATTCGGTTTCATGAACCACCGCCCCTTTGAGGCTGGGCGGCTGCATGTAGAATCGCCATTCGCGGCCGCGGGTTTCGGATTTCACAAGCAGGGTGTTAGCACCCTGCTTGAGATTCAACACACAATGGTGGCTCATTTCCACGCTGCGCTCATCGAATACAAGGCGGATCGGTCGTTCTCCAGTGTTCCGATAGATTTCCACACCGTTGAGAAAAATCACGCAGCCATCGCTGTGCTCGATTTGGATGTCCATCTCCGTGTCGCGCGGGGCATGGATGCGGGTCCAAGCGCAGGCAACGGCAGGGCGACCGAGGCCAAAGGTCCGGCCGAAGTCCACAAACTGCATGCCAGCGGTGGTCTCGTTCGCAAACTCGCTGTTCGGACGGGCCAGTTCGAGTTGATAGGCAAACGGAGTGTCGCGGATCAGTTTGTCGCCGATGCGTTGGACAACTTCTAGCGGATGAATCATGGTGGCGGCGGGTGAATAAAATGTATCGGCGATGAGGGCGAAAGGATCAGGCGGAGGGATTCGATGGCGAATCAGTCTTTCCGCCAGTGAAACGCAGGGCGACGGCCATGAGGAACAGGGTGATGGCGGCGATCACCAGCGCACCCCGGGTCTCAACGATAGCATTGCCTTTGGCGTCCGCTTTGTTGAGGAAAAACACCAGCACCCCGGCAGCCATCACGGCCGAGGCGATGAGCCGATCACCGATATTGCGCTCGCGGAACATCAGCCAGCCTAACAACACCGACCAAATGACGGCGGAGCGCTTGATGCTCACGACCACCGCAGCCACCGCGAATTGCATGGCCACGAGCATGAACACCAGCACCAGCGCTTCGAGCGCACCGGCGAGGATTAGCCACGACGGCGACTGGCGCAGCACACCCGTCCACGGAATTGCTGCAACGGAGCGACTGATCGCGACAGGTGATATCGAGCGGACCTTGCGCACACCCTGATTGATGATGACAAGAGCCGTAAAGAAAACGGCAAGCATGACGCACTTGCCGACTGCGAGCGTGAGGGCGAGCTGTAATTTATCGGCGAAGGTTACCGCCCCACCATCGGAAACGAGGAACCACTTGGCAAGTAGATTGCTGACGGTGAGCAGCGCGGCGACGATGACCATGTAACGGCTGCCGGGCTCGCGGATGATCGCGCGGAAGGGTTCTAACGGCCCCTTTGCGAAGAGCTGACGGTTGATAACCAGCGAGCCGATGACCACAAGTGCCACACCAACCATCATGCCGCCGGTGACGGACTCATTGAGGAATATCACACCCGCAGGCAGCAGAAAGACCGGAGTAAGTGCCATGAACGGGATACAATAGGACATGGGTGATACCTGTAGCGCCCGCAGGTTGAGCAAGATCGCGGTGCCTTCGATCACCGCATTGATCGTGATATAAATCATGAACGCGGTGAAACTGGATACTCCGAAGCTGGCACCGATGTTCGGCATTCGCGGCTCGGCTTTCCAAAAGATCGCAAGCAGAACGATGACGATGCCGAATAGGATGCAACTGATGATCTTGCACCAGACACTCACCAGTTCGGCATCCGCGCCCTTGTCCAATACCTTTTTGCGCGCGGCGTCGGTGAAGGCCATTGCAACGGCATCGAATGTGGATAGAATAAGTCCTAACATGGATAAAAAATCATAGGGTTTATGAGGTTGATGACCGTCGGTGCGGGTGAGACAAGCGGAAGATAATGGTCATCTTAGAGGAATCTAGTTCCTTTGACATCAAATTAATAACAGGAGTGTAAGGATTGCATGTGGCACTTCCACTGGTGAACCCATCCATATTTTTCGATTTTGAAGCAATGCTACCGTTTGGCAACGAGCCGCCTCCAACCAAGGTTCTGATAGGAACCTGTAAGGTCAAAGCCTTCTAGCCACTGTGAGGGTCACGATGGCTGCGGCACGGCGGCATCTTGATCCCAATCGCGGACAAACGCCCGATCGGGACAGGAATCCATTCAGATTACTGGGAAACTCCCACGCGCAGGAAGCTGGCTTTTCCAACGCCTCCTGCGTTCAATGGGACGAACAACGAAGGATACGGCACGCTCACCGCCTCGATCTCGCTTGGGTTGCCCGCTCCCGGATCCGTTAGCAAGGTGGGTGTCGCAACACTGCTCTGCCAAAGAATCATGTCCGCGCTGAACTGGACGGTGTAGGTCAGGCCGGCTGCGACATAGTCCTTGCGGCGGCCAAAGACGGCGCGGTAGTCCACGCCGCCGCTGCCCGTCGAGAAATCGAATGCCACTGGCAGGCCGGTGTTAGTGACCGCCCCACCGTTTACCCAAACGATCGAACCGCCTGAGGAAACCGTCGGGTCGGTGCCAAAGGCATACTCTTGCAGGTTGGTCAGGCTGTCGAAGTCCGGATTGTGAGTGGGGTCTTTGTCCGTGAAGGCGTTGGTGAAGGTTCTGTTGCCCCATGCGTCGTAGAGGCTTTGGCCAGTGCCGGTCACATTGATGGTGAAGGTGCCCTCATCACTGTCGTCGTTGAGGATGGTCAGAACCGCGCTGCGTGCGCCGACAGCACCGGGAGCGAACTGCACGGTGAAGGTGGTGGTGCCGCCGCCGGAGGTGACAGGAGTGCTGGGTTGCGCAGTGACCGTGTAATCCGCAGCATTCGTCCCAGTGACAGCGACCTTGGGCGAACCGCTGAGGTTCAGGGCACTACTGCCGGTGTTGCGAATGGTGAAGGTGAGACTGGTATTGGCTCCGAGTGTCACCGTTCCGAAGTCTTTGGAACCGCCAGAGTTGATGTTCGTGGCAGCCGGTTGCTCGACGGCGATTTCCGGTGCGCCACTCGTAACGGTGAGCAACAGCCGTTTCGGAGTACTCGCGGTATCGACGGAAACCGTGCCAGTGATGCCGTTGTAATTGACGGTGGTAGGGCTGCCGGTGATTCCCACGGTGGCGGTGGCGAGCACATACACGCCATCGGCGGGAGTGGACGCGGCGGCAAGGTCGAGGATGTTGCCACTGGTGAGTGTGAGCGTACCGGTGATGGCCCGGGTGACCTGGGTCCCCGCGGTGGCAGCAACGGCGAGGGAGTGAGTCGCGCCTGAGGCGATGGTGACATTGCCGCCGATGTTGCCGTTCCCGGAAAGGGTGGCCAAGTTGCTGACACTGACCGCCGTGGCTCCGAGAGAACCGGTGACGGAGAGATTTCCGGCGCTGACGGTGGTAACGCCGGTGTAGGAGTTGGTGCCGCCGAGAGTCAGGGTGCCAGCGCCGCTCTTGGTGAGGATCGTTGGGGCTGCTTGAGTGATATTTCCGGTGACGGTGGTGTTTCCGTTTCCGGCGAAGGCCAAGGTCGGCGTGGTCGTGCGGTTCACGGCAATGCTTGCCAACGTGAGCGATCCGCCGCCGGCAATGTCGTTCTGCAGGGTTTCCGTGCCGCTGACCGAGTTGCCGGTTGTTACGGCACCGATGCTCAGGCTGGTATTGTTCGCCCCGGTGAAGTTCGTCACGTTCGTGATGGCGGTATTGATCAGCAGGGTGCCGATGGTCATCGTCTTGGCGGAGGTTCCGGCAACGGTGGCGCGATCTGCATTGAGGGTCGCGCCGTTAGCCGAGGTGGTTATGGCATAAAGGGAACTGTCACTGGTTTTGACGAAGCTCGTGCTGCTATCACCACGCAGACTGAGCGTGGCAGTGGATGCGGCTGCAATACTGATTCCATTGGTGCTACCGAATGCATTGGCACCGATACCGACCAGAGTGCCTGCGGTGACCGTAGTCGCGCCCGTGTAGCTGTTGCTGCCCGAAAGCGTCCAGGTGCTGGAGTTCTGCTTGGTAATCGCCACGACCTGCGTGAAGCCGCTGTTTGTGTAATCCGAGATCGTCCCGGTGATGGCGTTGCCGGTCGATGTGCCGTCCAGCTTCATCGTGATCGTGGCACCGCCCGAGATCGTCCCTCCAAAACCCGTGAGGTTCTTCAAGGTCACGGCGATGTTTGTCGGCGTGATTTGGGCGGTGGTAGCGCTACTGGAATTGTTTGAAAAGGTCGTGTTGCCCAGAGCCAAAACCGCAGTGCCGGAGCTGTAATTCAGGCCATTGGCCGCCAACTGCGCACTGCTTGAACCGCCGAATGTAAAGGCCCCGCCAGAGAGGTCCTGAGTGAAGGCCACGTTGCCGGCGTTCGTCTAATCCACGTTGATCGTATAGAGACCGCCAGTGCTAATCGCGCCGGTGATTGGACGACTGAAGAGGGTGCCAGCCGGTTCGACCAGCGTGCTGGCCGTGTTGATGACCAACTTGGCATTGCCGCCGCTGGCGAAGATGATGCCGGAGGTGGTGCCGAAGGCCTTCGGATCGGTGACCGTGAGGTTGCCGCCCACGCCGTTACTGACGTTGGTTGCCCCGGTGTAGGTATTGGCCGTGCTGAGGATGAGCGTGCCCGTGCCGGAAGCGGTTACGGTGCCGCCGCTCGTCACTTTCCCGGTAAGGTTCAGCGAACCGCTTCCGCTGTAGGTGAAACTGCCCGCGCCGCCGATCGTCCCGTCGAAGGTCTGGGCACCGCTGCCGTTGACCGTGAACCCGATGCCACTGTTGACGGTGATCAGGTTGTTCAATCCGCCGGTACCCGCCGTCGCAATGGAGGAAACGGTGTTGCTGCCCTGCCCGAGCAACACGCCGCTGGTGTTGGTGACGGCGTCGCCCAGGGTGACGGGATACGTGGTGCCCGTGGTGGCCTTAAATGGCAGCGCCTGCGACCCCACCCCCAAGGTGCCGTTCTTGATGAAGGTGCCTCCGGTGTAGGTGTCCAGCTTTTGGCTGAAGGTCAGCGATCCGCTGCCAGCGGTAACCGCCGCCGAGGAGGTGAAGGTGAACGATGTGCCGCTGAGGATGGAAGCAATGGTAACACCCCCGGTGATCCCGGTAAACGCCGTGCCGACCTGCAGGAACGTGGTGTCCACGCCGGTAACAGTCACGGTGACCCCAGACGCGCCGGCACCCCAGCTTGCTCCGGCACGCACGATGCTGGGGGCGAGCGACAAGGTCCCGCCGCCGGTCTTGACGAGCGAGAGGGACCCGCTGCCGCCGTCCTGCATAAGCCCGTTGAAAGCGGCGCCCGATTGCAGGTTCTGCGAGTTGCCGACGGTGAGCGTGGCGGCTAAGGCGTTGGCGTTCTGGACGACCCCCGGGAAGGCACCAGCCGTGCCGGTGCTTTTGAGGTCGCCGAGGGTGACGCTGTTGCCGTTGAGGGTGAGCACGCTGCCTGCGCTGGCCAACCCGGAAGCGGCTACGGTGCTGGCTTGATTCATGATGACCGTGTTTTCCGAACCGAGGGTGCTGTTAAGCGCACCTGCATTGGTGAGCTTGAGTTCGCCGTTGTTGATCTGGACGCCGCCGATGAACGGGTTGTTGCCGCCTAGCGTCACCGTGCCGAGGTTGAAGGAGTTGTTGATCTGGAGCGCGCCGTAGCTATTAGCGGTGGAGACTCCGGTAGCGCTGGTGATAATGCCGTTGACGTCCAGCGTCGTCGCAGTGGCGACAAAAAAGGTGCCGCCGTTGCCGCCGAGGGTGACGCCGCGGTTGGCGGCGAGAGTGACATTGGCCCCGGTGTTCAGACCGCCGCCGTTCAGGGTGATGTTATTGGCGGAGGGGGAGCCGGGATAGGCTCCGAGCGAGTTGGTGGTGGAATTGGTGCCGTCCGAGGTAATGAAAATCCAGCCGCCATTGATGTAGGTGGGACCGGTGTAGGTGTTGTTTGCGCCGAGGTTCAATCCGCCGACCCCGGACTTGGTCAGGCCGGTCGCGCCCACGGTGGCGGCGGCAATCACCGTGCCGGTCAGGTCGAGAGAGCTATTGGCGGAATTCTGAATGATGACCAGATCCTTGTTCGCGACTGTCGCCGCACTTTTCAGCGTGCCGCCGGTGATGGAGAGGGTTCCTGCGGCCGTGCTCGCAACGAGGATGCCGCCGGTGGTCAACGTGTTACCACCCGTGTTGATTGTGGCGCCACCCACCCCGGAAATGCGCAAGGCCGTTAGACTGATAGGGCCTGCCATTGTGGTGGGACTGCCGGTAACATCGGCAATGGTGGAGCTGGCCAGGGTGCCGGCAGCGGCGACGGTGGTGTAGCTCGGAGCGAAATTAAACCGGTCGAACAGGCTGGATGAGTCTGTGAATGCCCAGTTATCGGCACTGGACGATGGAGAAAGATTCGATGCGGTGCTGGTGACGCCAGTGGCATAGGCTACGCCATTGGCCAAAATGATCTGGCTGGCCCCGAAGGAACTGCTGCCGATACGGATTCTGTCGGCAGCCGTTGCGTTGCCCGTGGCAGACAAGTTGACCGTGGAACCCGCGTTACGAGTGATCGCACCTAGGTTAATGACGGCGTTCTTGGTTGTTGATGCCGTTGCCTGCGAGTTATTCGCACCAATGGTCGATGCCCCGGCGTTTAGCGTGGCTCCGGTGAATGTCTGCTGGTTCGAGAGTGAACTCACCGTATTCGCCCATGTGGCGACCAAGGCACCGCCACCCATGGCGAGCGCCTGTGAAGCCACGATGTTAGCGAAACCGGATGTGCTGCTCAAGGTGCTGTTGAGGAGAATCCTGCCGGCATTGGCGGTGATACCGCCGGTAAAAGTGAACTTTGCGCCTGTCCCAGCGGTGGCATCGGTGAAAGTCAGAAGGCCAGAGCCGCTCTTGACCAACGAGGTGAGGGCGGCTCCATTGTCCTGAAGTCCGATGAGGAACGTGGTCGCGCCGGTACCACCGATGGTCAGCGCACGGCTGGAAGTCAGCGCCTTGACATTCGAGTTGAGCGTGAAGGTGGTGGTGGCGTTGTTCACCCACGACTGATCCGCATTGAGCTGCGCCGCACCAAGGAAGTTTGCAAAAACGCTATCCCCGAGCGAAACCGTCGCCGCACCCGTATTGATCAGGATGCCGCTTGAGCCAATGGTGAGATTGTTATGACTGGTCGGGCTTTGGAGGATCGTGGCGGTGGACGTGTTATTGAACACCAGCCCCGCGGCGCTGGCATCGGTCGCCAAGTTGGCAGTCGTGGATGCGGCCGTGAGACCGGCTTGGTTGAAAATGCCGATGTCTGTGGAAGTCGGGCCGCTGCTAGTGGTGCCGCCGGTGTAGAAATTGTCCGACCAGAACGGCGCTCCCCATGTGTTCGTGGTGGTGGTATCCCACCAGTAGGTAGCCGCCCGAGCAGACATCTGCGAGAGTGCGAGGCCGATGGTAGCGAAAGCAGCGCGGCGAAGGAATGGATTGAGGCAGGGTTTCATGATGGTAAATGCTGAGATTCTGAAAAGCTGAAATGTGGCGTCGGATTGGAGATTTTGGATCCGGTGCCGAATAGCGCTGTTGGGAAAAGTTTTGGGTTTTGGATGCTGGATGAAAGAGACGTGACTCGGATCGTTAGATGGGGAGGGCCTGGTTTACAGAGTGCCGGATGCCACGGGCGAAGGGGTTTCGAGGGTAAATGTATAAATGCGTTTACGAATGGATTTGTCGAGTTATCGACAAGATTCAAATGGAGGGTGGGCTTTTGCAACAGGGGTGATTTTGCGGCGCAAGGGGTATTATTTGCGGCGCGGGGAGAACTGGATTTCGAGCGTTGATCGAAACGCATCTATTAGGGAAGCTAGCTCCCGGAAAACCCAGCCTCTATAAGGTCTTGCATTCGAAATTTTAGGTTTTGAAGCGATGGGTGGGTCAGGGTGCGGTTGTTCCGCTGCCGATTTGCACGTCCTTGCGGCGTTCCGGTGGATCGACTTGCAGGCTGACGAGTTTCCCTTGTTTATAGATGCCGGAAACCGTGGTGTGATAGGGTGCGTGCAATTTAAAATCGACATCCCAGTCACCGGGCCAAGTCGGCAGCACGAGGATTTTTTTACCGTCGAACTGGATGAGCATGGTCTGGAGGGTGTGCAGGCCGTTGCCGCCATTGTCCTCATCGGGGGGATAATCGAAGCCCTTTGGCCAGAAAGCGGGGAAGCGCAGCCGCCGGTCTCTCGCGGTTAGGTGTTTGATGACTCCGCTTTTAGCGGCGGCGATATCGCCCAGCAAGGCGGACTGGACGGGGGTTTGCGCCCAGCAGCCAGCCCATTTGTATTTGCGAGCGGCGAAGGTGTTTTTGGCGATCTCGAAGTCTGGCTTGCCAAGTCCGTAGATGCGGAAGGGATAGACGGCGTAAAGCTCCGGGTTTTCCTGATTGTGACGTCCCGCAGGCGGATCATCGTGGGGAAGAATCTGCATCTTGCCATCGCGGTCACCCACCGGGATGGGCGGGAGTTCGGCAAGGAGCTTCTGCCAGTGCTCGCGCATGGCCGGGGTGCCGAGGTCCGGGGGCAGAGACAGCAGACCACCGAGCACCCAGTGCAACCCGGCGACGTCGGGCAGCGGGTTGTTCACCTTCCAATACATCTCGATGGCGTTCGCGGGACTGATGTAGAGCTTGCCCCTGGCGTCGCGGATGAAATGTTTGTCAAAGAAAGTCACGCCCGCATCGGCCATCGGGATGAGGATGTCTTTCGCAAATTCCTTGTCCTGCGTATAGGCATAGTAGTCGAGCGCCATGGCGCTGTATTCCAAAATCGGGGTATAGTAGTGCTTGGTATAGTTGCCTCCGTCCTTCGGGGTGATCTTTTCAAGACCGCCCCAGAACGGGCCTGTCTCGCGGAAGTAAGCGCCATCGTGGCCGTAGAATTCGCGCACCAGCTTCTGGTTGCCCGGCAGCATGTCGCGATACATTTTGAAGAAGGGCTTCATGAGATCGAAATCTCCCGACGCCATCATCGGCCAGTAGATGGGCCGAGTGTTTTGGAACCAGTATTGGTAACCCCAACCGCGGTAATCGGGCGTAATAGGAACCACGACATCGGGCTTGATTTTGGCCTTGTCTTTGATGATCGAAGGATTGGGATTTTCGATGACAAAAAGTGAACCGTTGAACTTGATGGGAAACTCTCCGCGGCTGGTGCAGGCGTTCTTGAAGCGCTGGAGAATGTAACCGGTTGTGACGTCCTTCGCCTTCTCACCGCCAGTGATAAATACATGACTGCGGTCCCAGAACTGCTCCCACCAATTATTATGTTCCTTGCGTGCGTTTTCCAGTGGCACGGCGGCTGAGTTAGAAATCTGTTGGTCGAGCTTGGCGATCCATTCCTCCGGTGTCGCGGTTTGCGCGGTGAGAACATGCACAGCGAGATGCTGGGTGGGTTTGGCCGTGGCGGATTCGATTTCCGTTAGGCTTTTGCTAGAAAATCCCTCGCCCAGGATGGCTGCACCGCTGGTGCGATTCACGAGTTGTGGAACCGCTTTGTTCAAACTGCGGTAATACCAAAGCACCCGGTTTTTTTTGCCCGACAGGATGGTGTCCGCTCCCAGCCATTCTGTGGGATGGGTCCGCCAGGATTCAATCACAGCCTTCATTTGAACCGGGACCGCGCAGGCGGCTTCCACATGAATCACAGGGCGGTTGGCATCCACCCAGATCGTCATGCGGGATTTTTTCCCTTCCGTTCCCGAACTCACCTCAAACGTGCCGTCCCGCAGCCAGAGTTCCTGCTTGAAACCCTGCGCGTTCACAAACGGGTTCGGCGTAAGGGTGACGCGCACCTTTCCGACTTTTAGGAGGCCGTATGCGCCGTAGCTGGGGGCCGTCGTGTCCCCGCTCCATGCATCGTTCTTGCCGATGTAGAAAAGAAGGTCACCGTTTTTTTCGATCCAGACGTTGAGGGCGATGTCGCCGTTGCCAACGGGCATCGACCCCCCGGAGTCCTGGCTCGGGGTGTTCCAGACCACGTTGTAGCTATCAAGTACGCCAGGTTCCTGAGCGCGCGCGAAGAGAGAAAGGGAAATGATTCCAGTTAGAAAAAGCAGGCTACAGATTGGGATGTTAGGCATAAAGACAATTTTTGTTAGAACGATAGGCTCCATGCGACCTCGCGAGTTTCGTCGGAGGTGATGGTGAAACGCAGCAGTCTGCCCTCACGTGTGACAGGGCCGCACCCACCCGCCATGGCGTGCACGGCTCCGGGTTTCCAATTTGCGGAGTCATCGGGCAGGACGACACGCATCTCGCAGGGGTCCCCGCCAATCAGACGGTTCCTGCAGTAGAGCGTGCGGTTTGCCGGATCCCATTTTTCCTCAACACAATCGACGATCCCCTGGGTGACATGGCGCGAGGTGCTGATGAGCCGGGGATAATCCGATACAGGCACAACCGAGAGAATGAGGCACTGGGCAGGAGTCAGACTTGTCTCAATGCGGTCCTTATAGGGTCCGGTTAGCTTGTTCCCCCAGAAATCAAACCCGATATATTCCTTCCCCGGGTCGAGGCCGATGCGCTTCAGCGAATCGCCGATCGTCCGCTTGTAGGGCATGATGTTATAGATCGCAACCGTCTGCCGTGTCGGGTTCGGTTCACGGTCGGAGAGCAGCCAGATGGAAGCGGCCGGATGCTCAAAAAAATCAACCGGTCGCGCAATGCCGTGATGTGGCTCCATGGTTCGTTTGAGAAGATTCAGACGCCCGGCGGACAAGCCCGGAAGCCAGTCGCTGGCGGTGAAGAGTTGGCCCGAAATCGCTGTCCACGAGCAACTAGTGCGAGCTTGGTCGAGCGTCATGCTGTCGCGAGCATAGCCCATGTCGGGATCGACATACCAGATCCTGCGGTTTTCAAAATAATGCCGCGTGCCGAAGATCGGACTCTTCGATGCCCAGCGGCCCCAGTCGCCGGCATTGTCCGGTCCCACGCGCATCGCATCAACCAGGCCAAACGATCCCGCGTAGGAAACCATGTTCTGCGTGGCAGCGCAGCCGAGAAGGAACACCCTGGGACCGGTCGCCTCGCGGAGCGCACGGGCACCGTTGCGGAACGCCTCGATCTGCGTCTTGGTTGGATCTGACATGATAACTTTGCCAAGGGTGGTGTCGCGAAAGCCGGCATTGACGTAGATGTTGTCGGTCGCCGTCCCGGCGTGGAACCCGTCGAGCTTCATGAATCCATAACCCCAGTCCTTGGTGACTTTGCGCGTGGTTTCCACCATGTAATCAACTGCCTTGGGCACGGTTAGATCAAGGCACAGGCCGGACCAGCGGGCGTTGAACGGCTTCCCATCCGGCGTCTTGGCGAGGATGGAATTGTCCTTGCCGGTCCCGACAAATGGAACGGTCCAGAGTCCTGGAATCAAACCGGCATCGCGAATGCGGTCGGCGGTTAGTTTCATCCCTCCGGGGTAGGGTCCACTTGGATTATGGGTTGAAAAATCCCGTTTGGTGAGTTGCCACCCGTCGTCGATTTGGAGATATTGCAACCCAAACGGTTTGAGTTCGCGGGCGGCGAACTTGGCCACCTCCGCGGTCTCATTTTCAAGTCCAGCGATGCCATGGCCTCCGCCAGCGGAGTTGGTGCTGTAGCCGGACATCTGTGGCGGAAGATGAATGGCATACACCTTGGCCACCGCATCGGCCCAGGTTTCCATGCCGAGACGCACATCGTCAAAACAGCCGATGGCCAGCGTTTCGGTGGGCACGGCTTGCTTGGGGGCGTAGCGGCCGTATTCGGCACGGGCCTCGAGTTGAATGGTGCCGTTGGCCTGTGAGGCGAACACCAGTCCGGCGGCCTTGTCATGAGTCAGCCAGGCCATGACCAAGCCTGCGCGGGTTACGGGATCACCGACCACGGCCCAAGCGTAACTGCCGGGCTTCGCAAGCTGCCGGTCACTAAAACTTTGGTCCGTATTCTCCGCTTTGTCCTCCACTGTGGAAGCGTCCCGATTTTCGTTAGAAGCAGCGGCATCCGCGCTTTCTTTCGGCTTCATCGCACCGCCCGTCCCTATGATACTGAGTTTTTCGGGAGATAGATTGAGGTTCACGGTGCCAGTGGTAAGCGTGATGGTTTTCGGCAGGATATTCCGAGCGGTGTTGGACGGAGTTATATCAAGCGTGGATTGGATTAGAACATATGGCAGCGAGCGATAGAGCGTGATGCTGGCTTTGCCCGCGACAATTCTGCCGCCTTCGCCGAAGACCCGGTCCTGGACCTGGCTGAGGCTGGCGCTTTTACCACCATTACAGAGCGTCGCGTTTTTGAATACCGTTTGCCCGGATGGATTCTTGATTTCATAGGTGCCGCTCGCAGGATCGAATTCCGCCATGAGCCAGGGGTTTTCCAATCGCAAGGGCACCGCGCAACAGGGTGATACATAGGCTATAAATGATAAGAGAAAGAGGGACGAACTGCAAAAAGTAGCAAAGCGGGTAGCTGATGGTAATATCATATTTATTGGTTTGTATGTTAGAATATAATAACGTTCCTTGTTGCCTCATGAAAGTTTCGAAATCATTGATGTTATCAATGTTCCGATTCTCCGGAATTTTCGGGAATACCCGGATCGTCCAGAACTTGGAGGGCCGTCGAGCCACCGAGCTCCCGCCAATCCCGCAGCATCCAAACCACCTTTTTGTCACGGGTAACCTCGATCAGTTGCGGTGGGTATCCGCGGCCGACGTGAGTGCATAGGATGGTGTTGCCATTGGCCAGGCGTGTGCATGACTGGACATAGGTGTGGCGCTGCTCGGGCGGGAGATCTGCGGGTTGCAATCGCCAGACGATCTCCTTGCCGGGATTCACCTCCACAACGTCCACGTCCCGCTCGTTCACGATGAGGGTATTGCCGTTCTTGAGGCGGATGGCGGCCCATGGCGAGCGCACTTCGTATTTCCACACCTCCTCGAAGTCATGATTGTATTCGACCACTTGGTTCATGGTTTGGAACGACACCAGATAAGTGCCTTGCGCGGTGTAGCGCACACGGCGGAATTGCGCGTGGGCACCCACCTTCGGATCGAACGGAAGTTCATGTTCGACTTCCTTCACGTTGGTCTTGATATTCATCACCATGAGTTTGGGCGGTTTGCCGTTCTCGATAAACAAGACCTTGTCTTGGCCGATGGGCTGGCAGGTCGCGATTTCCGTGCCCTTGGGTGCATCGTACTTCCAAACGATCTTTTTTTCCGGTGTGACGATGGCGACATAGAGCAGGCGGGTAAATAGAATGTTGCCATTGGACAACATCCACGCGTCTTCATACTCCCCTTTTCCCTGCGCCGCATAGCCCCAGATGATCCTTCCCTCATGGATCACATAGAGCTTTTTGGACCACTCGCCAATGTAGAGCATCGAATGTTCTGCTAGGCCACGGCCGGGCAGAGCGGGTTCCGGAGGGATGCCTGCGACCACCGAAAAGTCCGCAGCTTTGCCTGGTGAAACGGCGGGCTCTGTCGGAGCGCTTGCCGCCTCGGCAGCGGCAAATCGGTCCATCAATGACAACAGCGGCGCCTGACTTTGGTTAGCGGTCGCCACGATCTGGGCTTTGCACCCGAACGACGCTGTTAGCAAAGCGGATGCTAGGATGATGGGCTTTGCTGGCAATGGTGATTTCATAGATGTAATTAAGAACTTTGTGCATCGGAGATGGTCCAAATAATGAGGGCGGAATTGCCCGTGCCAATTTCAATGGAACTGCCGAACAGATATGTCATTGCGACGAGCCCGTGCCCAAAGGAGGAAACGCGAGCAACCGGTCCAACGGAGGCTTCGTCAACGGGTGGGAAAAGTCGGCGTAATCAATCTGGTCCGGTGTTTTCATACGTTGAAGCGCCACGACCGTTCGATTCCCGCCGCTCCAATCGATTCCTGCCTCCCACAACGATTCAGCGAAGCCAGCCGGAACCGGTTCGGACGGATCGAACGAGCGCTCGACCCGCTGACCCGACAAACCATGATAGACTATCCTGCCGTACACTCCGGTTTCCGCCTTGAATTCAAACTGGGTAATCTCGATGACCCTGCGCTTGATGCTTTCGAGGACGGTGGTCAAGGGTGGCTGTGTGTCGCTGACGGATGCTGGCAATTCGATCGCTTCAACCGCCACCCCCACCGCCCGGCGATCCGGTGCCTGCACAACCGGGACGTCGATGAAGAACGAGCTATCGGTGAAAATCGAGTGGTTGGCATAAGTCATGCCATGCCGCTGGACATTCCCCTTTCCGTCCAACTCGAATCTGCTGATCGGCTGCGAGCTTGTCACGGCGATCAGCAAGCCTTTGGCGCGCCCCCCGGCGGGATCCATGGAGCGAAACGCGAGGAACATCCGGTAGCAACGGGTGGAGGTTCCGCCTGTCGCAGTGCCCCCGCCTTTGGCAAGCGAGTCATCTGCGGCGAATTCGGTGGGTGAACCTTGATGAGCGGCGAGCCACTGGCTGGGCACGTATCCGGTGACGAAGGCATGATTTTCCCCATTCGGTCCCCGCGCGAACGATCCGCCGGCCACCGTGTCCGCCACGAGCACGAAGGCGTTGCGATCCTGGCCCCACCGCTGGATCTGTTGGTTGACAAACGAGCCGCTGAAAGTGCCGGTGGGTGCGAAGTTCCGGTCCGTTACCGCGGGCCGCGTCTGCAACCCGGCACCGAGCACACCCAGCCAGAAGTTGGCGGGTCTGCCGTAGTCCTCCGGGCGTGCGGCCCACAGAATGCCTGCGGGAATCGAGATGGTGTCCACCCCGGATTGAGACCAGAGAGAATAGACTCCGAATCCCATGCGCCAGTCGATGAAGCTCAGACAACGCCGCTCGGAACCCGCCCGAGGTGCGAGCACGCTCCACTTCCGCTCCGCAGCGGCCAGTGCGACGGCATCCGGAGGGATCAATCCGTCATAGACGCCTGGCGCGAGATAGCCGAGTGCGTATGCCACAAACACTGTCGGAGAATCCGCGCGGTGCATGGATCCGGGCGTGGCGGCAGGATCTTCAAACCCGGACCACCCGCCGAAGATGGGCCACAGCGACTGGCTGAGTCCGCTTTGGTCCGTTCCCGGCAGCAGAAAGGACGGATAGGTTCTTTCCGAGTGGGATGCCAACCGACCGTCGGTCCAAACAGCGGCATACTTCCAAAGCCCCGCCGAAAACGCGGCCGACGCTCGCTGGGTAAGAGCCTTGGCACCCGATGGAGTCCCACAGCGTGCGAGGGTGAGTAATGAAATCAGATTCTGGGCACCATAAGGTCCGGAGGCCCACTCGTCCGGACCGAAGCGGAAGGTGTCTTGCAGCCGTTGATCAAGGTATTTAGCAGCAGCGGAGAGCCCATGATCGCGCTCCGGCCGCGGTTGGAAATCTGGAATGGCGGCGGCCGCCGCATATCTCGATAGGGCGGTGAGGAGTTTCATATTCGCGGTGTTGCCAAGCCCCTCGGCCCCTATCCGATAATCGAGCCACTCAAAGATCGTTTTATAGAGCGCCTTGTTCGAGGCATTGATGGAATCCCCGCTGGTCGCAAGCAGGTCGATCAGCACCCAGCGGCGGAAGAGCATGCGGGCCGGCTTGCCCTGATATTGCACTTTTGGATCCATATGACTTCGGAAATTTTTCAGCATCGCGGCCAGCACATAGTTCGCTTGGGCGCGGTTGAACTCCGCGTCGTGAAGCCGCACATCCGCTGATTCCCGCAGCATCAAGCCGACCACGGCCGGGGTGTAGATCCCTGAAACGGCCCCTGTGTTAGAAAGCAGCGCCCTGGCCGTGGCTTGGGAGTCATAGAATCCTTGCGCGTTCCGGACAAGAACCTGCCGCCGAACGAGTTCCATGCGCGACGCCAGATCCGCAGCCGGAACCGTGCAGCATCCCAAATGCAGCAGAATCACCACCCGAATCCAGACAGCCCGGCGGCGAATTTCCCGCAACGTCCGCAGATGGCGTGATGCGGCGTGCGGGCGAGTCATGGCGCTAGGCGGAAGGTGATGGATCATCGAGTCTCTTTCATGGGTTGAAGGGTCGTGCGGTCCCGCTTGGCGGCTTGAGAGTCGCCAAGACTGTAGCGATCACTCAGAGTGTCCTACGGGAAAAGATGAGGGGATATTATCAGGGCACAGGGTTTTGGATTAGAAATTTTGAAGATTAATTTTTAGGTTTTGAATGCCTTGTGAGAGAAGTTCACGGCAGCATGCGTTGTGGTGAAAAGAATTTAGTATGCTTGGTTTTTAGGTATCTCCGTCAGCGGATTTCCCCTTGCAACCTGGAAGAAACCGATCTCATTTTTTAGAAAATGAAGCGCTCTGCTACACCCACGGAGAAATCCACTCGCCCCGGCGGTACCGGCCCCGCCCGTCTAGCACGGGTCGCGGTGCTGGTAGAGACCTCGACCGCTTGGGGGCGCGGGATTGTGAGTGGAATCAATGATTACCTGAGGCATCAGCAACATTGGCAGGTTCTGCTAGAGCCCCGTGGCCCCAACTCCGAGCTGCGCCTGCCGCCTCAGTGGCGGGGTGAGGGCATCATCGGGCGGGTGGCGGATGCTTCGATGGCAAAATCGCTCCAAGCGCTGAAAATTCCGGTGGTGAATGTCTCGAGCATCGAGCTGCGTGGGCCGCGGTTTCCCACCGTGGCCATTGATGTGAAGGCGGCGGCAAGGATGGCGCTGGATCATTTCATTGAACGGGGGTTCCAGCACTTCGGATTTTTCTCCATGCAAAAGGTTCACTTGCGCGACGAGTTCGAGGCGGCTGTGGCGGAAAGGGGATTGGATTGTTCGTCCTTCCTGTGGCCACCCCAAAGTGGGATGGAAGCGAGCTGGAATTTAAGTCTCCCCCGGCTTGAGCACTGGCTGCTCTCCCTGCCCAAGCCGGTGGCGGTACTTGCTTGGGGAAATGGCAGGCCATTGATTTATGCTGGGCAGGCAGCGGGCCTCAGCACGCCGGAAGAGGTGGCGATTCTCACGAACTATTACGATGAATTGGTGAACGAACTCAGCCCAATGCCGCTGTCGGGCGTGCAGATCGGCAGCGAGCGGGTGGGATTCGAGGCGGCGGCGCTCCTCGACCAACTTCTGGGGGGCAAGCCACCGCGCGCAGATCCCTTGCTGATTCCTCCCACGGGTGTGGTGACCCGGCAATCAACCTCAACGCTCGCTATCCACGATGTGGCCTTGGCAAAAGCGGTTAGTTTCATCCGCGAGAATGCCATTCGCCCGCTGAGCGTGCCGGAAATCGCCCGTCACGCTGGCTTGTCACGCTGTGTGCTGGAGCGTAGGTTTCGCGAGACTTTCCACCGCAGCCCGGGTGAGGAAATCCGAAGGGTCAGGATCGAAAAGGCGAAGCTCATGCTGTTGGAAACCGATCTGCCGATCCCTGATGTAGCGGAGCGCTGTGGATTCGGATCGAATGCGTATTTTACCGATAGCTTCCAACGGGCGCTCCAGACCTCGCCGCTGCGCTACCGCAATCAGATGCGCAACCGGTGAGAAGGCGGCCCTACGGGCATCGAGGCGTTATAGCGTGACGGCGAGGCGGACGAATTTACTGCCGCTGCCGCTCAGGGTGTAGGACACGGAACCCGCAGTGTTGCTGAGGTTTGGGTCGCCCGTTGCGGGCACATTCGTCCAATTACTGAGGTCCGGTGAAGTCTGGACGACGAACGTGGTGCCATAGGCGGAACTTGGTATATTACCGCCATTCGTCCAAGTTACGGTATTACTGCCATTCAAGACAGGATTGGCGGTGAAGCCTGTAGTGGCATTCATGAAATACTCCACGCCATTTTTCACCCCATCGTTGTCGAAGTCCAGGTCGGGGGTCTGGCTGCCGGCATTTGTCGATGCCCAAGCGGAGTAGCCGCTGCCAGCCGCAACGGTGAGGGACAGGGTGCCAGTGGTTTGCGTGAAGGTCCAAGTATTACTGCCATCCACAGCGGTCCAGACACCAGAGGTGTTAGTAAAAGTTAGTGCTGGAGAAGTGCCGGTCACGCCGACGAGGCTGTAGGATGGCGAGGTGACATCGACGAGTGGCCAAGAGTTGCCGTTGGCAATGTTGGCCGCGGAGAGATCCAGGCTGATCGTGCCGTTCAATTGGGCCGCTCCGGCACCGGTGACCTTGTTTGAGGTGCCGTTCGTAGTTGGCTTGAAGACCACTTGGCCATTGGCTTGAAATGTGCCGGCGCTGACCGTGATGGTGCCGCTGTAGGTGTTGGATGCCCCGTTTACGACCAGCGTGCCGGCTCCTGCCTTGGTCAGGTTGCCGCTGCCGCTCAGGCCGCCGAAGGTTAGCGACGTGCCGCCCCCGCCGTTGTTGTTCACTGTCACCGTCGCCGGGCTGGTGACCGCTGCCGCGGCGTAGGTTTGGCTGCTGGTGTTGGTCGCCGCTCCCAGCGTGTTAGCCTGCGCGGTGGTGCTGGACGTGCTCCCTGTATTGAGCAGCACGTGCGTACTGTCGATGATCATCGCGATGTAGTTGCCTGCCGTAATGTTTGTGCCGGTCACCGCTTGGCCGACCGCGAGTCCGCTGGTGTTGCCGGTTGTCAGTGTCAGTAAGCGACCGTCTGACGGGTTGCTGCCACCCGCGTTGGCCGTGGTGCCGGTGATCGTGCCGCCAGCGTTGGTCGGACGTCCTGTGACCGTCAGGTTGCCGCCCGCAAGTGTCAGCGTACCCGCCACCGAGTCGGTCACGGTCGCGCCGCCGATGGCCGTGGCAAAGGCGTTGAAATCAATCGCGAAGGTTCCACCGTTGACCGTCACATTGCCGGTGCCCAAGGCGTTGCCCGTGTAGCCCGTCAGCGTGCCGTTGTTAACTGTCGTGCCTCCCGTGTAGGTGCCGGTATTGATGAAGGTCATCGCCGCCGTGCCGTTTTTCACGACTGCCACCGTGCCAGCGCCATTGTTGATTGCAGCCGACTCGTATTGATACGCAGCGTTGGAATCGCCTTGCACCTGGTTGAAGCTGTGGGTGGGACTGAAGGTAATCGTCGAAGTCGTGCCGGTCGCGCTGTTGGTGATGATGCCGGGGCGATTCACAATGCTGGTGCCCGCGTAAACTGTCAGGGCGGACTGGTTGTTGCCGTTGAGATCCAGTGTCGCGCCGGGTTGGAAGGTCAGCACGGCGGTGCTGTTGAGTGCATTGCTCACACCTTCCTTGACGGTGCCGCCGTAGAGGATGGTGGTTCCGGATGGCCCTGAACCACTGTTCCAGAGTCCGCCGCCCGAGTAGTTGGCTGCGGCATTGAGCACGAAGGTGCCGGCGGTGTTGCGGTTGAACATGATGGACTGAGCCGCGTCGGTGCCGGATATCTGACCATTGATGTTGACCGTGCCACCGCCGCTGTCGATGCGAATGCCTTGGCCTGAAGACCAGGTGATCGCGCCGCCCAAGGAGGCGGTCCCAGACGACGGGCCGGTAATCTGGTTAACCCCGCCGCCACCCATGGTGAGCGGATTATTCACCGTCACTCCACTATTGAGCGTCATCAGGCCGGTGGTGGTGGTTAGGTTGATGGTCGGAATACCGGTGCCCACGGCGGTGGAGACCGCGAAGTTGATGGTGCCATTGACCACGTTGACCGGGCCGGCGCTGGTGCCTCCGAGGGCGGCTGCATTGTTGACTTGGAGTGTGCCACCCGCCGTGGTGGTGGTGCCGACTGTAGTGCCGCCGGTGTAGGAGTTTGCCCCACCGAGGATCAGCGTGTTAGCCCCAAACTTGCCGAAACCGAGGGTGTTGGCACCTGAATTGGAATTGGCGACAACCGTGTTGTAGGTGATCACGCCGCCAGCATTGGAGGTGTCCATGCCGATGGCGGAACCGCTTTTAAAGCCCCCCGTGGCGGTGCCCAGCGTTGCAAGAGTGGTGAAGTCCGATGCGGTGAATTCGCCGCTGCCTCCCACGTTGAATATCGCCCTGCCACCTGAGTTCACCACCAGATTGGTGTCCGTCCAACTCGCCGGTGTGTTGTTGTAAAGAGCGGTCTTCTTTGCAAACTGGAGCGTGCCCGCATTCACCGTGGTAAGACCAGTATAAGTGTTGGCGCCGGAAAGGGTCAACTGGCCTGTGCCGGCCTTGGTTAGTGATAGCGTGCCGCCGCCGGTGCCGTCCTTGAGTGTGCCAGCAAAGGTGCCGCTCAAGTTGGCCGAGTTGCCCACTGTCAGCGTGGCGTTGGAAACACTCGATCCGTTGGCGTTCTGGACCGTAGCCGCAGCGGCGGAGGCGCCCGAGAGGTTGCCGACCACCACGCTGTTGCCGTTGAGGGCCAGGATGCCGGTGCTGGCTGCGGCGAAGGCTACCGGCATTTCCGAGCCGGCGGTGCTGTTCAGCGCGGCCACATTGTTTAGCTGCACCGTGCCGCCGTTGATCGTCATCGTGCCACTGCTGGAGGAGGTATTGCTGCCGCCGAGGATCAGGAGGCCCGTACCGCTCTTGGTGATGGTGCTGTTGCTGTTGGCCAGGATCGCACTGTTGATGGTCAGGATGTCGCTGGAGCCATCCACACGGATCACGAACTCCCCACTCGTGGCGTTGACCTTGAGGTTGGCACCAGAAATGATGGAAGTCGTCCCGCTGGTTTCTAGCAGGCCATTGATTTGAACCTGACCGGACAGGGTAATATTGTGGTTACCCAAAATTTTCAGCGTGTTCATCCCGCTGGTGCTGTTCGTCAGGGCGGTGATGTTGCCCGTGCCGCGTAGCTGGACATTGCTGGCGCTCGTCGTGGTCCCGAGCGTCGCTTGATTTGCCGCGAGGTTCACATCGATAGCCCCGGTATCCACCGTGGCGACTGTATAATTGAACGCACGCAGGTAGCCGCTGGCGTCAGACACGGCGTAGTCCGCGCCATTTAAAAAAAGGCCCTTGTCAATCAGAGCACTCGCCGTCGGGCCGGTGGTGAACTTGATCGAGTTGTCAGTCCCGTTTGTGCCGCCAGAAGAAACAAGGTTGGCGGTATTCCCCACCGTCCGTGCGACGTAAGAGCCAAAGGTCGTCGAGATACTCCCCGTGCTCCCTTTGGTGGATTTCAGGGTGACATCGCCGCCTGCCAGAGCCAGAGAGCCGCTAAGGGTTTGAGTCAACGCGCTCCCTGTGGTGTTCTTGAACTCGAGGGTGCCACCATTAACCGCCGTGTTACCGGTATAAGTGTTCGTGCCGGTCAGCGCCCATGTGCTGGTGTTGGACTTGGTGAGGGCGGCGGTATTCAAGGTGCCGTTGGCAATCACACCGATGGCGTTGCCCGTAGAGGTTCCATCCAGAACCATCGTGTTGGTCTGGGTTGTACTCGTAACCGCGGTCAGGGAACTGATTGTCACGTTCACGCCGTTGGGCGAGATCTGCGAACTCTTTCCGCTGTTCGGGGAGCCAAAGGTAGAAGACCCAAAAGCGATGGTGCCGGTCGAAGTTAGATTCGAGGTTTGATTCAGAATCAGGTTGCCCTGTTGTCCGAAGGCGGCGGTGCCGAAAGTCTGGGTGTAGCCCGACTGAGACGAGGGCGCATCCATGGTAATAGTGCTCGTCAAGGCCCCGTTCTGGGTGAATGACAGCGCATTGGCCGTGGTGGTGGTAGAGCCGGAAGCCAAAATCAACGTGGTTCCACTGACACCCGTATTTTGGGTAATCGTGCCAGCCCCCAAACCTCCTGCGTTGGTCACCTTCACCGTGCCATTGCTTCCAGCAAAAGTGAGGCCACTGGTGGTATTTGTTCCACCCAGAATCAAGCTGCCCGGCCCGGTCATCGTTGTCAGCCCGGTGTAACTGTTGTTGTTGCTGAGGGTGACCATTCCCGCGCTGTTGACCGTGACGGCACCAGCACCGCTGACAAAGTTACCGCCGTAGATCGCGCCGCCGATCGTGACATTACCGGCGGATAAGGCACCACCACCGATCGTCAAGGTCTTGGCGTTGAGGCCGAGATCCCCGGATATGGTTAGAAGACCCGACGCCTGCTGGTTGTAGAAACCGGTCGAATTGGAGAGGAGGATTTTGGTGCTCGGCCCGATGCTCAGGTTGTGGATCGCCGAGTCATTCATGTAGATGCCGGCAGCCGTCTGGCTGTTCAAAACCGCCGTGCCCGTCAAAGTCAGAGATTGGGTGGAACCCGAATTGATCGTCACATCCTGACCGACACCCGTGGCCAGCCAAATGCCTTGGGTGGTGCCTGCCGCACCAAGCGTCGGTTGATTGGAAAAAATCGCATTGAACAAGGCGCTGACCGTGGTTGAAGGCAGGCCGCCAGCCCAGTTTCCTGCCGTCCCCCAAACGGTGGTTCCACCACTCCAGGCGGACGTGGTGGTGTCCGCAGCTAAAACATGGACCTGCGTGAATACCACGCCGGTAACGGCGGCCAGCGAGCGACGCAGGAACGGATTGATATGGGCTTTCATGGAATTTAGTTTTATGGGTTTAAAAGGCTGGAAAGGCAATTTCTTCAAATCAAGCTGGCACGTTTGTAGCATTTCCCGACTTACTGTATATTTGCGATTGCCGACAATTCTTTAGATTTTGAGTCACCGTAATGACGTGGATGAGGGAACATGGACTAACAGGAAGCCTCTCATTGGAGAAAATGACAAGCTGGCAGAAATTCCGCCATGCGTAGCGCACGGCCTGCGGATCTGAGTCGCCAGACGGGAGTTGGATGTTGAGACGTTTTCCGTCCGGTGACACCACGGCGGTGACGGCCTGCCCGACTCCAACCGCGGATTTCACTTCATCACGTCCGCTGCCCCAAACCGTCACTGGCTCATCTCGCTGGATGACGGCTCCGGAGGTGAATACCGGTGCTAATTCCACAGCGGTAGAAGCGTTTCCGACGGCAAGGAGAAGGTTCCCAATGCACAGGAATTTGTGTCGTAAAATCATGAGGGTTTATTCAATATATTGGAGTGTGGGTACGTCTTAAAGGAAAGCCTACTTCACTTAAATCACCGATTGATTTGAAGCTTGCGAGCGGGACGTTCGTTCAACTGACGAATGTCCAGAAGGCTGATCGGGTAGAGCTGGCAACGTTTCGCAAGCCACCCTCTATCGTATGTGCCGAAGGTCCAATTACTTCCATAGCCATCGATATTCACACAATAACAATCAAAGCGGTGAGCACCTCATTTGAATAATAAATCCAAGAATCCGAACAAAATTCTGAAACGGCAATTGCTTTCCCTACGGCAGATCGGTCAATATGTGTGTAATCAACGCGGGATGAAAATCTGTGCAATGACCTCGTGCTCGCTGGTGCTGTTGGAGACGAAAGACAGGGGCTTGAGGGCGGTATCGGGAATTAGCGTGCCTTTGTCCCGTGCCCTGCCCTCGTCAATCCATGGGAATTTGAAATGCCGGATAAGCCGCGATTCGACTCAACCCTCCTCCTCCCATGCCCGTTTCAAGGCCGGGCCGAGGGCGCTGTCGAGGGCGGCGTGCCAATGGCTGCTGGAGCGGATCACTGGCAGTTCCGGGAGAATTCTTGGCGGCAGATCGGCAGTCGCAGCGTGCGCATGGGCACGGAAATATTCGCCGCCTTCGGTGGCCGGGCCGATGACTTGGCGGGTGGTCCGACCGAGTCCTAACATGGCGGCGTGAACCCAGCGGGCACCGAGGTGGGGGCAGAGGATTTCCCCGAAGGCATGGATCGGGAAATCGGCGGAATTTCCTCCGAAGTCGATTTCCCAGCCGGTGCTGCGGAACACGCCATCGTCCGCCTGCCAAGTCCCTGCCAAGCGGGGGAGCAGCCAGAACCGCACCGCTTCATGGGCGTCGCCAGGCTCGACGGTTAGGCGCAGCCGGGCATCTGTCAGGCCACGGAGCTGGCGCAGGGTGGTCACAACGATGGCCCGATAGCGGCGCGCGGCTTCCTCCTCGCCATGGTCGGCGGCCATGTCTGGCAGGACCAGACCGGGCACGGGTTCCTGGATGTTTAGCGTGAGCAGTCGCATCGGGCGGAGATTGGAGCGGCGGGGCAAGGGGTCCAAGCCTGGATTACTTCAGGGAACCTTATTTTCCGGTTGGGAAAACAATCTTGCTCCCAGTGGCGAGTCGGGGGATGCTGTGGGCGCAGCGAGTTCCATGGCAGCCAAGGATAACAAAAAGCGGGGCGAGGTTCCCGAGCCATCGCGATGGTCCAACGAAATCACCGGGATTCTCTGGATCACGGCGGGTCTCATGCTGCTGTTGTCGCTCGTGAAATACAGTCCGGCGGACCTGCCGCGCTGGGGGCTGTTGGGGGATTTGGCGGGGAAATCCGGAGGTGTCGGGGAAAATCTAATCGGTCCGGTGGGTGGGATTCTCGGTTTCGTCCAAATCCTGCTGTTCGGCGCGGCGGGCTATCTGATCCCGGCGGGTTTCATCTGGTTCGGCATCATCAAGCTGGCCTTCGATGTCCGCATCTGGCCGCGCGCGGTGCTGGGGTTCTGTGTGCTGGTGCTTGCGGGAGCGGCCTGGCTCGATGCGGCGGATTACTTTTTCAAGGACTGGTCGGTTCGTTGCAATCTGAGCGAATTCGGCCCCGGCGGACTCGCTGGCCACGGCTTGGGCGGCTACGTCCGCACCCACGTCATCGGGCGTGTGGGGACACTGATACTAACAAGTTTGATCTATCTGATAGCTCTGATCCTGCTGACCGGCCAACGACCGATCCATTTCACCAAGGCCTGCTTCCGGCTGGCTAGGCTTAGATTTCACGAATGGCAGACGAACCGCCGGGAAAACGGAAAAATCGCCGCCCGCGAGGCGGAAATGCTCGCCGAGCGCGACCGCCAGCGTGAGCAACGCCGCAAGGACCGCGAGGCCGCGAAATCCGCCACCGCCAAGGCCGCCGATGCCGATCCGCAGGCGCTCCTGCCGCTGCGCGAAACTCCGACGCCACAGATCATCGACGCCTCACAACGCCGTGCCATCGACCCCGAACTCATCGGTAAAAACCCCTTCAGCCGCAAGCCTTCCCCGGAGCACCAAGGTCTCCAAGAAGGCAGATTTCCCAACTACGAAATCCCGCAATTTACACTCCTCGATCCCTTACCCGAAGTGGAAGACTCGGATGCGGATGATGACCACAAGGAGGAGACCCGCCAGATCATCATCGACACGCTCAAGGCCTTTGGCATCGAGGTCACAGCCGGCCCCATCACCCGTGGCCCGACCATTACCCGCTACGAAATCTATCCCTCGACCGGCCTCCGCGTTTCCCGTATCTCCCAGTTAGAGGCGGACATCGCCCGCGCCACTTGTGCCGAGCGCATCAACATCCTCGCCCCCATTCCCGGCAAGGACACCGTCGGCATCGAAATCGCGAACAGCAAGAAAGTCGCGGTGCCACTCCACGAGCTGCTCTATTCCACCGATTTCAACTCCTCCAAGAAAAAGATCCCGCTCGCACTGGGCAAGGATGTCTATGGGAATACGGTCATCGCCGATCTCGCCGCCATGCCGCACTGCCTCGTCGCCGGGGCCACCGGTTCGGGGAAATCTGTCTGTATCAACTCGATCATCGCCTCCATGCTCTTCAAGTTCAGCCCGGACGAGCTGCGCTTCATCATGGTGGATCCGAAGGTCGTGGAAATGCAGATGTATAACCGCCTGCCCCACCTCGTCGTCCCAGTCGTCACCGATCCGAAAAAAACCGTGGCCGCCCTCAAGTGGGTGGTTAACGAGATGGAAAAACGTTACAAAATTTTCGCCAAAGTCGGCGTGCGGAATTTCGATAGCTTCAACTCTCGGATCATCCCGGAGAAGGAAAAACCCGCCCCCGCGCCAGTGGTCAGCGAAGTGCTGTCGGATGATGGCCCGGAACCCGAAGCCCCCTTCGATCCAAGTGAATTGCTAGATCCCACCCTCCCCACCAGCCACCAAGCCCCACCGTGGACGATGCTGGAAGAAGAGCCGGATGAGGATATGAATTCGCTGGCCGCCGCCCTCAGCGATGGCGACCTCGGCCCCGAAGCCGACGAAGAGGACGAGGAAATTTTCGAAGATCACATCCCCACCAAATTTCCTTACATCGTCGTCCTCATCGACGAACTCGCCGACCTCATGCAGACCGCGCCCGCCGATGTGGAAATGTGCATCGCCCGCATCGCCCAAAAGGCTCGTGCCGCAGGTATTCACCTCATCATCGCCACCCAGACCCCGCGGGCGGATGTTGTCACCGGCATCATCAAGGCGAACATCCCGTGCCGCATCGCCTTCCAAGTTTCCTCCGCTCTGGATTCCCGCGTCATTCTCGATACCAAGGGCGCGGACAAACTCGTCGGCAAGGGCGACATGCTCTATCTACCGCCCGGCTCCGCCAAGCTGGAGCGGGCCCAAGGCGCCTTCGTCACCGATGCCGAGATCGAGCGCCTTATCGACCACTGCGCCTTGCAAGCGAAGCCGCAGTTTGAAAAAGAAATCCAAGCCTCCATCAATGGCGAGGGCGACGACGAGGACGACGACGTTTCCCAAGCCGACGAGGAACTCATCATGAAATGCATCGAAGTCGTTAGGCAGGAACAAAAAGCCAGCACCTCCTTGCTCCAGCGCCGTCTGCGTCTCGGCTACACCCGCGCCGCGCGGATGGTCGATATTCTGGAGCAGCGCGGAATCGTCGGCCCCGGCGAGGGAGCAAAGGCGCGAGAAGTGTTCTTGAAGTAACTGAGGAGGCGCTGTGGGTGCGCAACCTTGAGCAGGTCATCCAGATCCATCAGCGAAGAAAGACGAGAATGTTAGGTGTTCAAGCATCTTGCTAGGGCGTGATCTCGACATCCACTTCCGCACCCAGAGGCATTGCTAACGGCTCATCCGTTTCGATCCATACCTCGATGATCTGAATGTCCATTCGTTCGGTGGATTGCCGCGAGAAAACACTTTTCCGCCCCATGATCGGTTTGATCGATCGCACCTTGCCGCCCATCCATGATTTGGCGCCGTTCATTCTAACTTGTGCCGCCAAACCGGGGCGGAGTTCCTTGATCGCGTTTTGATCCACCTCCGCCCTTACATCCACATTACCGGATGGAGCGAAAAGCACGACCGGTTCATAAAGTGTCACTGTCACAGCCTCGCCCTGCCGCAGGAATATCTCGACCACCTTGCCATCGACCGGTGCCCTCAGGATTTTTTGCTCCACCGCTACCTTTGCGGCCTCCACCTCGGCGCTTGCGAATTTGACGGATGCATCCAGATATTGGCGATCCTCGTCCCGCACTTGGTGTTTTGCTTTGTTCCATGCGGCTTCCGCCTGTCTGGCCTGCAAAGTGCCGAAGGCCGCTTGGAAATCCGCCGCATCGCGGTCTGTTCCTGAAATCGCGCGCTTATCCTCAAGATTGTCCCAGCGATTCCGTTCTTTTATCCGGTATTTCTCATTCTCTCCCGCCGAGCGAAACGCGGCTTCCAGGGCCGCGATCTCATCAGGGTGCGCTCCCGCCAGCACCAGTTTGCGGTTCGCCTCTGCTACGGCGAGTTTCGCCTGTGCCGCCCCCAGTGCGCTGCGCTCCACGGAATCATCCAGCCGCGCAATCACATCCCCCGCTTTCACCACCTCACCGATCTTCTCATTCACTTGGGCGATGACTCCGTAACTTTGAAACGACAGGCGGCGCAGTTTGTCGCGGGGCTCCAGGTAGCCCACCGCATGGATGCGGTTCTTGGCTCCCGCCTCCTGCTCTCCTGTTTTGCCTGCGGGTTTGCACGAGCCGATTGAGGCTAGGGCGACCACTCCACACATCATCCATGTTTTCCGATGCTTCTTCATGAGACTTCCTTCACGGTTCCTTTGTCCATTTCGAATTTCCTGTTAAACATCGGCAGCAGGCGCATGTCATGCGACACCACCAGCAAGCCGGCCCCTTCCTCCGTCGCGTGGCGGGTGAGTAGTTCCACCACCACTTGCCCGATCTCCCAGCCCAGCGCGGCCGTCGGCTCATCCGCCAGCACCACGGAAGGACGGTTCAGCAAGGCTCTGGCCACCGCCACCCGCTGCCGCTGGCCGCCGCTCAATACCGCCGCCTGCTTGCCTGCATGATCCGCCATCTCGAGCCGCTCCAGCAGGTGATGGATGCGTGCCCTGCATTCCGCCAGTGACAATCCCGCGTTTCTCCCCACGATTTCCAAGTTCTCCCGGACGCTCAGGAATGGCAGCAATTGCGCGTGTTGAAAAACGAATCCGATCTTCTCCCGGCGCAATCGGTTCAGTTCGTTCACTCCGGGGTTCGTCACCGGTTCCCCGGCGATTTTCAGACACCCGCCGCTCGGAGTGAGCAGACAGCCCGCAATGCACAGCAGCGTGGTTTTCCCCGATCCACTCGGCCCCGTCAGGATCGCGCGGTCTCCCGCATGGATCTCCAGATCCACGCCCAGCAGCACCGGCACGGACAGGTCTCCCTTGCCGTAGGTGTGGCGGATTGATTCACAATGGAGGGCACTTTTCATGAGGCGAATACCGATGCCGGGTCGATTCCCCGGAGCTTTCTCAAGATCCACCACCCGGCCACCAGCGAGGCCAGCGCCTGGAAGGCCAGCAGCATGGCGAATACCCCCGCCGTCATCCGCAGCGGCACCGGTGATGACTCCGCCACCAGCGAGGTGAGGTAAAACAAGATCCCGCCCAACACCGCTCCGACCACCCACAACAGCAAGGCTTGGAAAAACACCACCTTGCCCAGCAGCCGCACCTCGAAGCCCAGAGCCAGCATGGTCGCATAGTGCTGGCGGTGATCTTGAAGCAGGGAAAACAACGTCTGGCTGATCACCAGCGCACCGATGATCAGGCCCAGCACCGCCGTCATCACCACCGTGAAGCCGATCCCCGTGCCGATCATCCAGTATTCCGCCGTCCTTGCCGCGAACTGCCCGCTGGTCAGCACCTCCTCTGCTGGCATCTGCTCGCGCAGCCGCCGTGCCACCTCGTCCACATTCTCACCGGGTTCACAGCGCACCAGCACGTAGGTGATCTCATCGTTGCGGTAGCGCTTGTCGTAGAGAATTGCGTTCTCAATCGAGGAAAAAACAAACGGCGATGCCGTGAAGGTCCGCACTCCTTCGGAAATACCGCCCACCTCCGCGCGACGGCCCAGAATTTCGAAGCGCTCGCCGATTTCCTTCACCCCCAGCAGGTCCAGATAAATGGAATCCACCACCACCGTCCGCTCCTGCAGCACCGTGCGCAGATCCCCGCGCACGATCTTCGGCGGGCCACCCACCAGATCTTTGTCAAGGCCGATCATCTCGATGTTCACCTTCCGCCCATCGCTGCGGCTCCAGATCGTCCAGGCCATGAAGAGCGGATACGCCTCCGCCACTCCGGCCACCGAGCGCGCCCGGTAGAGCCGCTGCCGCGGGATCGGGCTGCCGTAATCAAAGGCGGGCGTCTTCATTCCCATCACCCACAGGTCCACCTTGGCGCGCTGAATGCCCAGTGTTGTCGTCTCGATCCATCCCATCATCATCCCGATCTGCGCCATCGTCAGGAAAAATCCGGCACCCACTCCGATGCCCGAAGCCAACACCTTGCCCCGGTGCGCCATCTGCATTCTCCAAGCGATTAGCAGTGCGAGCTTGCTGTTGGTAACGAAACCCGTCATGCAGCACTTAATATTCTTCCTCCATCAAGCCCGCCAGCTCCACCATCGCCCGGTTTTTCCCCTCCAGCATGATCGCCACCGCACGGTCCAGATCCTCTGGTTCGTGCGTTGCCATCAGTTGAAATCTAAATCTCGCCTTACCGCGAGCCACCGCCGGAAACTCGACCAGGTTGGCGACCATGCCGAGATCGAACACATGCTTCGAAGTCAGCCGGGCAAGCGCCTCGTCACCCACGAAAACTGGACAGATCGGCGATGGCTCGCCATGCACATGCAGCCCGGCGGTTTTCATCCCCGCGCGGAGGTGAAGCACCCGCTCCATCAAGGTTGTGCGCAGGGTATCACCTTCTCGAGAAAAGGTAATGTCGAAGGCCTCCTTGGCTACGCATGTCTGCATCGGAGAAATCGCGTTACTAAATAGATTCGTCGGAGAATGATAGCGCAGATAATTCACCACTTGAGGTGATGCGGCAGAAAAACCACCGTTCGCGGCAAAGGTCTTGCTGAAGGATCCCAGAACCACATCCGGCAAGCGTCCCGGAATACTCTCCAACAGCCCCTTCCCCGCCGCCCCCATGCTGCCGAAGTCATGGGCCACATCGAGAATGGAGATGGCCTCATATTGCTCGCACAGATCCAACAAAGCCGCCAAATCGGGACAATCGCTGTCCATCGAATACAGACTCTCCACTAGGACGAAGATTCCGCGATTCGCACTGGCCTTTCTGGCTTCTGCCAAGAACACTTCAAGCTCCTGCAAATCATTGTGCCTGAATTTTTTCACCTCTGCAGTGCTAGCCCTTGCCCCTTCCTGGATGCAGTTATGGGAAAGCGCGTCCATCAGAATTAGGTCATCACCTCGGATCAATGCCACCGGCACCCCGTAACCTGCCGCCCAACCGGTCGGATAAACGACCACCTCTTGCGCTCCAATCACTTCCGCGATCACGGATTCCAATTCCCGTAGCACTCGAGTGCTCCCACAAAACGCAGGAGATCCCGCACTATGAACTCCGAAGTCCCGTGCGCCGCGCATCGCCGCCTCCATCATCCGCCCATCCTGTGCCAATCCGAGATAATCCTGCGAACTGAAGTTGATGGTGACGCGGCCGTTATCTCCAGCCAGACTCAACTCTCTGCCTACCTTCGACTCGGCAGTCCTCTGATAGGGGAAAACCTGATGGAAACTCCTGTGAGTGCTCCACTCGTAGTAAGGGCGGGTTCGCTCAGAGGCTCCGGTCCCGTTCTGGCGCACATAGTGCAGCAAGGAACCGTTTAGATGTTTAAGATGTTTTTTCATGGGTCATGAATGAATGTGTAAAAATAAATTCGCCGCATCAGGGTTTCTGTCTCACTGTCATGCTAAGTTCTGGGCCTATAAACCGATCACGTTGCAAAAATCGGTAAACTCACCATTTGGCCCCTTGCCGCAAAGAAGTAACTTGCCCGATTTTTGAGGAACTTTGAGCGCCATGTCTCGTAAATCATCGTACAAACATATAAGCCCTCCGTCGCATTTGATAGGTCTGAAAAAATAACGATATTCTGGAAACTCTCCGCGCTGGTTGGTTTCAATGTAAATATTTTGGTCTGGGTAATATTTCAAAGCTCCCTCTACATTTTCAAATGAATATCTATATTCATTTGAAAATTCACTCGGCTTTTTAATTTCTCCAATGCCATTCTTTCTGAATTTTTTCCAATATCCATAAGTGGTTTGCTCAAGGATTTGGTTGGCAGCCAGCTGCGGGCTAAAATTGAGAAATTTCCCAAAATGACTGACGCAAATCACGGTTACCTGTACAATCAGTATGTAAAATAGCTTATTCTGCTGTTTCTTGTCTGGAATCTTCAGCCAACCTACTAACGACAGCAACGTGATTACCACTGTGAAAATAAACGCGCCAACCAAAGTCCAGGCGATTGCAAGTTCTATGTTAGGTTGTTGTGTCATAATTTTATTTTATGTTTGTGGTAAGGCTTTATTGGTAATTATAGTTGTAATTGCACAAATCTTTGTTATTTGTTTCATTATTTAGTAGTTTTGTAGCTGTGTCGTTCGTAATTTCTTGGTGGTTCAGGCGTGATGTGCAATCAGCGCTTCTATTTCCTGAAGCAGAAGGTCTGCGTGTTCACTTGCTGCCTTGGCCGTGCTTGGATCCACAATGTCCGAAATTCTGATTTTGGCTCTTCCCTTTTGGGGAGCCACCTTGGGTTCCGGCGCAAATGTGATGCGGTCAATGCTCTCGCGGAGACTGCCTGCCAATTGGAATTGCCCGCTACGATCAATGAACTCAGGACTAGCTGTATTGAACCACTGCATTTGCCAGAGGTGCCCATTTGAAGGGAGAAACCAACTGAGGTAGCCACCCTTCAGAATAGTACGTGGTGCTTTGACCGCTCCGGTAAAACTGTATCTTACAGCAGAAGATGTCTCAGGATCAAAGAAGTGCGGCGTGTAGAAATCCGATACAGCAACCCCATTCACCGTGTATCCAAAATTACCCGCCTCGCTGGGATCGCAGACTTCCACGGCGAAGTTGACCCGCCCTTGGCCTGGCTTTGGGGATTCTCCCGCCACAAGCCGGTTGCCGAAGGGATCGACAAGCATCTCGCACAGTTCGTGACTGATCGTTCGCGACCAATCATTGCTGTAAGCGACCAGCGCATAGGGTTGGTGGTCATGACGGTTGAGATGGATTCCGCCAGCCCCTGGGTAGGGAATGGTGTCGCGGATGAAGATCGTCCAATAGTCGCTCGGGACATCGTGCGGCGAGGCAAAGGCGCTGACATTTGCATTGACTTCCCAAATGGGACCAAGATCGCGTGTCGCTTGCTTTTGCAGTGCTGCCGCTACGATGACGAGTTGGTTGAGGGTGACGCGCTGAGTCTGTGAAACGAGCGCAACATGGCGGTTCAGGATGGACATAGTTTTTTGGTTTTAGTTGTAGTTATAGTTTAATGATTACAGGAGGAAGTAGGAGTTATTGCCACCTATTTAAGCGTATCGAGAATTTCATCATAATTATCGAATGCCGTGCAGTTTTTTGGTTTCCTAGATATGTGCTTGCAGTGCCGCATCAATCTTGTTCGCCAACAACTTGAATCCATCGTTGCCCGGGTGGAGTTCATTGGCCCATTCATCTTTGGATGTTATCGTGCCAACGAGATTCACATGGAAAACTTTTCCGGCATAGGCGGGATCTGCCGCGAGGGCACCAAGCATGGTGTTCACCGCATCTATGAATTCGGCGATGATCTTGTGTCGCGCCTCCAGATCGGCGGCATTATTGTTTGGGTAGTTCTTATGGTTGAACGAGTCGTCAAACCATGGCCCGACTTTCCAGCCGAGAACGGAAATCACGCCGCGGCCATCCGGCCAAGGATAATCATACCCGTGTGTGAATATGGGCATGGCGATGCCTTGGTCCGCAGCCGCCTCCAAGGCGATGTCTATGAGGTATCGATAGGCGGTTTTGAAGGTGCCGTTGACGACACCGTTCAGAACTTCCGCATTGACCGGCGTTAGGCCGGACTTGGCGTTATTGATGAATGAGAAGAACTCGTCACCTGCGATGTCATTACCACCAGCGGAGAGCAACAATGCCTGCGGTTTGTCCTTCTGAATACGGTGGACAAGTTCGGTAATGCGGTCGGGATCATTGGATTGCACTGGGCCGTAGGGCAGGCCGAACATTTCGCGCGGTACTGGACCATAGGCTTCATCATTGAGCGTGGAACCGGCCACGGCAATGTTGGTGATGGTATGCCCGTGAATGGAATGGAGGCAGTCAATCAAATCTGTGCCGGGGGGATAGTCGAACCATGAGTCGCCTTGTGCTAAAAGTTTGAAGACACGTTTGGCTGGGGCTGCGGCGAGCATGGCGACCAACGGTGCCGCCCGCGCTCCACGTTCTTCCACGGGCACGGTGTTGTAGCTGCGGACTGCCATGCGTGCAGCGTGAACCTTATCTAGGAAATCTTTCTTTTGAACGATTTCTACTTTAATTTCGGCTAAAGTCTTTTGTTTGTATTTCATGGTTTTTCTGTATTGCTTGTGGTGCTTTATTGTGGCGGAAAAAAAGTGGCAGCGTTCGCCTGTACTTTAGCGTATGCCACTGGATCGTTCGAGAACGAAATAGCGTTCTGAATGTGGTATTTGGCGGTATTTATTCTTGGATTTAATAGTATTTCTAAATCACACTTGGCTGAAGAAGCAGGCGGTGTGGTGTTTGACTAGAGCGGACACGTCTGCATCAACCCTGAATTTTGAACTCTCCGCCGTAATGAGCTACGCCGATGGAGCCGTCCTTGAGCCGGTCGATCAGTTCGCCACCTTTGGCGCGGTCGATGAACAGGGTGCTCACGACGATGCATCCCTCCGAGCGGCCGCTGATCTCACGGTTGTTTCCTGCAAGGTTGTCCGGCACATAGTCACCGCCATGCAGGACGATGCCGCGTGGGAAGATGTTGCTGTTAGTCGGGGAGAGCCCGTTGAGTTTCACAGCCTGGCCGACCTTTTCCGAGGTGTAGGCATTACCGGTGCGGATGACGCCCAGCGAACTGCACATGGAGCCGGCTTTATTGGACACCTCGCGGGTGACTCCGTCGTGCGGAGCCTCGTTCTTGCCGCCGCGCCCGTGGGCGCACTTGTATTTGAACAGTTGGGCGTCCTTGATGCTGTAAACGAACAGCCGTGGGAACTTGGAGTTGATCGAGTAATCCACCTCGAAGATCCAGTTGCATTTGGAACCGGCGTTGTTCCTGGCATTGAAGGCACGCTGCACCTCCGACGGGATGTTTCCCGCGTCCGCCACAGGCAAGGCGGCGACGAGCTTAGCCGAAGAAAGCGCGGAAGGTAGGACTACGGTGAGATTGGAATAAATCTGCTTCAAGGTCGCCTTCACCTTGGGAGAGCCTTTCCGTAATACCGACCAGTAACGCCCGCCGCCCTGCCAAGGTGCTGAGTCGCTGTCGATCATCCCATCGGCACTGACCCAGCGCTTCAAGATGGTGATAGCGGCCTTGATGTTCAAAAACGGATCCTTGAGCTTGGCGGTGGTAATGGTCTTGAGTTCGGCGGCGATCGCATCGCTGTAGGCGTATTTAGCGTAGGCGCGCACGGACTGCTGGCTGAGCTGGAGCAATCCGACGGAAACCACCCCCGCCAAGTCACCGGATTCGTTATAGGTTTGATTGGGATCGAAGCCGGACTCATGCTTCGCCATGGCGGCTAGCAGATGCACCCATGCCTCAGCACTGCCATCCAGATAGAAATCCGGCGCGTCCGCAGGATGAAATTGATCGAGCTTGCTGGCTTTGACTTGGGCAAGGGCGAAATCCGTCCATGCTTGGTTTGGGAATAGTGTTTTCATGTTTTTGAAAAATGGAGTGTTATGCAGATGGATCAGATTTCACTTCCCTACCGCGACGCTGACGACGGCGCTCCATTGGCCGACCTTCCTGTCATCCATCAGATAGATGGCGCGGTATTTCCAGGTGGCTCCGCCGATGGGGAAGGCGGCGGTATCGACGTAGTCCGGGCGGCTGTCGGTGGCGAGGAAGGTAAAGCCCTTGGCGTCGCCGCGATCCACTTCGAGGAGGATGCCATCGAAGGCTCCCTTGGCCCATGGGATGCGGACCTCGTCGGCGACGACGCGTGCGCCGGTGAGGTCCGGCTGGGAGTTTTCCAGATCCGGGGCGGCGTCCTGGCTGCCCTCGATCTGGAGGATCTGGCCGATGGCCTCGGTGTAGTTCTTGTGGGTCTTGAGAGAGGCCACAAGGGCGCGGAAGCGTGGGACGATGCCGGGTGGCACAGCGGCGGGCAACACGGCGGGAACGGTGAGGAAGGCCGGAGCGGTGACGGTGGCTTCCCCACCATCGCGCTGGGCGTTCTTGTAGGCTGTCCAACTCTGGGCGGCGCTGGCGTGGGCGGCAGCCTGGGTGAGGATGTGGCGGAAGGCGGTGGCGTCCGCCGCTTGGGCGGTGATCTCCGGCTGCGGCACGGCAGGCGTACCCAGATCAAAGGTGCCAAGGTAGGGGGCGATCTGGTCCCGGAAGTGCTCGAGCTGGGCGGCAAGCGGGCCATCGGATTTAGCGAGGAAGTCTTTTTTAGCCATGGTGGTTGTGATTAAGTGTTTGGTTTTGTGGTGGTTGGATGGTCAGGAAAAACATAATGCCCGGTGACAAAGCGACGCGCCGGAGGGGTTTCCTCCCGCGCCGGAGCCATCCTGCGGCACGCCGGGATGGCCCAGGAACGCGCCGGGATGGCTACGGCGTGCGCCGGTGCGGTGGCGGAAATCCCGGAATGGGTGCGGTGCGCACCGCTGTGTTGGCGGCGTGCGCCGGAAGAACCGGAACATGAGCCGCGATGGCTGCGGCGCACGCCGACTCCGCGCCGGAATGGAAACGGGAAAACCGGCAGGAGAGAAAAGTATCCTGTGGCCGTGTGCGGGTTCCCGAACGGCACCGCAGTGGCGGGTAGTCCCGAACTCCGGGGTGTCTCCGCTGGTAACTAACACAAGGCACGGTCCACACCCACCGGGCACAAAAAAACCGCATGATTCCATGCGGAGTGAGGGGGGCACCGGAGGCTTGCTTTTTACACAACTAACCGCACAAACGGCTTGCCTTGGCTGCTTGGCTGCTTGGCTGCTTGGCTGCTTGGCTGCTTGGCTGCTTGGCTGCTTGGCTCTGTGTCAACTAACACCATTTGATAGGGAGAACACAGAACGCATGTGGGATTGTCAAATAAATTTCCGACAAGAAATTTTCAGGCTCATTCGTGGTGTGAACAGAGTTATGGACTTTCTCGATCCCCATCGCATAGGCTCGCTCCATGAACACCCACCCTCGATTCCCGCGTCATTCTCGATACCAAGGGCGCGGACAAACTCGTCGGCAAGGGCGACATGCTCTATCTACCGCCCGGCTCCGCCAAGCTGGAGCGGGCCCAAGGTGCCTTCGTCACCGATGCCGAGATCGAGCGCCTTATCGACCACTGCGCCTTGCAAGCGAAGCCGCAGTTTGAAAAAGAAATCCAAGCCTCCATCAATGGCGAGGGCGACGACGAGGAAGACGATGTTTCCCAAGCCGACGAAGAACTCATCATGAAATGCATCGAAGTCGTTAGGCAGGAACAAAAAGCCAGCACCTCCTTGCTCCAGCGCCGTCTGCGTCTCGGCTACACCCGCGCCGCGCGGATGGTCGATATCCTCGAACAACGCGGCATCGTCGGCCCCGGCGAGGGAGCAAAGGCGCGAGAAGTCTTTCTCAAGTAATCCGCCCCGCTCGTTGGAAAATGGCGGATTCAGAAATTTTCCGGTTGTCAAAGCCCGCCCCGCCGCTCTTACTGCCGCCCCGCCTGCAAGGGCGTTGGAGATCATGGCCCGATAGCTCAGTCGGTAGAGCAGTGGATTGAAAATTCACGTGTCGGCGGTTCAAATCCGTCTCGGGCCACTTTCAAAACCAATCAGGTACAAAGGGAAAAGCCCAACCTCGCCACTCTCACCGGGAACCCCACGCGCTGATTCGGGACAGTGCGCTGCCATCAACGGCAACACCGTGATCGTTACAGGTTGATGAGACAGGTTAACACGCTCCGGGTTTACCCCATACCATTCATGTGGTATCCGCGTTCCACCACCACTTGCCAGCGCCATCCCGCAGATAGAAATCGACGCTGGTGAAAAGGCGGCTAAGGCGAAACGGAAAGCTGCGGTTTGGTGAGATGAATCGATCTTCTTTTCACTAAAGTTCTCAAAAAAGGGGGGCGTGTGCTCGTCCGACCCGGCGGCTGTTTCAGTGGCCCCCGGCTTGACAACTCCGGGACAATTAGCAAATTCTCTATGCGTATTAACCCAGCCAACCGACAACAATGATCGTGAAACATCTCCTCACCCGCCTGCTTCCGTGTGTTTTCTGCCTGTCGCAGTCTGTCCATGCAGCTCCTCCTAACATCGTCGTCATCCTCATCGACGACATGGGCTACGCGGACATCGGCCCGTTTGGTGCCACGAAGCAGAAGACGCCAAACTTGGATCGTATGGCGAAGGAGGGAATGAAGCTCACCAGCTTCTATGCTGCACCGGTTTGCAGCGTGTCGCGGGCGCAGGTGATGACGGGCTGCTACGGCGCGCGCGTTTCCGTGCCTGGCGTTTTTTCCCCCGGAACTCCGAATGGCCTGAATCCGGCGGAGCGCACCATCGCGGAATGCCTGAAAGATCAGGGCTACGTCACGCAGTGCATTGGCAAATGGCATCTCGGCGATCAACCGGAATTTCTGCCGACAAAACAGGGTTTCGATCATTACTTTGGCCTTCCGTATTCGAACGATATGCAGAAGGCCTCGGCGGAAACCGGCGAGAAAGTGGTGCCGCTGATGCGCGATGACAAGGTGGCCGAACTCATCACCGAGGAGGCACAGGCGCATATCGTGGAACGTTACACCCAAGAAGCCGTTAGCTTCATTCGCGCCAGCAAGGATAAGCCATTCTTCCTCTATTTTCCCCACACTGCGGTGCATGTGCCGATCGAACCCGGTGCCGCATTTCGTGGAAAATCAGCGAACGGCCGCTTCGGCGATTGGGTGGAGGAAGTGGACTGGAGCGTCGGCCAAGTTCTCGATACGTTGCGGGAGCTGAAACTCGATGATAACACACTCGTTATTTTCACCAGCGACAACGGACCTTGGCTCATTAAAGGTCAGGATGCCGGTAGCGCCTTGCCGCTGCGGGGCGGCAAAGGCAGCACTTGGGAAGGTGGTTTGCGTGAACCCACAATCGCTCGGTGGCCGGGCAAAATCGCAGCCGGTAGTGTCTGCGATGCCGTCGCTGGCACGATCGACTTGTTACCAACCTGCGTCGCGCTAACGGGTGGAAAAGTGCCTGCCACGCCGGTGATCGATGGTCGCGACATCTCGCCGCTGCTCTTCGGGAAATCCAAGGAGTCCCAGCGCGAGGCGCATTACTACTTCAGCGGATACAAGCTCCAAGCCGTGCGCCAAGGGCCGTGGAAACTTGCCATCGCGCCCCAAGCGACATCGATGGGTCTGGAAGTCTCCGCCGATGCCAAGGTGAATCCACGTCTCTACAATCTCGATACCGAGATCAGCGAGCAAACGAATCTAGCAGACAAGCACCCCGATATCGTCGCCAAATTGCAAGCGCTTGCTGCGACGATGAATGCCGAAATCGGTGGAGATCAGCCAAAAGCCCGCCGCCCGGCCGGCAAGGCGGAGAATCCGCAGATGCTCTATCCAACCAGTGTTAAGCCCGGCGGTCGCAAAAAGGCCCAGTGAAATGACCAATGGCCCGCCCGATACCGTGAAGCGCGCGGGGCTTACTTTTGGATCCTCTACGGGTGAGAAAGCCAACCGCCGTCTGGGCCATGGAGGGGCGATGCATGATCGCCATGCCCATGAGCACAGCCGAGGACAGGCGGCTGGCCTCGTCGTATTGGCTTCTCATGGGCACGGCGGATCGGAGTCCGCCGCTCCTTGGGTTGGATTAGCCTACAAAGGAAGATGGGAACCACGGATTGCACAGAAGACACGGATAAGAAAAGAGTTACGAAAGACGCCGAACTCATCCTTTGGGTGAATACCTAAAATATTCCAACTGATTCATTATCCGTGTTTATCCGTGTGATCTG
>JANXMQ010000160.1 GCA_025354565.1 Akkermansiaceae bacterium
GTTCATTGCTTTGGGGATGTTGGAGGGAGGCGCAGGGTCATTCATATACTTACTTAACAACGCCTGCCGTCGGTGCTTGCATTTTCAGCGTCGCTTCGGCGAAGGCTTTGCCGATGAGGGCGAAGGTTTTGGCGCAGCCGAGGTAGTGGTATCCTTGGTTCGATGCGCCTCGTGCCCAGAGGGCGGCCTCGGCGGGTGTGATGAGTGCGGCTTCCAATTCCTTGCCCTCCGCGTCTGCGGCTTCTTGGGTCATTTTGCCGGCTTTGACCTGCATTTCCAGGCCGTGGCGCTTGTTCTTGAGTTGGCCGTGCTTTTCATCGATGGCAGCGAGTTCCTCGGACCAGAATGGGGCGGTTTCCACGGCGGTGACGTTGCCTTGGAACTCAGGGAGGAGGGAGGGCGCGGCCATGGCTTTGCGGAAGGCGTTGGTGCCTTCGCTGGCATGGAGTCCGCCGACGCCGAGGACGCCGATGACGAAGGGCATCTTGGGAGCGCCGACGTCCTTGCGGACATCGCGGATGAAATCGGCGAGCCACTCGCCGTAATTGGTATAGTCGCGATCTTTGCCGCCGGTCTTGGAGGCGTAGGTGTCGCCTGCGACGAGGTCGTTGAAGCCCTGGAACCAGACGAAGCCGGCGATCTCGTAGCCTTGCTTTTCATCATAGGCGGGGCAGACGCGCTTGATGTCCTTGGTGACCATTTTCACGTGCTCTATCATCTTGCGATAATAGAGGCCGGTGGCGGTGATGACTTCTTGTTTTTTCGTGGGATTGGTTTCCCACTTTTTAAGTTCCAGCTCGGAGGGGTCGTAGGGGCCTGCGCTGGGAGGACGGAAATCGGTGTGGAGACTCTTGCCGCCCCATGCGGTCTTGATGATGAGTATGGGTTCCTTCAAGGACTTGTCCATGGTGAGGCCGAAGGTGAACTCCGGCCCGATATTTCCGCCAGCTTGCGCTGGATTTTGGCGAGAACCGTAGCCTGCGGTTAACTTGCCAAAGCCTTCGCCAAATTCGCCTTTGCCGCCGGTCAAATAGGAGATCCAGACGTGATCACAGACGGTGGGTTGGCCATCGGCCCCGCGCATTTGTTTGAGCAAGGGTGCCGTCGCCGGATCATCGCCGATGTAGTCAAAGGTCTCGATCTTGGCATGGCCTTCCATGTTAGACTGGCCCGCAAGAATATAGACTTTTAAGGGAGTGGCCGCGGCAAAGGCCGAAAGCGCGAGGGCGGCGACGCTAGTGAGTAGGCTCGTTGATAGGAGTATTGTCGTCTTCATAAGATATCATCCAAGGTGGACCGCGTCGGCGCTCATGTTGTCGATATCCGTCTCGCGGACGCGTTTGCGGTCGCGTTCGACTTCGACGAGGTGGCGGAGTTGCTCGCGAAACTCCAGGCCGCCGGGAATCGCGGGGACGACAAGATCGGGCGTGCTGAGGTCGGACGTTTGGAGGTGGATGGAGGCAAGGCCGGTGAGACGCATCCACCAAGTGCGAAAGGTCTGGGTGTCCTTGACGCGATAGAGTTCAATTTCATCGACTTTCTGATTGATGATGCCGGTGGTGACGCGGATGCGCTCGGAGGTGAGTTCGAAAACACGGCTGCGGATGTGGAGAAAGCGCCAGATGACATAGCCGAGCGGTAGGACTAGGGCAATGGCACCGGGCGGGAAAAATAGGGCCCCCGCGCCGATGGCGGCGGCGGCGATGAGAGCGGCCGTGAATGGGCCGAGATTGAGCCACTGGGAGGAGGAGCCTTTCCAAAGGGAGGATTCTTCTGTCATGTTGCGCAGCATGGTGGCGGTTCATCAGCCCGGCAAGTGGAGAATGCATGATAGTCAGAGGGCATCTAAAGGGCGGACTCGACGTGGTTAAAAAAATCCCGGAAATTATTCAGTTTGAGGTGGCGATTTGTTTGAAATTTTCCCAACCTCCCAACGGAAAAAGTAACGGTTCCAAATTCCGCACCATGTCCAAACCAGCCAAGCCAAGAATCCTCATCGTCACGCCGGAAATTACCTACCTGCCGTCGGGCATGGGGAATATGGCGCAACGCATGTCCGCGAAGGCGGGGGGCTTGGCGGATGTTTCCGCTTCGTTAGTGTCCGCGCTGTTCGAACTCGGGGCGGATGTGCATGTGGCGATGCCGAACTATCGGCGGATGTTTCAGGGGGACATTTTCAACCTGCATGAGAAGGAATTGCGGAAATATCATGAAGTTTTACCGGAGGCGCACATCCATTTGGCGGAGGATCGGATTTTTTACTACCGCGAGCAGGTTTACAGCAATCAGTCCGATGAGGCGCTACGCATCGCCCTCGTGTTCCAACGCGAGGTGATCAACCACATCATCCCGCGCGTGATGCCGGATTTGGTGCATTGCAATGACTGGATGACGGCCCTGATCCCCGCGATGGCCCGCCGCCGTGGGATCAAGAGTCTGTTCACGGTGCATAACATCCACACGCTGAAAGTTTCCTTGGCGCAGGTGGAGGAGGCGGGGATTGATGCGGCTGAGTTCTGGATGAACCTGTATTTTTCCGGACCTCCATGCTATTACGATCATGCTCGATCACATGTGCCGATTGATCTGCTGGCGTCGGGAATTTTCGCCGCCCACTACATCAACACCGTGAGTCCGCGTTTCCTCTGGGAAATCGTGGAGGGCTGGCACTCGGTGGTGCCGGATTCCGTGCGAGCCGAGTTGCGGGCGAAATACGTGGCCGGTTGCTCCGCCGGGATTCTCAACGCGCCAGATGTTTCCTACAATCCCGCGACGGATGACTCACTGGGGCAAAGATTCGGCGTCGCGGATTTCCCGGACGGCAAGGCGGCGAACAAGCTCGCCCTGCAACGCGAACTCCAGCTCAAGCAGGATCCAAATGCACCGATCTTCTTCTGGCCGTCGCGCCTCGATCCCGTCCAAAAAGGCCCGCAGCTTCTCACGGAAATTTTGCACAGCTTAGTTTCGGACTACTGGGATCGCGATTTGCAAGTGGTCATCGTCGCCAACGGGCCGCACCAACATTGGATCGACAAGATCGTCTGCGCCTTCGATCTGCGTGAGCGGGTTGCGATCGTGGATTTCGAAGAACGACTTTCACGCCTGGCCTACGCGGCCTCAGATTTCATGCTGATGCCATCGTTGTTTGAACCCTGCGGCCTGCCACAAATGACCGCTCCGCTTTATGGTTCGCTGCCGATCGTGCATTCAACCGGCGGCTTGTATGATACGATCGTGCCGTTGGATGTCGGCAATTCGACGGGCAACGGATTCCGTTTCGAACATTACAATGCAGCGGCTTTCCGTTGGGCGATCGATCAGGCAATGGAATTTTACGCGCTGCCGCTGGAGGTTCGGGAGCGAGAAATCCGCCGGGTGATGATCGAGAGCGAGCAACAATTCAGCCATAAGGAAGTTGCCCGCCGTTACATCAACATCTACGAGGAAATGCTGGCCCGCCCGTTGGTTGAAAAGGAATCCGGTGAAGTCATCAAGGCCATCGCCGAGAGCCTGTCCGCCGAAAATGTGATGGAGAATCCAGACGGAATCTAAATCTTCATCTTTATATACTTCTCCGGTTCCATTTCCAGACGGGTTGGATGTCAAATTGACATCAATTAACCTAACGGTTCTTCAGCGTAACCATCCAGCCTCAGACTGTGGCTGCGGCGGGTGCATACTCGCCCATGGCGGAGAGGGTGGGAACCCATTTCCTCTCCGACAGTCCTTATGGAATAAGGGTTTGTGAGGCTTGTGGCGGTGGGTTGTGTATCAGTTCTGTGTGCCAGATCATGACCGTTCGCCGCCGAAAATCAAGTGCGGAGATACGAAGTATCCCTTTTGAATCCACGACGTAAGCCCTCCATCCTTTCAAGCAGCGGTGCTACCTCGGGAGCGCCTTCAACGGCCTGCCGAAGCTCCAAAATAAGGTCGTCGGCCTTCTCAAGAACGCTGGGGATCAGCATATAGGTCATGGGAGGCCAAATGGTCTCTAGCGCCGCAGCTCTCGCCAGTGCCAAGGCAAGGGGAACCATCCTCGGCAAGAACGGCGCGAAATTGGCGAATGAAAATCGAGCCAAGGCGATTGAGACGGCAATGACATTCAGGAACACGGTTAAGCGCCTTCGATTGGATGGCGTTTCGTCAGTTCGTGGCATTGCCGAGGCTTTGAATAGTCGCCAAATTCTCACTGCTCAAGGGCATCATTGGCACCCAACATCGGTTCACCGCCTTTTGAAGCGTTTGGAAGCCGTTTAATGTAGGTTATTCAATTCCGAACCTCCTTTTTAGGTTTTGGGTTTGTTGTAACATAAAGGTCACGGCGCTCCGCAAGATCTTCCAAATACTCGGCCATCCATAGCCGCCCGCCGCGTCCCCCTGTGACCATGTCAGAAAAACAAGTGTTTACGTAAATACAACCAAAACCATTTTTTGTAACGACAGTAAAGGAAATGAGAGCTATTTTACTGCCAACCTTTTTATGAATACGGTTTCATCAATGCTCGGGCGAATTACGGCTTCTAATAATAGGACTTCACAACGCGGAATCTTTGAACGCGTCTGGTAGCTCCTAAGATTGTTGTGTATTCAAAAACACCTTCGTAAATTGCATCTACGTCAAACCAAGAATCATTAATCTTGTTGTTCTGTTCCGGATGTCCGGTTAATAAAAAATGCCCATATCGGAACGCGGGACGGCCTTCGTGATATTCTATGGCATTTGGCATGTTTAGATTGCCATAATTGGAAAAAACGAGCATTCCTTCGCTTGTAAAATCTTTCACGGTTCCTCGGAACATGAAAGTGGATGCCGCTGCTTTGCGTTGAGCTTCCGCCGCCACTGCCCGTTCTTCCGCAAGTAATTGGGCTTCGATGCGGGCTTTGAATTCGGCAGCTTTGTCTCTTTCCAAGTAGTTATCAACTTCAGCACGGGGTAGCCACTTACCGCGATACTCGGCAAGCCCCTTTTTGATTTGTGACGCTGAAAATTCTTCAAGTCGTTTCGCCTCCGCCTCTCGTGCTAGCCTTTGTTGCTCCGCTAGTTTCTCCTCCTCGCGCCTCTGCTCTGCATTCCGCTGTTCTGCGATCCGTGCAAGCTCTGCCTTCCGCAGTTCTGCGATACGTTCAAGCTCTGCTGACTTTACCGCAGAGTCGATTGCAGTCGTCATTCGGTCGATCCGGGGTTTTAAAAACGGCAGCGTCCCGGGGTATTTCAAAACGTATGCGTTGAGTAAATCTATCTGCTTTGGAAGCTTCGGGTCAGCACCAAGGATTTGAGATGGGTAGGGAATGATCCCCCTGAACTTGTATTTCGTAATCACGACGTTACTGCCATTTGCTAAGAAGCAGCGCACCATCTCTGTTGTTTTTTCGTAATGATCTAACTCAAATGCCTGCACCTGATTGGCGGGGGTTTCCGGGCTGGCTGCGAACAAGCAGATGCCAGTCGGTACGCCAAAGACCCGCGAAATTACGAGGATCATGAATGTCGAGATTATCGTGATTCTTTTCATGGTCGTTAAGTTGGGATGAAAATGTCGGACCGGATGATTCTTTTTTTCACTCAAAATCATGAGAGCAGCGCGGAAAAATCACTCTGCCGATACCTTCCTATGCTATGTTCTGTATGTCGATAAAAAAGGCTCTTCAGCAAAATCTGTGGGTGAACTTTGGCTCGGGTAGATCTCCAAGTGTGTGATAGAGAGAGGTTTGTAGCAGATGGAAACTGCGGTAACCGTAGGCTTTTCTCATACACAGGTTGATCCGCAGGTTGAGGCCC
>JANXMQ010000167.1 GCA_025354565.1 Akkermansiaceae bacterium
GATGGAGGAAATGAATTTCTCCGCGCGGGCGCACGACCGGATTCTAAAAGTCGCCCGCACCCTGGCGGATCTGGAAGGCGCGGCGGACATCCGCCCGAATGATATTCTGGAGGCGATCCAGTATCGGTCGCTGGACCGGAAGCTGTTTTCGTGACCATGGTGAGCCGTGAGACGGGCCAATCGACTCAAACAAGTTTCCAGACCAATCCAAGCAGGGCGCACACTCCAAGGGTGGGTATCACTCCAATTTTGAAGCGTTCCATCGCGATCCAGGAACCGAGCGCGACGACTGCGACGAAATAATCGAAGCCACCTTCTTCAGGGCGAAGCGCGTGCCAGGCAAACCAGATCGCGAGATTCAGGATCACTCCGCCCACAGCGGCCGTGATCCCCGTTAGGGCGGGGGACAGGCCGGGACGCTCTCGCAAGCCCTCGACATGAGGTGCGCCGAGAAACACGAAAAGAAAACATGGGAGGAACGTCACCCACGTCGTTACCAGCGCTCCGAGCGTGCCAGCCGTAAGCGGCGAAAGGTCACCCGGATTCTGCCATGCCGCAACGAAGCCGACAAATTGCAACACCATGATCAGCGGCCCCGGCGTGGTTTCAGCCAGCCCCAGTCCGGCCATCATCTGGGTTTGCGATAGCCAACCGAATTTATCCACCGTCATCTGCGCGACGTAAGGCAGTACCGCATAGGCTCCACCGATCGTGACAAGCGCGGCCTTGCTGAAAAACAATCCTTCCTGGAAATGAATGCCTTTCCACCCCATGAGAATTCCGACGGCGATGACCGGCAACCACCAAAGCGTCAGACAGATTACTAAAATCAAAATCGTGCGTCCAACAGTCGCTCTAGGTGCGGGTGGCAGCTCCACGCAGGGAAGTTCCTCGTGCCCGGATTTCCCATGGCCTTTCCCCGCAGGGAATTGTTTCGGATAGATTTTCCCGCCAACATAGCCGATGAGCGCAGCAGTGAGAATGATGATGACGAAGTTGATCTTGAAAACGAAGATCGCAACAAACGCCAGCCCTGCCAGAACCCACAGACTTGGTGACTTCAATGCCTTCGAGCCGATCCGTTTCACTGCGGAAATCACGATGGCGATCACGGCGGCCGTCAACCCGTAGAAAAGCCCGTTCACCCAAGCGATGTTGCCGCCCGCCATAAAGATCCAGCTCAGCGCGAACAGAATGAAAACCGATGGCAATACAAACAACACGCCCGCCGTGATACCGCCACGGGCACCATGCAGTCTCCACCCAAGATAGGTCGCGAGTTGCTGGGCCTCCGGACCGGGTAGAAGCATGCAGAAATTGAGCGCGTGTAAAAAATGATCTTCCGAAAGCCAACGCCTCCGCTCGACGATTTCCTTGTGCATGATGGCGATCTGACCGGCCGGCCCACCGAAGCTGATCCAGCCAAGCTTCCACCAGAAGCGCAATGCCTCAGCGAAGGATGGAGCTGGCGGAGTTTCGTTATCTTGAAGTCTCATGATTTTATTTTTAGATAGGCGTGAAGCGCGTCAAAGCAGGGCATGCCCCGGGTGAAAATCTCGTCATCCGTTAGGCCGAGTTTCGCCCAACCTTTGAATACCCGGTCCAGGCCGATGGCTTCTGAGGTTTGGAACTTTCCGTCCTCCAGGTCCGCATCGTGAATCATTTCGCCCATCCTGCGGAGCGCCTTGTCTTTGAGATCGAAGCGTTTCAACAAGGTCTCGAACGTGCAATCGTCACCATGATGCGTGAACTCGACGCCCGTCATGTCGTACGGAATCGCGCCGGGAAACGCGGTGGGGTCTTTCGCAAATACGAAGCTCGCCTTCGGATCGATGAACTTACGGATCAGCCATGCCGATCCAACCCGGTCGATGGCGGGTTGCGGGCGGGTCAGCCAGGTTTTCCCCGCATAGCGCCGGGTTAATAGAACCGGAGCGGGTTTGCCGCGCCGCTTTCCAGCAGGCGGCGCGGCGGCACGCTCGATCAACATCGCCACGTCATGAGCACGCGGACAATCGAAGAAATCCAGACTCCTCAGTTCTTCAAACTTCCGACGCATTTTTTCAAGCTCTGGCAGCAACGAATCATCCACCGCCTTCCGTTGTCGTACGATCAAATCATTGAGCGGAGGAATCAGTTCAGCGTATGCGGCGGTACGCGCTTCATTGAACTGTCGCACCATTTCATCGTGGCTGATCCCTTCTAACTTGGAAACAAACGCCAAAGTCGCCTCGCCGCCAGCATCCTGGACCTGTTGCGCCAGCCATTGAAACCGTTCGAACAACTCAGGTCGGTTCGGCAGTAGATAAGCGGATGCCTTGAAGGGCAATGCGCCGGATTTTTTCATCTTGCGCCAGATTCCCACACGGGCGCTGCCTCCCTGCTTGGGGAGACTATAAAGCAGAAGCAGCCAAGGACACGCGGACATCCGAAACGGGTGTAACATGAATGTTTGACTCGTAGCAAGAAGTTCATCGACAATGCGGTGATCTTCGCGCAGGTTTTCAGCCTCATGAAAATCCTGTCCACCATCACCATGCTCGGAGTCTGCCTTCCTCTCGTCGCATCAGCTCTAGATCAAGCAAAAATCGAGGAAATCACCGGCCTCAAAGGCTCATTCAACGAGGAAGAGCAGGTGATCAAGGTCACCTCCCCACGCGGCGATCTCGGCATCACCGTGGATGAATGGAAGATGCCCGCATTCATGGGCCTCACCACATGGGCGGCCTTCGCCGACGGCAAATCAGCGCAAGCGATGGTTATGGGTGACTTCGTCCTGCTTCAGGATGAGGTCAACCCGGTCATGAGCGCACTGCTCGACTCGGGGCTCTCCGTCACCGCCTTGCACAATCACTTTTTCAATGACGATCCAAAAGCCTTCTTTATGCACATCGCCGGGGAGGGAGACACCGAGAAACTCTCGAAAGGCGTGCGCACCGCCCTCGACAAAGTGAAGGAAATCCGCGCTGCCTCACCCCAGCCCGCAAAATCCTTCGGCGGTGGCATTCCAGAAAAAAGCGCCATCTCCGCCGTGCCGCTAACAGCGTTGTTGGGCGGCAAACCTCAGGAGAAAGACGGCATGGTGAAATTCGTCGTCGGTCGAAAGACTCAAATGCCCTGCGGCTGTGAAATCGGCAAGGAAATGGGAGTCAACACCTGGGCTGCGTTTGCCGGAACGGATGACAACGCCGTGGTGGACGGTGATTTCGCCTGCCTCGAATCCGAACTGCAGCCCACGCTCAAATCCCTCCGCAGCGGCGGCATCAACATCGTCGCCATACACCATCACATGACCTTGGAGAACCCGCGCTACATCTTCCTGCACTACTGGGGCCGCGGCAAAGCTGCCGATCTCGCCACCAAACTCAAGTCAGCCATCGACACCCAATCCAAATGAAATGGATCACCCGCCATCGTCCAAAGATCGACCGCGTCGCCTGCCCTTGGCTGATCACCGATTCATTGACGAATCTCCCGAGTTCATCTTCGTTTCACCGGAAGATGTCATCACGCAGGCCGCCGCACTTGGCGCGATACCCTACGATGTCGAAAACGTCGAACTCAGCCACATCGGCCCGCTATGTTCCTTCGATGCGTTTCTGCTGAAATACGAATTGAACTATCCCGCTCTCGCTGAACTGGCCTTGATCGTGCGGGGGGCAGATACCGACACTCATTCGCTCCATCCCGCTTGCGCGGGGCTATTCGCTATTTCACTTGGTCTTTCCCATAATTTTGAGGACGACCACGAACAGCTCCGTCACGGTTTCGTGATGTATGACGCACTCTATTCTTGGTGCCGTGATGCGCGGAACGAAAAGCACAACTGGAACCCGCAAAGCAGCCCAACCCCATCCCCATGAGGCCCCACCATTTCTTCCTATTTGCGGTAGCCACCTTCACTGCAACAGCGGCGGAACCGTTGATCCTAATTCACACCATTCTGCTGCCCGGCGTTAAAGGTCGCTTTGATCATTTCGCCTGCGATCCGAAAGCCCATAGACTGACCCTTGCCGCACTCGGAAACAACACCGGTGAGATCTTCGATCTAGTGGAAAGCAAACACCTCCGCTCCATCACTGGTTTACGGAAGCCCACTGGCACGCTACTGTTGTCTCAGCCCAACTATTTCTATTTCGCCAACGGTGACGACGGCACCTTCCGCACCTTCGATAGAACTACCTTCGCGACCGCATCCCAACTTGACGGACTCGACGATGCCGACAATGTGCGCTTCGACGCCGCAGCAAAACTCATCTACGTCGGCTACGGCGAGGGAGCCTTGGCTGTCACTGATGACGTGACGAGCAAGTTGCTCGATCGCATCCCTCTAGCGGGACATCCCGAGTCATTCCAATTGGAAACCGAGGGGCCGCGCATTTTTGTGAACGTGCCGGACAAAAAGCAGATCGCTGTCGTGGATCGGCAAAAACGCAAAGTCATCGCCACTTGGGCGATGGAACGATGGCAGGCGAATTTTCCGATGGCCCTCGACGAATCCAGCCACCTCCTGTTCATCGGTTGCCGGAATCCATCGCGACTCGTCATCTTCGACACCGAGCGCGGCATTCCCATCGCCGATCTGGAAATTTCCGGTGACACCGACGACCTGTTCTTTGATGCCAAACGTCAGCGAATCTACGCCTCCTGCGGCGGGGGATACATCGACGTCATCCAGAAAACCGCATCTGATCATTACCATCGCATCGCCAGAATCGCCACCCGTCTCGGAGCGCGAACTTGTTTCTTTTCCCCTGATCTCGACAGACTCTACCTCGCCATACCAGACCGTGACGGGCACGATGCGGAGTTGCGGGTATACAAGCCTCAATAATGAAAATTAAGATCGGAGCAACTCTGTCGGCGTCGTATGGCTTCACATTGAAGACGAATCAAACGGGTGGTGTGGCATAGTTACTTGACCAATGGTCGCAACAGCTCCTGTATGACCAAGACCGACTGTAGCATAGCAATTCCACTTTTCGCCTCATAATACTGCTCCCATGCAACGACCAAACTAAAGTGCTGAAACCCAACAGTCATTAGAAGACGGGCATGTGACGATTTCGCGGGCGGCGGGGTCACTCACCTTCCCCGCTCGGTTCATGCTGGTGGCGGCGATGAATCCTTGCCCGTGCGGGTATTATGGCGACATGAAACGCGAGTGCCGCTGCTCGCCCCGTCAGATCGAAACCTATCGCCAGCGGATTTCCGGGCCATTGCTGGACCGGATTGACCTGCATGTGGAGGTGCCGCTGGTGGATTTCCGCGAACTGACTTCCAACACAAACATCGGCGAGAAATCCGAGGTGATCCGGCAGTGGGTCATCACCGCGCGCGGCATCCAACTCGAGCGCTTCAAGAAATCCTCCAACTCCACCAACTCGGCGATGGGTTCGCGACAGGTGAGGCAGCATTGCCAGCTCACTCCGGAAAGCAGCGGCTATCTGGAGCGGGCGATGGAGGAAATGAATTTCTCCGCGCGGGCGCACGACCGGATTCTAAAAGTCGCCCGCACCCTGGCGGATCTGGAAGGCGCGGCGGACATCCGC
>JANXMQ010000171.1 GCA_025354565.1 Akkermansiaceae bacterium
CGTTGCAGAAGTCAGGCCACGTCCGGCGTCGAATTTGTTGCGTTCCGGAAAAGTAAAATCGCCCTTGGTGCGGTCGATGTCGATCGCTGCGCGGGTTTCCAGATCGAGAACTTCTGTGGCATCGTAGGACATGGTGGGTAGTTGTGAGTTTATGTAAAAATTAAAAAAGTTATTTGGACTTGAAGCCGGTGAGCTGCTTCTTCAAGACTTCCGTTCGTTTAAGAGTCAGTTCGATAGCTTTCTGATTACGGGCCTTGCGATATGCAGTGAGTGTGCTGTTCTCTTCAAAAAACGGCACCTTTTCGTTGGCATATTCACGAGCATCTTCGTTACGGGCCGTGATCCATTTCTTCTCTTCGGACATCAATTGTTTGAGCGATTCGCCGCCGAGCAACTTACGGAGTTTGCCGAAGACCTCGTTGAGGTGCTTGTCCGCCTCCCCAAGCTCGCCCACGAATGGTTGATCAGCTTCGTTTTCGCTTATTGCCTTGATTGGCTTGCCGTTATTGAGGGAAACGAGGAGATGACCCTCGATATCCTCAAAAGATCCTTTCGGGTAACCTGCCAAAAACGGCAGGTGGATCAAGCCACCGTTCACCACCAACTGATAATGTTTGTCATACCAAATCTCTATTTCGTCATCCGCAAAAGGCCGCTTCGTTTCAATCACCTTGCGAATCTGGGCATCGGACAGGCGATAAATATCAGCAGCCGAAATTTCGGAACCCTTAATCTGAATTAGAAAAAGATCCGTCGTCGAGAAACGCGCGTTGACTGTCACAATGGCGCGTGTGGCATCCAGCCATGAGGCATGGATACTCCAACCATGGTTGCCGCACGTATAAAACGGCTCAGAAAATGGCAGGTTTTTGAACGATTTTCCAGAAAGGCTGACAATGCCGTCCACGATGACATAAGGAGCATTCTTGTCATAGGAATGGGCCTGCCAATCGTTATGGGGATAGTCGTCAACCAGCGTGATGCCCTTCTCATCCAATTTTGACCAATCCACGGGTTTCGCACCCTTGGCCACAGGGCGAATGGTCCACCCGAGCGCATGTTGTTTATCGGGCGAATGGGTTCCATCGAAAAGCACTACTGTCTCCTTGCCGCACTTCACGGTCACGGGATTTTCACCCGCGAGGCAAAGAGCGTGCGAAAGCAGCACGGCGAGGATGCAAAGCAGCTTTTTCATGGATGTTGCCCGGCAGGGGCGAGTGTTGCTAGATAGCGGTCCAGCATGACAACGGTGGCGGCGATGATGAAATCGCGAAAAGCTCCCGGCTGTGCGCCGGTCTGCGTGTTTTCGAGCGCATCATAGTAAGCGAGACGCGAGGCCGAGTCGGACGGAATAACGATGGCCGGGTAGCCGGCACGCAGGAAAACAAGATTCATCAGCAACCGGGCGGTGCGACCGTTGCCATCGACGAACGGGTGGATGGTGACGAATTTCTCATGCACGTCCGCCGCGAGTTGGGCAGGGTGGAGGCTGGAAGCGGCCGCCGCGATTTCAATTTCCCAATCGTCCATCAGGCGCGGGACTTCGAGGAAATGGGGCGGTTGGTGTTTGGTGCCGGCAATCCTCACGGGGACAGTCCGATAGACTCCAGCCCAATCGTCAGCGATACGGCTGAGGACCATCTGGTGAAGCTCGCGAACCAATCGCCCAGTGATCGGATCCGGGTTTTTCACGAATGTTTTCAGATAAATAAAAGCCGCGTGCAGGTTCAGGGCTTCGAGGTGATCCTTGAGGGGTTTTCCGGCGATGGTGACACCTTTAGAAAGCACCATCTCGGTTTCCCTCAAGGTGAGAGAATTGCCTTCGATTTGATTGCTCGTTGCGATAACTTCCAGCTCGAATGCCGCCACGACCTTTTCTTCCAATGCACGAACCTGCGAGGGTTCCAGAGGCCGGAGCGCCTGAAGCCGTTGCAATTTTTCCGTTAGTTGGAGGAGGCGGTTCATCGATCAGGCAAGTGCTGGTTCCTTGAGGAATTCGTAGCCGTCCTTTTCCAGTTCAAGGGCGAGTTCGGGACCACCGGAGCGAACGATTTTACCTTCGGCCATGACGTGAACGTAGTCCGGTTTGATATAGTCTAGCAGGCGCTGATAGTGCGTGATGAGCAGCATACCGCGATTGGGTGAACGCATCGCATTCACGCCCTTGGCAACGATTTTCAGGGCATCAATGTCGAGGCCGGAGTCGGTTTCGTCGAGGATGCAATACTCGGGTTCGAGCATCATCATCTGAAGGATTTCATTCCGCTTTTTTTCACCGCCGGAGAAACCTTCATTCACCGCGCGGGCGGTGAACTTGCGGTCCATTTCGAGGTGGTCCATCTTCGAGTAGAGATTCTTGTAGTAGGCGACGGCGTCGATTTCCTGCCCCTTGGGCAGGCGGGCTTGAAGCGCGGCGCGGATGAAGTTTGCGTTAGAAACTCCGGGGACTTCGGATGGATATTGAAAGGCGAGGAAGATGCCGCCGCGCGAGCGTTCGTCGATGGACTTGCCGAGAATTTCCTCACCGTCCTGACTCACCGAACCGGCGGTGACGATATAACTATCATGACCGGCGATGACCTTCGATAGAGTCGATTTCCCGGAACCGTTAGGTCCCATGATTGCGTGGATTTCGCCCTTGGGGATGTCGAGGTTGACGCCCTTTAGGATTTCAGTGCCGTTTTCGAGAGTGGCGTGGAGGTTGGTGATTTGTAGGCTCATGAGTGGGGAAGAAGATGGGAATCCGAGATTAGGCTTTGCGAAGTAAGATCGTGCCACTGGCAAGTAAGATGTTGTTGGCGGCGTACACGCCAGTGACTGCGATGGCTTTTGGCCTACTGACGTAACAAAATCGGCGAATGGCCAGTGTCAGGATCACCAAAGCCACAAGAAATGCAAAGGGACCGATGGCCAGCGACAAGAGAATAGAAATCATGCTAACCCCGACGGTGATCATGAGGATGACAGGCAAAGAGATTTCAGCCTCATGTCGCGCGATTAAGAACAGCGTGACACAAAGCACAAACGAGCTGATAGAAATTTGGCCCATGGGATCAGGTGGTGGCAATTTTGCCGCGAAGCGTGATCTCGACGTCTTGGATGAGAGCGCCGGGCGGGAGTTGCAGGACATCCGCAAGAGTGATGCCAGGTTTGAATACGACATCGTGAATCACGCCGGTGGCCTCGTCATGAAAATGGCCGTGCTCGCTGAGGTTCGGGCAGTAGCGTGAGGATTCGCGCTCGAAATTGACCTGACGAATGATGCCGTGTTGGACGAGGACTTCGAGGCAGTTGTAAACCGTCGCGAGGGAGATATTCGGCAGGCGGTCTTTGACGCGCATGAAGACATCGTTGGCGGTCGGGTGGTTTCGCTCCTGCTGGAGAATGCGGTAAACTTCCCGGCGCTGGCGCGTCATACGGAGGCCGGAGATTTCCTCGGGGATCTCGATTTCAAGCGGCTGATCTGGGATTTTACTGACCATGGCGGCGGCAAAATAGGCCAGCACTTATCAATATCAAGAATTATTCTAATTATCATTATAGGATAATCTACCGCCATGAGGACAGGGGTGAAAGCTTCGAGTCTGGCGAATCGAGCGGAATTTTCAATGAGAAGGGGCAACAGTTCCGCGCATTTGATGCTTAAAAACTCGCCAGATTCAGAGCCACTAGCGGGCGGGGCGGCGCCAAGTCGGCGTGCCGTTGCCGTTTCCACGCAGTTGGGTGAGGCCGGTTCCGTTCACCTTAATGGTGTAAATTTGGTTGGTCGCGGCGTTTCCTTGCTGCATCGGCCCTAACGGACCGACAGTTTGGAGTGCGAGGTCGAAGACAATTTTCGTTCCATCAGGCGACCAATCCAAGGTGGTGATGTAAGTCCCCTGTTTGAAAGTCCGCACCACGCTGTCAACGCCGGTATTCAGGTTCATGATATGCAGCGACTGGATGTCAGGGTCCGGGTTCAGCGAAGTCAGAAGTGAGTGCGACTGGAAAGAGCGCACGTAGAGCAGTCCGGTTCCATTTGGCGAGAATTTCGGCTGGTAATCGTGCTCAGTCCAGAGGACACCGGTCTGGATGTTAGAATCGGCGCGCGGAAATGTGGCTTGCACCGCGAGTCCATTTTGCACGGCAGACAGGGTCGGCGGGAGCAGGAAAATGGCGGTCGTCTCGCCGGGTCCACCGCCGCTCAAGAACGGCGCGCTCGATTCAAGCGGTGCGGCGAGGAGATTTTGTGTTGGCGACCAATCCACGCCCTCACCGCCGTGATGCCTGCCATTTTTCGTGATATCGACGTGGACCAGAATCGGGTTCGCGACCTTAGTGAGCGAATGGATTTCCAGCACCGGTATCTCAACGACGCCACCACCACTGCCACCCGAGCCACCGGACTGCGTGAGTGAAAAAACCGCCATCGCGCTCCGGTCGCGCGAGAATGCCTTATACCATGGAAAGGTGTAACTGAAGGAGACGTTGACGGGGTCGAGAATATCGGTGAAATTTGTTACTTTCCACACCGCCCCGGTGGCCCTCGTGATGTCGAATACATTCCAAGTGTGGCTCGGGACGTTAGAAGGTGAGAAGGCCGTCACCGCAAGCAGCGCACCATCCTGCGACCAGGTCGGGAAGCCGACTTGTGTGAGGGGGAAATTGATCACGGTGTCGCTAGTGCCGTTCCCTAACATCTGATGCAGCTTGAGCGTCCCATTTGGCAGCAAGCGCGTGTAGGCAATTTGGCCTGAAGCCGAAGCGAGTCCCGCGAGGAGCAGAATTCCGGTGCGGAAAAGAAATGCGGAACTTGTGGTGGTTTTCATGGCGGATTTGTAAGTCACCAACGTATCCGATCTGATCGTCATGTCGAGGTCGTTTTTGAATGCTTCAGGCCGTCGGCAAGCGGTTGTCGGTCCCACTCGATTCAGCATGACGCCAACTGAAAGGAAGTCATTGTGATGACGTAGCATGAACTCTTATGGAATCGACAATCCCCACTGCCTCAACAAAAATGAAAAAAACCGCCGTCGTGCTCTTTACCTTTGCCTTTCTGTCACATTCCGGTCTCGACGCCCAAGCCGTGCTGGTTCCGCAACTCAAGACCTTCGGGACGATGGGAAAGGAGCTGAAACCACTTAGCGTGGAAAAGGAGGCGGAGCTTTTCAAATACGCGGGGAAGGGCTGTCTGACGCACATGTGGTTCGGCGGGGATTTCAAAGAATCGGCTTACACGCGCATCCGGGTTTATGTGGATGGCGAGGCGGTGGCGGCGATCGACATGGAGCTATCCATGGGGACCGGGATCGGGTTCGGCGATGCTGCGGCACCGTGGGGATCGGAAAAAATGGGGCGGACTGGGGCCGGGGATAATGTTTACAATACCTACCGGATTCCATTCGGTTCTAGCGTGCGGGTGACCGGACAGCTTGCGAAAGGGGCGGCGGATCATCCAGCGTTCTGGTGGATCATCCGTGGTACGGAAAATCTGCCGGTGCAGCTAGGCGGGGTGACGCTGCCGGAGACGGCGCGGCTGAAACTGCACAAGCTGGAAAACCACACGGCGCAGCCGTTAGAAGAATTCGCGCTTTGCGACGTAAAAGGAGCGGGTGCGCTCTATCAGGTGACAGTGGCAGCGAAGGGAAGCGCCCACACCGGGGATTGGAAAGATCTAAGCTACATGGAGGGCTGCATGAGAGCCTACCTAAATGGCGCGAGCGAGCCGACGATGCTGTCCTCGGGGTTTGAGGATTATTTCCTAGGTACTTATTATTTCAACAAGGGCCGATATGCGAACGCGCTGGCAGGCGTGACGCATCTGGATGCGAAGGCGGGTGAAGTTTCCGCCTATCGCTTCCATGATGTGGACCCGATATTTTTCCAAACCGGCTTCAAGCTAACGGCACGCAACGGGGACCAAGTGAACGGCAAAACGATTGGCAATCCGCCGGTGACGACTTACACGACGTATGCATGGGTGTATGAGTGGTGAGAATGGCGAGGGCTGCGGTTATGATATGTAAGCTAGGGCGGCTCAGGCTTGCATCCGGGCAGAAGGCACGGATACCGTGCCAAATATGAATTTATCCAACAATGAGGGCCTGCCTGCGTCCCCCTTGCGCACCGATCTCGACTAGCAACATGAATCCATCCACACTCCGCTGGGGCATTCTCAGCACCGCCCGCATCGTCCGGAAAAACTGGCAGGGAATGCGCGACAGCGGCGCGGCGACACTTGTGGCGCTTGCCAGCCGCGACTTGGAAAAGGCCCGGGCATTCATTGACGGGATACAGGCAGAATTCCCCTGGCCGGAGAAACCAACCGCGCTTGGGAGCTATCAGGATTTGCTCGACTCACCGGACATCGGTGCGGTTTACATCCCGCTGCCAACAGGTGTTAGGAAGGAGTGGGTGATGCGTGCCGCAAGTACCGGAAAGCATGTGCTTTGTGAAAAGCCCTGCGCCGTCAGCGCCACTGAGCTGCGGGAGATGCTCGCGTGTTGTGAGGAAAACAATGTCTTGTTCATGGATGGCGTGATGTTCATGCACGATCCCCGCTATGTTAGATTGAGGGAAATCCTTGATGACGACGTGAGCGTGGGGCCTCTCAAGCGGTTGACCTCGGTATTCAGCTTCGGCGGTAGTGAGGATTTCGCGAAAACCGACATCCGCGGCCAAGTGGGTTTGGAGCCGACCGGCTGTCTCGGCGATCTCGGCTGGTATTGCCTGCGCGGGATGCTGTGGGCGATGAATTGGGAACTGCCAACCCAAGTGACTGGCCGCATCCTAACGGAAATCGCAAACGGAGGCGGCGAGTCCGCGATCATGGAATTCTCCGCCGAGCTGGATTTTCCCAACGGGGTCACTGGCGCGTTCTATTGCTCTTTCCTCGCCCCTAACCAAATGTGGCTCAATCTCAGCGGCACTGCGGGCTACCTTCGTATTCCGGACTTTGTCGTTCCGGCTACGGGCAACGACGTGGATTGGGAGACCAACTATCTGCGCCAGCCCCGCGCCATCGCCACACGCAGCATCGAGGCTAACATGTTTGCCCGTTTCGCAGCGGATGCCACGGCTGGAGCGCTTGACCCACGGTGGGCGGAAATCGCTTTAAAAACCCAAATCCTACTCGACGCCTGCCTGCTCTCCGGGCGTACCAACCGAGTCGTCACGCTTGAAACTCCACCAAGTGCGGAAACGACTTGATGGAATTAAACCAGCGCGCGTCTGGTTTCAGGATTGGAATCAATCTCCACTCTTCAACACCTTGATGAACGCGTCCTGCGGGATGTTCACCTTGCCGAACATTTTCATCTTCTTTTTCCCTTCTTTCTGCTTTTCTAGCAGCTTGCGCTTCCGGGTGATGTCGCCGCCGTAGCACTTGGCGGTGACG
>JANXMQ010000186.1 GCA_025354565.1 Akkermansiaceae bacterium
ATCGCCGAAGGCTGGGACGATACGGATGCAGACGATTGGGCAGCCGTAGGCGTGGGGGAAACCAATACCAACGCGGAACTAAGCCTCCCGGGAATCAGCTCAGAGGCCGCAGCCAAGCTCGAATTGGTAGTGCCTCCTGAAAGCGCCGCCTATGTCAGCATTTCCAATAATAAAATCACGGGGGAATACAAGAACTTCGAGATCAAGGGCCTCAAGCCGACCGTCGCAAAAGAAGGCTGCCGCATCGTCGTAAAGCAGAAAGCAGACGGTGCCTCCATCGCCACGCTCCATGTGAATGTGTTTGAAAAGGTGGAAATCAAGGTGAATATTTATACGGTGCATGATAGCCGGCATAACAATACGGATGTAGGTGAACAATTAGCAACAAATGCCAAAATCATAGATAAACTCAACGAAATCTACGGTCCTCAAGCCAATCTCCACTTCACTCTTAATACAACAATAGCGACAGACCTCGATATGGGGGAAAATGCAAACGATCCGAATCTGTTCACTGCGGAAGGCCGCTTCGACCTTGCATTTTTACAGAATGTGATCAGTAAGGCACAGACACCAGAGCATATCTTGCCACTTTACATCGTCAGGCAATTGTCGGATCTGACCAAGGATGGAATTACCAATTCAGAAAGAACTTTTTGTTTTGTGAACAATCTCAGTTATGCTGATACCACCGCAGCTCATGAAGTAGGACATTTCCTCAACTTATCGACAGAAAAGAAAGGTCAAGGAAACGCTCATGACCTAGGACCGTGGCCACCGGAAGTGGTGCGAGAGGGGCTGACGGCGTTAATGTATGATGCAAACGGAGGTATCAATTCCAAGTGGCTCAGGCATCAGGATTGGGTCGAAGCAAATAAACAAGCCAAGCAAAAATTTCCAAAATAAACTAATATGAAACTACTAACTATGCTCTGGATTCTCGGTTCGACGCGACCGATACTAGAACTTCCCGATCCGCCGATCACGAATCACGAACAACTCATCGCGAGAATCGAAAAAAAATTCATTGGAAACGACAGGGCCATTGCGTTAGGCGGCGCAGGCCCGAGCAATGCGCCCAAGACCGACTGGATCACTCCCGAATACCGTCCCATTGTCATCAACTACCTCAAGAACAAGGCGAGAGACCCAAAATATTTTGATCGTTCGCTGCGAGTCCTCGTAGCTCTCAACGACGAGGAGACGATGAAGGATGTCCTCCGTCAATACAACGATGGCACCCTGATAGACGATACTATTCTGATGATGAATCTCGATGCGCAAAAAATCAAAGACCTCGTTCCCATTATCTACTCAGGCTCGGATACCCCGCGAAAAGTTTGGAATTCAGTAATTTTGAAATCACCGCGTATCTGTGGTGTGAATTCAATATTAGATTTGATGCGTTGGTCTCCCCAGTTTGATGATAAAACAAACCAATGGGCATCACGATTGCGTGGTAACATAATCAATTACGACAATCTTCATCAAGACAACCTTGATGAGGCTCACACCATGTGGCTTTTTCAGCAGTGGTGGGAACATAACAAAGCGGCGATGTTGGAAGGGCGCTATTCCGAAGCGAAATGGCTTCCGATGTATAAAGGAGAACCCGACTGTTATTATGGGCGACAACGCGAACAACCAGAATACCTTATTTACTCATCAACCACCCGAAACGACATCCTGCCAATTCCCAAAACAGCGGACATCCAACTTCCATCCCACCCGGCAGCCGCGCCTTCTCACGCAAACTCATCTACAATCAGCGCCCGCAGTCTGGTGCTTTACAGTGGACTAGGACTTCTCATTTGCGGGCTTGTTGGAGGGTGGCTAACCAAGCGGATGAAGCCAACAGGCGGATAATCCAAATAATCCGCTTTTGAAAAGAGAGTCGCCGCTTGGAAAATTTCCGCAGCGGTCTATTATCAGGCCATGGAACTGCTGGATGCAATAAACAAACCAGACACATTCGTCAATTCACTGTTCATAGGTAACCGATTTTAGGCATCCCGGCCGATTCGCGTCAGCAGGGGCTCGAAGACGTACCATTGCCGCCAGTGTGGGCGGACCATGCCGAGGATCGTGGCGGCCCAGATTTGGGCTGCTGCGTCATCTGCGCCGCGTTGCCGGGGTGGGAGTTCTAGCGGGGGCAGGACGATGACGCGGTAGCGCCGCCAGCCTTCGCGAAGGATGATGAGCGGGAAGCAGGGTGCGTCGGTGGCGCGGGCGAGCACCAGCGGTCCTTTTGGCAGGCGCAGTGTGAGGCCCGGTTCTACCTCCACGGTCATCGGCGAGACGTCGAAGAGGACGCGGTCGCCCTGCACCGCGACGATGTTGCCAGCGGCGAGGAGGTGGGCGAGTTCGATGCCTAGCAGATTTCCGGGCTGATTGTAGAGCGTGCGGAAATGCGGGTTCAGCGCCTCCTTGCGCTGGATTTCCGCGTCGCGGAGGCGTTGGGTTTCTGGCTCCCGCTCCGGTGCGCGCACGGTGTAGAGTGTGCGGGAAAATCGCGTGGCGAAGACCGGGGCGGCGATGTCGTAATTGCCCATGTGGGCGGTGAGAATGATGCAGCCTTCGGTCCGTTGCGCGAGGTCTTCCAGATGGGCGAGGCCTTCCACGGCCCAGTCGATGCCCCCTGTCCCGGAATCGTAGCGCTGTGCGTCCACGAAAGTTAGAGCGAAATTCCAGAACACCTGCCACGCGCCGAACAAGGCCTGCGCCGCGCCCCAGCGAGGGTGGAGCGCCCGTAGATTTTCCATCACCGCCTCACGTTGGGTCTTGCCGAGCAGGAAAAAGCCGAAGGTCCAGCCGCCGATGAGGACGGGTTCAAGAAACCACGGCGTGACGCGCATGGCGTGCAGGAGGAAGCGTGACGGCAGATCGCCGAAGACTCCGAGCCGGGTGCTCCATCGTGATTTTTTGTCGTTCGCCACTTGCCGTGAGCAAACCCGCCTGCATCGCATCGTGCAAGCTGTGCTTTTCGGCTGATCCGTTAGGCGGGTTGCTGGCCGGACTGGGCTTTGAAATGGTGCGGTATGCCGACGATAGGGTCGTCCTCTGCCGTATCAGCATAAGTAATAGTTCCGGCCTTTGTGGATGAAGACCCGAGCGGGTACTTGGTCCGGTTGATAAATTCGCTGGTCAGTTGCGGGTGGAAATGATTTGAAGCGTCTGCGAGCGTTCAGCTTCGCGACGATGAACGATACTCACGGAGGCCACGATGGCCATGCACCTCACATCGCTGTTAGCACGATCGCCGCTCTCGGAATTGTTTTCGGCGACATCGGGACAAGCCCGCTTTACGCCTTCCGCGAGTGTTTCTCGGGAGTCCACGAGTCCCACGGCGCGGCAATCAATCAGACGAATCTAGTCGGTGCCGCATCGCTAATTGTCTGGTCGCTATTGCTGGTGGTCACGGTGAAATATTTGTTCATGATCCTCAAGCTGGACAACAAGGGCGAGGGGGGAATTTTAGCGCTGTCCACTTTGATCCGCAGCACATTGAGGCAGTTGGGTGGGAGTGATCCGAAAAAAATTCTATTATTCGGATTGGCTGGGGCGGCGTTGATTTATGCGGATGGGATGCTGACCCCGGCCATCTCGGTGCTGAGTGCGGTGGAAGGACTGTCGGTCTGTGCACCAGTCATCTCGCACTGGGCGGTGCCACTGGCTGTTTTAATTCTTGTGGGGCTGTTTTCTATCCAGAAGTTCGGCACCGGCAAGGTGGGAAATCTGTTCGGACCGGTGGTGCTGGTATGGTTCGCTACCATCGCACTGTTAGGCATCCGGGCGATTTGGCAACATCCGGGAGTGATCTGGGCCCTGAGTCCGTGGGAGGGGGTTTCATTTCTCCATCATGAATGGAAACATGCTTTTCCGCTGTTAGCCGCAGTGTTTCTTGCGGTGACCGGCGGTGAGGCGCTTTATGCGGATCTCGGCCATTTCGGCACCCGCCCGATTCGCGTCGGCTGGTTCACCGTGGTTCTACCCGCGCTGGTATTGAATTATCTCGGCCAAGCGGCCTTGCTGATCGCCGATCCGTCCGCGATCGACAGTCCGTTTTTCCGGCTCGCGCCGGAATCGTTGCAACTGCCGCTGACCATCCTCGCCACCGGGGCGGCGATCATCGCGAGCCAAGCGCTCATTTCCGGCGCGTTTTCCCTAACTACCCAAGCGGTGCAACTGGGTTGCATGGCACGGGTGCGGATTCTCTATACTTCCGAGCACTCGATGGGGCAAGTGTATGTCCCGGTCGTGAATCATATTTTGGCCGTGTCTTGCATTCTGTTAGTCATCCTGTTCAAGACCTCGTCAGAACTCGCTGGAGCCTATGGTATCGCGATTTCGGTGACGATGACGATCACCTCGCTGCTGTTCTTTTCCGCCGCCCGTGCGGTGTGGGGTTGGTCCAAGCTAAAAGCTGGCGTGGTCACCACGATGTTCATGGTACTCGACGGCGCATTTCTCGCGGCGAACGTGTTGAAAATCTATCCATGGGGCTGGCTGCCATTGGTGGTGGCGGGTGCTGTGATGGCCATCATGCTCATCTGGATCTGGGGCCGCAGTCGGCTCTATGCACGGATCATGGAGGAGTCCCTGCCGATCAGCGTGCTCCAGAATGATCTCCATAAGGGCAAAATCCACCGAGTTTCTGGAACCGCGATTTACATGAGTGGAAAAGGGCTGCAAGTGCCCACCGCGCTATTGCATAATCTGAAGCACAATCAAGTCCTGCATGAGCGCGTGATTCTCCTGCATGTCATGACGCTCGATCACCCGATGGCGACCCCGGAGGAAATGTTAGAATACGAGGATCTCGAGGATGGCCTGCACCGTGCGACCCTGCGCTTCGGCTTCGCGGAAACCCCCGACGTGCCTGCGGCCTTGCTGAATCTGATGCCAGAAAACGCCCGTTTCCAACCTGGGAAAACCACCTACTTCCTTGGAAGGGAAACTTATGGTGTCGGCACCAAATCAACGCGAATCGACCGCTTGCGGCTGTCGTTGTTCGCCGTGATGGCTCGCAATGCCTCCGCTGCGACCGCCTATTTCCAGCTTCCTCCGGGCCGCGTCGTCGAGCTTGGTGCGCAAATCACTTTGTAAGCGTTGGCTGAAATGCCCACATCACCGCCTGTGGCCGTTCATCCATCGCTCTCGATCACCGGCCTCGGTGCGTTGTCCGCTTTGGGGACTGATGTGGCATCGCAACATCAGGCGGTGCTGGCGCGGCAGGTGCCGTTCCGCCGATTGGGTGAATTGTTAGGTTCTGATAGCAAACACGCGTTGCGGCCCGGGGCATGGATTGAGCCGCGGAATCTGTTAGTAAATCGCAAGTGGAGTCCGGCGACGATGGCGGCCCTGCATGTCGCCCGCGAGGCGATTTCCGAAGCGGGCTGGAGTGCCGATGATCTGCGCGACGCGGCCTTGATCGTTGGCACCAGCCGGGGCAATGCAGCCGGTTGGTTAGGCCCATGGCCAGGGCGGCGGCCGTTCCGCTTAATGGCGGCGAGCAACACGATCCATAGCGAACCGGCGGCGGCGATCTGTATCGAGTTTGGCATCACCGGACCGAATCATGTACTGGCGAGCGGGTGTGCCGCAGGGCTGGATGCGATCGGCATCGCCATGATGTTGGTGAACTCGGGTGCCGCCCCACGCGCGCTGGCGGTGGCGGTGGATTTGCCGTTGGTGCCGCTGTTATTGGATAGTTATACGTCGTCGGGGCTGTTGAGTGATGAGATGGTTTTGAATCCCTATCACCCAAGATCAGCAGGCTTCATCCCAGCGGAGGGTGCGGCGGCGATGGCGATCGAGCACCGAACAGGAAATTTCCCCCACCTGACCCATTACGCCTGCAACTCGGATGCCTGCGATCCGGTCGGGATGCCAGCCTCTGGCGGACACACGCCAGCATTGTTAGAGCGGGCGATTCGGCTGCATGGAACTCCAGTCGCAGTCTGCCCGCACGCCACCGGCACCGCCGTGCAAGCCATCGCGGATCCAGCGTTGTTGCACCGTGCTTTTCCAAATTTAAAGCCGACGCTGCATCTCCTGAAGCCCTTCACAGGACATACCATCGGTGCGAGTGGATTATTAGAAAGTGTGATCCTCGCCCGCTTTATGCGCGAGGGTAAGCTGCCGCCCAACCAAGCTGGTATGCATCTGCCAAGCGGCTTTCATCTGCCGGAGCAAGTGCTTGCTGCAAGCGGGCCAGTCTATAAACTCTCCCACGGCATGGGCGGTCATAATGCCCTGCTTGTAATGACACCATCATGAACCCGACCCGCCGGCTAGTTGTTTCCATTGATGAACAAACACTTGAAATCATCGAGGGCGGGCATTGCATCCGTTGCTTTGAGATTTCTACTGCCACCAAGGGCATGGGTTTTGTGATGAATAGTTACCGCACTCCTACCGGGCGCTTTCGGATTGCGGAAAAGATCGGGGCCGGTGCAGCGACCGGCACGATTTTCAAAGCACGGGTTCCCGTGGGCGTTTGGCAGCCGGGCGATTTGGTAAATGGCGATCTCGTGCTCAGTCGTATTTTACGGATTGATGGCATGGACGTAGAAAATGCGAATTCGCTGGAGCGCTATATTTACCTCCATGGGACCAATCATGAAGAGCAACTCGGACAACCCGCCAGCCACGGATGCATTCGTCTGGGCAATGCGGCGATGATCGACTTGTTTGAGTTGGTGGAGGTGGGGGACGTGTTGGAAATTCTTCCGGCCACCCGCTGTCGGGGCAAACTGTTTTTCATCGACTGTGATTCCACGTTATCGACGATTGAGGGGATTGATGAACTGGCCCGGGCCAAAGGCGATGATGTTTATGCCGAGGTCGTGAAGCTGACTCATGCTGCGATGAATGGCGAAATTCCGATCAGTGAAGTGTTTCCGCTTAGAATGGAAAAGATCCGGCCGGACCGCACATTATGTGATGCCGTGGCACAACTTTATATGGATACCGTGGTGCCGGGAGCTGCTGATATGATTCGTGAAATCAAGGTGGCAGGCTGGTTGCCGGTCATTATTTCAGGCGGCTTCGCGCCATTGATCGAACCACTTGCCCGCCTGTTGGGCATCGATCATGTGGAGGCGGTGCCACTTTATTTTCATGAAGACGGTTCGTATTTGGACTACGACAAGGCGTATCCTAGCACCCGGAATCTTGGTAAAAACGAGATCATTCGCGAGTGGCGGCAGGCCATGCTACCGGAGCGCGTGGTGATGATGGGAGATGGTATATCGGATCTGGAGACCAAGCCCGATGTCGATGTGTTTATCGGTTTTGGAGGCGTGGTCGCCCGCCCAAAGGTGAGGAGTGCTTGTGATTATTGGCTCGTTGATATGACGGATCGATCCATGCTGATGAATGTCATGTCGGTTGCGAATGCGGACCCGCAGAATGTTTTATAGGTGAATTAGGGATAACGCATCAATTTTAGCTTGCTAGCCAGACGATGAGTTATAGGTTGACGCCGACATGAGCACTACTACGAAAAAAACATCCATGAAGGGCGTCCGTTATTCCGCTGCACAAAAGCAAGAAGTCGTGGACTTCGTCATCGCTTACAATGCAGCCAACGGACGCGGTGGCCTGAGCAAGGCTGCTGAAAAATTCAACATCTCACAAATTTCCATTTCGACTTGGTTGAAGTCCGCCGGTGCGGCATCGCCCAAGGCCGCGAAGAAAGCGGCGAAGGTGAAGACTCCGAAGGCACCTAAAGCTGCGAAGGCACCGAAGGCACCGAAAGCGCCGAAAGCACCGAAAGCACCGAAAGCCAAGAAGGCTGCCAAGGGCAAGCGCCGCTCGCGCTACTCGGACGAGCAGAAGAAAGAACTCATCGACTTCGTGGTTGCCTACAATGAAGCAAACGGCCGCGGCGGTGCTAACAATGCATCCAAGAAATTCAAGATCTCGCCACTCACGGTGATTACATGGTTGAAGGCCGCCGGCGTAAAACCTCCGGGCAAGAAAGTCGTCAATAAAGCGACCGAGAAAGCCGTCAAAAAAGTCGCCGAAAAAGCGGGTAAGAAAGCCGCAAAGAAGGCTGGGAAAAAGGCCAAGGCCGCACCAACAACCGCAGCAGCGGCACCAGTCGTGGCCAGTGGTAACATGGGAAGCAAGCTGAATGCCTTGGCAGCCCTGCATAGCCAAATCGAAAAAGCCGAAGCAGCACTCGCGGCTGACAAGGCGAAGTTTGCTGCGCTTAAAGCAGCGCTCTGATCAATCAATCCGAAAATCCAAAACCAACAAGCCGCCGCCTGCGAAGGAGGCGGTTTTTTCATGCCCAGGAAAGGGCAGTCACCATATCTTTCCATAGCATGCGTTCCCCCTCAAACACAAAGCGTCCTCGGAAGGTGGTTTCGCTCAGCACCAGTGGTAGCCAATGCCGGTCGTCCTCCCACATTCGCTGATAGGGAATCTCGTCCAAAGCAGTCCATACCGGCACCGCCTCATCGGTCTCCGTCGGCGTGCCGGTGAAGTCATCCGCCCGATAGACATGGCACAGGATGTCCGCGTAATCGGACATGGAAAATTGCAGTTCACCCAGCTTGCGCGGCGTGTGAGGGGTGATGAGAAGTTCTTCCTGAGTCTCACGGATGATAGCCTGCAGCGGCGTTTCACCGGGGTCGATCTTGCCGCCAGGTCCATTGATTTTTCCCGCACCCAGACCGCGTTTTTTTTCGATCAGTAAAATTTGCCCATCTTTGATGATGAACATCAGGGTGGCGTGGATTTCGCCTTGCCATGTGCTCCAGTCGATGGGGGAGGTCGCGCACATAATGTTAGGAACCGGCGGCCGCATAAGCCTCCACCGAGTCGCAGGTGCAGACGAGATTGCGGTCGCCATGCACATTGTCGATCCGTCCGACCGAGGGCCAGAATTTGTGCTGGCGGAGATAGGGCAGGGGAAATGCCGCCATCTCGCGGGGGTAGGAGTGCTGCCAATCATTGCCACAAACTGTCTCGCAGGGGTGCGGTGCGTGCTTGAGTGGATTGTCATTGGTATCAAGCTCGCCGCGAATGACTGCGGAAATTTCACCGTGGATGGCAATCATTGCGTCGCAGAAGCGATCCAGCTCGGACTTCGCTTCGGACTCGGTGGGTTCGATCATCAAGGTGCCGCCCACCGGCCAGCTCATGGTCGGCGCGTGGAAACCATAATCCATCAAGCGCTTGGCCACGTCCTCGACCGTGATGCCGCTAGCATCTGATAGCGGACGGACGTCAATGATGCACTCATGAGCGACAAGGCCATTGGTTCCTGTATATAATACTGGATAAAACGGGGCGAGCCGTTTGGCCATGTAGTTGGCATTGAGGATGGCGACGCCGGTGGCCTCGGTCAGTCCCGCGCCGCCCATCATGGCGATATACATCCATGAAATTGTATTAATCGAAGCACTGCCCCAGGGTGCGGAGCAAACCGCGCCGCGTGGGTTTGGTAATTCGAAATGGCCTGGCAGGAATGGCAGGAGTTGCTTCGCGACCCCGATCGGTCCCACGCCCGGGCCGCCGCCGCCGTGAGGGATGCAGAAGGTTTTATGCAAATTCAGGTGGCAGACATCCGCGCCGATCAGGCCGGGGGAGGTGAGGCCGACTTGTGCGTTCATGTTCGCACCGTCCATATAAACTTGGCCGCCCGCCTCGTGGATGATGTCGCAAATCGAGCGAATCGTCTCCTCGAAGACGCCGTGGGTGCTCGGATAGGTTACCATCAACGCTGCTAAATTTTCGCGGTGCTCCGCCGTGCGGGCGACGAGGTCCGGCACGTCGATATTGCCTTTTTCATCACATTTCACGCCGATCACTTTCATGCCCGCCATCACTGCAGAGGCTGGATTAGTGCCGTGGGCGGAAACCGGAATGAGACAGATGTTCCGATGTGCATCACCACGCGAGCGATGATAATGATAGATCGCGAGCAGGCCCGCATACTCGCCCTGTGAGCCTGCGTTGGGTTGGAGGGAAACGCCGGCGAAGCCTGTTACTTGGGCCAGCCAGCCTTCCAGCAGCGAGAGCATTTCCCGGTAGCCAATGCTTTGGTCCGCCGGGACGAAGGGGTGCATATTGGCGACTTCCGGCCAGCTCATTGGCATCATTTCCGAGGTGGCGTTGAGTTTCATGGTGCATGATCCCAGCGCGATCATGGATTCGTTGAGTGCCAGGTCTTTCGATTCCAAGCGCTTGAGATAACGTAACATCTCCGTCTCCGAGTGATAACTGTTGAATACTTTCTGCGTGAGGAAAGCAGTGCTGCGGGCGAGAGTGGTGGGCCAAGCTGTTTCGCTAACAATGTTTGTGGTTTCACCGACTCGGAATGCCCGGCAGATCGCAACGATGTCGGCGGGGCTCGTTGTCTCATCACAGGAAATACCAAGGTGGTCCGCATCGATCCGGCGGAGATTGATTTCACTAGCCGCAGCGGTGGCGAGGATGGAATCCGCCATGCCAGGGACCTTCACGACGAGTGTGTCGAAAAACGGACCATCCTCGATCACGATGCCACCAGCAGTTAGAGCGGCCTTCAGATCCGCCGCGCGGGCATGGACGGTGTGGGCGATGTGTTGGAGTCCTTCTGGCCCATGATAGACCGCATACATCGAGGCCATCACCGCGAGCAGCACCTGCGCGGTGCAAATGTTAGAAGTCGCCTTGTCGCGACGGATGTGTTGCTCGCGCGTTTGTAGTGAGAGCCGATAGCCGGGTTTCCCCCGAGCATCGACGGAGACCCCGATGAGGCGGCCCGGCATCTTGCGCTTCAAGGCGTCGGCACAGGCCATGAAGCCCGCATGGGGGCCACCGAAACCCATCGGCACGCCGAAACGTTGCGACGAGCCGATGCAAATTTCCGCTCCAAATTCGCCGGGCGCTTTCAGTAATGTTAGAGCAAGTAAATCAGCAGCGACGATGGCCACCGCCCCGGCGGCTTTGGCTTCCGCGAGGAAATCCGTGAAATCATCAATCCGGCCGCGGGTGTCAGGATACTGCACCAGCACCGCGAAGAGTCCCTCACAGGCGGATGGCTCGAAGGTTTGCCAGTCGCCTGTGATGACTTGGATGCCTAACGGTTCAGCGCGGGTAAGCACTACGTCGATGGTTTGCGGATGGCAGCGATCGGAAACAAAAATTGCTGTGCCTTTGGGTTTTCCGGCGAGGGCGAGGCTCATCGCTTCGGCGGCGGCGGTGCCCTCGTCGAGCAAGGATGCGTTAGAAACGTCCAGGCCCGTTAGATCGGTAATCATCGTCTGGAAATTCAGCAGCGCCTCGAGACGGCCCTGGGCGATTTCCGCCTGATAGGGCGTGTAAGCGGTGTACCAACCGGGATTTTCCAAGATATTGCGCTGGATCACGCCGGGGGTGTGGGTGCCGTGGTAGCCTTGGCCGATGAACGACTTGAGCACCCGGTTTTTGCCCATGATCGACTTCAACAAGGCGAGCGCTTCGTGTTCCGGCAGGGCCTCGGGCAGGACTGGTGGAGTGACCAGGCGAATGGTGGCGGGGATGGCGGCGTCGAGTAGGGCGTCGAGCGACGGGTGGCCGGTTTGGTGGAGCATTTCATCGCGGTCGGAGCCAATGGGACCAAGGTGGCGGCTGCGGAAGTCGAGGCGGGCTGTCATGCTGATAGAATAGAGGGCTGAATGCTGAAACCAAATGGGATGCCCTCTCCATACTGGAAAATGCACCCAGCGCAACCCCGGCGTGAAAATACCGCGAAATGCGCCGAAAACCACCTGGCGTTATGTGAAATTTGAGGTGAGTGCGGACGTGCTTGCTGCGTCTCGCAGCAACGCTGCTCTTTCTGTGAAGCCACAACCACAACCCGGCACGGCCATCCATCAATTGATGCTTTATGGACCACGAGACCAGACACCGACACGATTGCGTTTCGCCTCGCGTTCGAGGTTGCGGAGATTTTGCAGTTCCTTGGCGGCTGACGTGCCGTCGGGGAGATTGGCGGGCTTGGTGATGAGGCGGACAAGGCCGCGTTCGACGAGGAGTTGGTGGAGCCAGCGGGGTTTGCCGTCTTGGCTAACCTCGACGTGGGCATGGAAGCGGTCGTCGTGGTAGGGGCTGTCCCAGGTGGTGTAGAGGGTGAAGGGGCGGCTCGCTAACAGATCCAGGGTGAAATGCTTGGCTTGCTGGCCGATTTCTACGGCCTGCTCGTCGGAGATGCCGAGGTCGGTGGCTTGCTGGTGGATGCGCTGATGGTTGGACTCACCGCCGCCGTAGGTTTTGAACGCGCTCTCCGGGGTATCCACGAAGTTGAGGCGGAACTCGGCCTGCCTGCCGGTGGGGAGTTTTACCATAAAACTGTCGCCGTCGTTGTGCGGGGCGGTGACGAGGGTGCAGTTGCGATAGACTTCGAAGCCGCCGGATTTTTCACTGCGACCGTCGTTCTCCGGGGAGGTGGAGTTCCCGGCAGGAGCCGAGTGCTCGCGATGGGAGTCCCTGACGGGTGGTGAGTAGAAGAGCTTGTAGCCGCGGATGGCGACGACGGCGAGAATGAACAGGATGGCGAACCATGGGTTCCTGCGGCTGCGGGGGGCGAGCATTTCAGAGTCCCTTGAAGCCTTCGTATTCCTGATAGGTGCCGGTGGGCACGGCGACTTTGCTCCACTCGCGGTTGAGCTGGCGGTGGGCATTGATGAAGGTGGTGGGGTCCGCCCAGTTCACCATATCCGCTGGGAAACTGTTGCGCTGCATGCCGATGTGGATGTTGTTGCGCATCTCGAAATGGAGGTGGGCGGGATACATGCCGAAGTTGTTGCCGATAGTGCCGATTTTCATCCCGCGTTTGATGACTTGACCTTCCTTGACGAGGATCTCGTTGAGGTGGCCATTCAAGGTGTCGATGAATTTCACCTGCCCGGTGGCGGAATCCCGGTAGGCGTGGCGAGTGAGGATGACATTGCCCCAGCCGACATGGACGTTGTGGGCGAACGTGACGATGCCGTCGGCAACCGCGTAAACTGGATCGCCGAGGTCCGTGTCGCCGCCACCCCGGCCGTTCCAATCCTCGCCGAAGTGTTGCGGCTCACGCAGGCGTAGTCCGCGGGCCTTGAAGTAGCCGTCGGCATTGGGCTTGCCGACCGGGAAATCGAAGCCATCGGCGAGGCTGAGTTTCACATCGGCGGTGGCGGTGAGGACGCTGAGCATGAGGCCCGCGAAGAGCCCGCTGAGGTATCGCCAAGTTTTGTCACATGAGGTCATCGGCACAGACTCCACTCCTGCGGGGCACGGGCGGCAAGCGCAAAAAAGCGGCATGGCGTTGAGGGCCATGCCGCTAGGGAGGTTTCTGACTTGGAAAAAAGGTCAGTGTTTGTCGCCGATGGTAAGCGGACGATAGCCGCCGATGGACTTGAAGTAGAGCAAGAGGAGGATGAAAATGCCTGCCATGGAGGCAGGAATGAAGGAGTCCGCCTTCAGAGTCTTGCGGTCCCCGACGATGCTGGCATCCGCGAGCGCCTTCTGGTCTGGGGTTTTGTTGACGGCTTTTTGGGCTTCGGAAAGCTTGGTGCCGTCTAGGCCCGCGACAGGATCGAGGAAGAGGAAGGAGCCGGCGGTTGCGGCTTTGTTTGCCTCATAGAGCGGGGCATTGTTTTCCTTGAGGTGCTCAACGGTGAAGCGGTCCTTGGCGTAGCCGAGACCGGGTCCACCGAGCAGGCCCGCTGACATCATGCCGATGCCACCCATGATGGACATGGCGATCGCACCGGTGCGGGGGAAGCGGTCGCCCACGACAGCGAGCATGGTGGGCCAGAAGAAGGTCTTGCCGAGGGCATAGACCGCCAAGGCGAAGAGCGCACCGGTGAAGCTGTTGATGCCGCTAACCAGATTGAGGCCGATCACGGCGAGGACGGCGCAAATCGAAAGCAGGCCGACGGGGGAGATTTTCAATTTACTCTCGATGAAGTGGGCGGAGAAGCGGAGGCAGAACATGAAGAGGGAGGTAAAGACGAAAAGGATCTTGCCTTGTGCCGGGGTGAGGATGTTGCCGGTGATGTTTTGAATCCAGCCGTCGGTGCCGAGCTCGACCGCGCCGACAAGTCCGTGGGTGACAAACAGGACGAATAGCAGGAATGAACCCACTGCGAAGCCAGTTTTACCACCGACGATGAGCCACAGGACCAGCGCCACACCCCATGAGACGTAGATCCATGAGGGGCCGGTGAAGAAGTCGCTGCCCGTGAAGAAGGCGAGCACGCCACCGAGCTGGGACTTGAAGAACAGGCCGATGATCGCGCAGGCGACGAGGGCACCTAGGAGGCCGACTTCCTTCATCATTTCGCCAAGCTTAAGTCCCTTGGCCGCAGCCTCGGATTTCGGGAAGGTCTGTCCCATAAAGGCGAAGCCGTAGAGGATGGTGGGAACTAGGAACAGGCCGAGTTGGATTTTCCAGTCCACGCCCGCTTCGCCGAGTGTCCAGCCGATCAGGCCGCCGAGTACGAGGCCGGCAGGCCATGCGGCGTGCAGGATATTGAGGTAATGGGTCCGGTTGTGGGGGAAGAGTGTGGCGACCAGAGGATTGGCAACGGCTTCTAGGGTTCCGTTCGCCAAGGCGAAAACGAACGTGCCTAGATAGAGATACATGTAAGCGGAGTCCTGGGCTTGGCCCTTGTGGGCGGCGAAGGTGATGACAGCGGAGAGGATGTGTAAAATGAAGGCGGCTGCAACCAGCTTGCCGTAACCGATCTTATCAACGACCACCCCACCGATGATGATGCCGAAACAGAATCCGGTGAAACCTGCGCCACCGATTGCACCGAGCTGAGCACCGGTGAATCCGAAGTCGGCCGCCCAGTTCGAGAGGATGCCGCCTCGGACGCCGAATCCGACTCCGGTTGCGAGAATGGCCATAAAGCCTGCCCAGAGGAGGCGCTTTGCGTTAGCTGATGTGGTTATGTCTGTGTTTGTCATGGGCTTTTGTGTCGGGGCGAGTTATCGGGTCGGGCGGGGCTTGGCAAGGATTGGATTGAAAAAAATTAACATAAGGCTCTCAAAGATCGCGATCTTGGTGGATTCCGCTGACGGGTTGCGGGGAAAAAACGATGCAACGGTTGAGCACGGCATTCCCGTCAACGCGGCAGCCGGGCCAGATGACGGAATCGCGGATGACGGCCCCGCTTTCGATCATTGCACCGGGACCGATGACAGTTCGCTCGATGACCGCGCCGGGGCTGACTTCTGCTTGAGGATGGATGGGCGGGGCGAGAGTCAGTTCGCGATGGGCCTGAAGGTAGGCCTCGCGATCACCAAGATCGAGCCAGACTCCTTCATCGAGGACGATGGCGGCGAGTTGGCCAAGTTTCGCCAATTCTAGGAAAGCGGGGATGACGGAGATTTTTTCACCGGCGGGCAGCAGATCGAGGAAGGTGGGACTCACACAATAAATGCCAGAGAAGACATGGGTGCCGTGGGCGTGGCCGAGTTTGTGGCGGATGTCGGTGACGCGGGTGCCGGTGGGGTCGAGGGCGATGTGTTTGGCGCTGCCTTCCGAGCGCAAGGCCAGCGTGACGGGCAGGCCGGAGGCTTCGTGAGCGGCGATGAGTTTGGCCAAGGGCAGGGTGGAGAAAATGTCGCCGTTATGCACGAGCAAGTCGTCCTCGCCGATCCAAGGGGCGATGTTTTTCAGTCCGCCGCCGGTTTCTAGCAGGAAGGGTTCGTGAAATAGGGTGACATTTTCCGCGCCGAATCCATCCCAAGCGGTGGGCAGGTGGTGGGTGTTGATGGCGAAGCGGGCGATCCCAGCGTTGGCACAAGCGGCCATCGCCCATGCCGCAAGCGGACGGTGGAATAAGGGGACGAGTGGTTTCGGCAGGCGGTCCGTGAGCGGTCGCAAGCGATTGCCGAGGCCGGCCCCGAGGATGAAGGCTTGTTTCACGCGGCTTGCTTTGACGGGTGGGGCGGGGGAGTTCAAGCCTTGGTTGGAGGCAGGCGGGTCGTCATTTTAGCCAAACAGACCCAGAACCTCGCTCACCGGAGGAAAGCCCGCAGAATCCCAGTTAGAATTCTGAAGACCAGAAACACCACGCCTACAACCAGTCCGACCGTCAGCAGCAGCACCAGCGCGATCGCTCCAAGGAATACCCACAGCGGCCACCAACGCCCGTCGAGTTGGCGGACCCGCCCCTGCCATTTTTGCCAATTCTGCCACCGTGCCTCTGGCGGCGGCTCCTGGCTCGCGGTTTTTGCGGCTGGGGCGACGCCATCAATTTCGATCACCTCGACTTCGATGGCTTGCGGTTCGGTGCTCATGGTTTGCGTGATGCGGAGGAAAAGTTCACCAAGAATGAGCACCAAGCAACGCGAATGCCTGCGAATGGGAAAAATTCCTCAGTCGGACTTGAGGCGCGATTGCCGCCGTATTTCCGATACCTCTGGCTGTTTTCGAGATACTGCCGCGCATCAGGATTTGTGAATTCGCCGGGTAAGGAGTGGCGACCTTATTGTCGCCTCTTTTCTTTAACCCAGGGCAGAGAAGGACAATAAAGTCCCTTCTCCTTATTTCACAAATCCTGATGCGCGTCAGCATAGTCGCACTATGCTCTGGTGATGGGACCGGATTTGACCGACAAACGCTGGATCGTGGCCAAGGGCCTGCTCTTCGCCGTGCTGGCACTCATGGCGGGCTGCCTGCAAATTTGGGCCGACCTGCCGACTTGGCAGGAAACCGCGCTGCTGCTCGTCTGCGTCTGGGCGAGCTGCCGATTTTACTATTTCCTGTTCCACTGCCTCCAAGCCTATGTCGATCCGGCATTGCGCAGCGCGGGGGTGCTGGATCTCTTGGGGAAATTGTGGCGACGCGGGAAATGTTAGGAATCGGCGGGCCGCAGCGTGTGCCGTGAAGATGATTTGACGGCGACCGCAGATCGCCGCTACTTCAAGCCATGCGCTACGCCGAACGCCTGCAACAACGGATCGAGAAAACCGGCTCCCGCCTCTGCGTCGGGCTTGATCCCCGGCCTGGCGACGGTGGTGCGGCCACTGCCCGGAATTTCCTCACCAAGGTCATCGCGGAAACCTCCGAATGGGCTGCCGCCTTCAAGCCGAATATGGCGTATTTCGAGGCCATGGGCATCGAGGGAATTCGCTTGCTCGAAGACTTGTTAGCCGGAGTGCCGGATGAGGTGCCGGTGATCTTGGATGCGAAACGCAGCGACATCGGCGAGACCCAGAAATACTACGCGCAGGGTTATTTCGCCGGGTGGAAGGTGGATGCCGTCACGCTCAATCCCTTTCTCGGCTATGATTCCATCGAGCCGTTTTTGGATTGGGTGGGGAAGGGAATCTACCTGTTAGCGGTGACTTCCAATCCCGGCTCAGCGGATTTCCAACGGCAGCGACTCGCGGACGGGCGCTCGGTGTTCGAACTCGTCACGGCGCTCGGCGAGCGCGCCAAGACCGAGGGCCGCGCCACTGATGTTGGCTATGTCGTCGGCCTGACAAATGCGGCGGATGTATTGGCAAAAATCCCGGACGCGCCCCTGTTGATCCCCGGCCTCGGTGCCCAAGGCGGGGATCTCGCCGCGCTTGCCGCCGCCGCCAGAACCGCGCCGGATGTCATCAATGTTTCCCGTGGCATTCTCTACGCGGGCGATGACCGTAGCTTCGGCGAACGCGCAAAAGCGTGGGCGGCGCAAATTTCCACCGCCTATGGCAAATGAATTGCTGCGTTTCCGTGCAATCCCGCGCCTCCCAGCCTAGTATCCCTCATCCCTGCATGACGATCCGCCCTCATCCATGAAGCCCGTCCCAGACAGGTATTCCGGTTTGCTGCCACACAAGGGATGGCCTGCGAGAAATTTGAAGTTCCTGCGGCATCGGATCGTGCCGGGGATTTTCCGCCGGGCAGATGGCGATGTGTTAGAGCCGGTATTGGCCCCGCCGGACTTGGATAAAGTCAGGATCACTTGGATCGGCCATGCCTCGTTTTTCCTCCAATTCGCCGGGCATGCGGTGATGGTGGATCCGAATTGGGCGAAATGGCACGGCCCGGTGAAACGCGAGCGCCAGCCAGGACTCGATCTGCGCGAGGTGCCGGAGCTGGACTTCGTCCTCGTCACTCACGCCCACTTCGATCACCTGCACAAACCCAGCCTGAAAATCCTTCAGGCGCGCGAGGGCATCGTCGTCCCGCTCGGCAGTCGTTCCTTGGTCAAACGCCTCGGCTTTCCCGCCATCCACGAGATGCGGATCTGGGATTCGCTGGCCTTCGATGAACTGGAAATCATCCACACGCCCTCCCATCATTGGGGCGCGCGCTTCATCCATGACACCCACCGCGATTACGGCGGCTACATTGTCCGCGCCGGGGGGAAAAGCGTGTTCCACTGCGGCGATAGCGCCTACTTCGACGGCTTTCAGGAAATCGGCAAACGCTATGAAATCGACGTCGCCCTCATGCCGATCGGGGCCTATGATTCGCCGAGTGGTCGGGATGTCCACATGAACCCGGAGGAAGCCGTTAGAGCATTCGCGGATCTCGGAGCAAAGGCGCTCATCCCGATGCACTATGGCACCTTTCCGCTAGGCAATGAACCACGCGATGAACCGGTGGCCCGATTGCTCCAGGAAGCGGACCGTCTCGGCATCCGCGATCAGATCCTCATTCCCGAGGAAGGCGTCGGCATTGAGTGGTGATGAAATTTTTCGGGAACAAATTTCCTTTCTGTGTATCCTATGACCATGAATCACCGATCCATCCTCGCCCTCTTGCTCCTCATTCCCACGCTCGCCTCTTGCGAACCACCCAAAGCCATGACCGCTCCCGATAAACACGCCGCTAAAATGCCAGAAGTCCCCGCCGGTGCGGAAGTCGCCACTGTCGCCGGTGGTTGTTTCTGGTGCATCGAAGCCGCCTACCGCCGCGTCGATGGCGTCATTTCCGCCACTTCCGGCTACACCGGCGGCAATGTGAAAGATCCGACGTATGAACAAGTCTGCGACGGAGATTCCGGCCATGCCGAAGCGGTGCATATCGTTTTTGATCCCAAGAAAATTTCCTACGAAAGAGTGCTCGCATGGTTCTGGGATCTCCACGACCCGACCACTCTGAACCGCCAAGGCAACGATGCCGGCACCCAATACCGCTCGGCCATTTACTATCACTCCGATGCGCAGAAGAAAATCGCCGAAGCCTCGAAAGCCGCCGCCCAGGCGAATTTCAAAGACCCCATCGTCACCGAGATCACCAAAGCCTCGGAATTCTATCCGGCGGAAAATTACCATCAGAATTACTACGACGAGAACAAGTCCAAGAACCCCTATTGCCGCTTCGTCATCGAGCCGAAGTTAAAGAAAGCGAAACTCGATCCTTGAGCCTCGGTCGGCGTCATTCGTTAGCGTATGCTCACGCGTATCAGGATTTGAGGTTTTTCCGGGTAAGGAGCGGCGACCTTATTGTCGCCTCTTTTCTTTAACCCAGGGAAAATAAGGACAATAACATCCCTTCTCCTTGTTTCACAAATCCTGATGCACAGCAGTATAGATTGAGCGAAAATTTCACGATCAACGGGGCGATTTACTGGGTGTGCGGTGAGGATTCTTTGGATCTGCAAAACCCCTATCTATCCACTGAGATTGTGGATTCGCTCTCAGCGCGGCAAGCAACTCTCAGGTGGAGTTCGTCTCCCAGGGCGATCAAGCTAGGGAAAAAGGGGAGCATACGCGCCCTCGCGTGTCGAATGAGACGCCCTCGTCTCATTCCGGCTGAGTTCCCTTAGAGGTTTGGAACGCATTTTCATTGAGATAAGAGATAGATCCAATGACTGGGAACACAGGTTTTCGACGAGGGCGTCGAAAACTACACGCGAGGGCGCGTGTGCTCCCCCTCGCTTGATCGCCGTGCTTCGTCTCCCCCATCTCTAGCCTCGCATCTTCCCCGCCGAATCCCAAAACCTCACTGCCGCCAAAAATTTTCCATCACCTCCAAAAAAGCCGCCACCCCCAAGCAACCCTGCCCGCCACTGTCTCAGACCCGTGATATTCGCTAGAGCATCCCACCCCCATACGCCACCCCCGATTTTCCCCTGATATACGCACGTTCCCTCAGATCATCCTTGTCAGATCAAGGGTTTGCGGTGCAGTCTGCACCGCAGGATCACTTTGGATATCACTCCACGACATCCTACTAATTCCTCTGTTCGCCAAAAATGAAGATCACAGCAACAATCGTGGCCCGTGCTCTGGGGATTTTAATATCCCTAATTTCGACAGCAAACTGTAAGGATGACCGAAACGCCTCGCCGAGGACTACGGTCTACGAGATGATGTTGATCCCGCTCCTTAATGTTCTTGGAGCTGAATTCGAGAAGGCTGAAGAGCCGCGAAGACGCGAGATTGAATACTCAGCGTACATCGCGAATCGAACCTATTGGCTTCAAACTCAGAAGCTGGGAGACCAAGAGCGTAGTGAAGTCCTAGAGAACTATCTCGGTAGCCTTGATGCGACGCTTCTTTCATCGAAGGAATTCAGGCAGCTGTTCTTTGACTGGAAGACCCACCATGGGGATCAATTCCCCACTGGCACAAGTTACACCGCAACGACCAAGAATGGACAGGAGCACAGGCTTGGAGTTGGCTCTGTCGACGATTGGAAGGATCTCCACGCAGAGTTGTACTCGTTCATCGAGGGGCTAGCATCTCGGTATAAGGATCGTGTGCGTCGCTCTCTCGAATCAAGCGATTCTAAACGACACCAGAATCAAGCCGCATCCGACGGCGAAAAGCCTGCAAAATGAATCCGATCTTCCGTCCCGCCGCAGATGGTCTCTAACGATAGCCTAAAAATTGTCCCTATCAAATATATCATTCGCGTTATGAAGTTCACTGTCTCAGCCATTTGCGCCATACTTGGAATTGCTTTCGCGATCACTAGCTGTATCGCGGGTGTCCGAACCATTGTAGATGGGGTTTACGCATCACAACATGTCATTTCGTCGCCCGGAAGTGACCCCAGCCAACTGGCAGCAATAATCGGTGAGACGATTATCGCATTCGTATGCAGAGGGATCATTGCGCTCATTCCCGCTATCTTGATCTATGTAGCCCTTGTTCCCTTTAGACTGAGGAAGCAGTGGTTCTACTCCGGCGCTCGACTAGCCAGCTATTGTTTGCTTCTCTTGTTCCCACTTGGCACGATTTGCGGATGTATTTTTCTCGCGATGCTGCGCCGCCGCCGATCTGAGTTTGCGCGATCCGGATCGCTGTCAGAGATTCCTTCCGAACCAACTCCCTGACTTTTGTCAACCACAAACGACGATGGCGAACAAATCATGGCGCGCCAACCGGCCATAAGCTTTTCAATTTCGCTTCAACCACCCTTCAACCGCGCCGGTGGGCGCACATCAAACTTTGCTATAAAGTGAAGAAACGCACACCCAAGATTGTAACAAGAATATCAGCGGGATTCGGTCTCTTGGTTCTTATGCTTCTTGCTGTGATCGTTTACAGGAATTCGCAGGACCCATTCAAGAGGATGGCACGATTGCAAGGGGTCAATAACTACTATGTAAACGGCGGAGAACTCAAGGACCGAGTAGAGCTTACACCCGAATACAAACGCGTCGAGGTTGAGGTGGACCGGGAAGTGCAGAAGGAAGTCGATGACAGCGGAATTACTGGTTTGGGAACATGCCACCTTTACTGGAAGATCAAGAAGAGGATCCTACGTGAGCGCTACGGAATTGACTGGCGCTCACCGTCTGAGATGAATCCATGGACAATTTACGACTAAAATTCTGAGGCAAATCAACTAGCCGAAGCCGGCACATCCAACGGCGGGTACCGTCCTACTTTGAATTTAGGCTTCCATTTCCACTGTGGATGGCCTAGACGTTCTGCAGAATTTCCATGCGCATTTCAACCGCCATCTTGGTATTTTTCACGCTGTGCCACACAGCAACGGCCTTCTTTCTACCTTTGACAACCGAGCAAAGAATCGCTCAATCCACCGTGATTGCAGTGATCGAGGTCAAGCAAGTGGACAATGAGAAGGGCCGGAGTGAAGCAACCGTGATAGAAGAAGTCCGGGGCGCGAAAGCTGGTGAGAAGATTGAAGTATGGGACGATTGGCAGCAAGAAGCTGATGGTTCCGAGAGTCGTTTCTCAGGACGAGATCCCGACCTTGAGGCCGGCAAACGTTATCTTATTTATTTGACGAAGAGCCAGAGAGGCAGACTCGTGACGGTTCAATCTTCGTTGGACTGTCTGAGAGTGGAGGGAGGCAAGGTCAATAAGGAGGAAGAGACGGGTTCTGAACCTCTTGCTGACAAGCTCAAACGCATCAGGACCATCCTCGCAGAAATACAGAAGGCAGAACAAGCCGGCACTGGGCAACCCGCTACCCGCCCCGAGTCGAAGTCGGAGGGTGGCGACAAACCTCAATCTAAAGCGGAGGGGCGCTCCCGTTAGCGGGTGCCAGGCCTCGACGTTGCTAGAAAATGAAGACCATGCATAGAAGCAGCCCATTGCCAATTCAGCACTGAGAAGACCATGGACACACCATACACATTACTATTCTTCGGTGGTCCTTCGATTGCAGCTTTAGCTTTTGTTGCTTGCCTGATCCCATGTCTTCGTCCGCAGCGCTTACCACGGACGCTCGCAACTCTTGGTTTGATCACGTCTTTGCCAGTAGCTCTTGGAATTTTGATGAACTCCGGTTACCCGCTATTGATCCTTCGACCGGCCACTATTTTTCTGGGACTCTTGTCCGGGATTTCATATTTTGTGCTCAGCCGAAGACTGCATTTGCCATTCCGACAGTGCATAGCTGCGGTTGCCTTACTCGTCGCATCCGTTTGGGACGGAGTATCGCTCACCTTTATTATGAACCCCGGTTTTGGAGGAGCATATTGCCTTACCTCCCCAGAGACTAACACGGCGAACAAGACTACGGAGCCGCCAGCGATCAGGCGAAACTCGGTATTCATTTTTCCCATCATGGGAGATTCTGCGGACCATTTGCCGACGAGGGTTTTCATTTTTTCAAATGCTGCCGTTCCTTTGTAGGGTGGCATGTCGATGCAGTGGGTAGGCTTGATGTTCGTGTTATTCTGACAGGCAGTCAGGGTGGCGATGGTGATAGCGATTAGAGCGGTTGGTTTCATGCGAGTTGTTTGTTTGCGGTTTGTTTGGTCTGGGGTTTTAAATTGTTAGGCTACCTGTTCGACGAGTTGATCGAAGGCCTTGTTCCAGCCGTCGGCGAAGCCCATCGCGGCGTGTTTCTCCATCCCTTCTTGCGTCCAATGCCGGACGCGGGCGGTATAGCGGGTGCCACCGTCGGGCAACGGCTCGAATGTTACAACAGCGACGAACCATAGGTCGTTATTCGGAGGTGGTGGTGATTTTCCCGAGGTCGGCAAGGCCGATGAGGATTTAGGCGGGTTGCAAATGCAGGATGAGTTTTTGAAGAGCATCCCGGTGGAGCAAACCAGCAGCTTCGTGCCATCCGCAGTGAGCTGCAGGCGCGAGTATTCGGAATTACCACCGGGCAGGTTTTGCGTGTTGTCCGCGAGTTTCAGACGTCAACTGCCGTCGTAGGAATCCACCTGCTTGAAGCCGGTGCCGTCCGGGTTGATCACAAAGATGCGGTTTGGCGTCGCGGGGTCTTCAGTACCGCCTGGCGGCAGTGTGAACACCGCGCGATTGCCGTTGGCACAGAGTTTCGTATCTCCGGGGCTGCTGCCGAACAGATCGGTCGGGCCGGTGATCTGGTGATAGACCAGCTTGCGCTGCACCGTTGCGGCTGGTGACAGTGCAAGGGATAAAAAAATCCCGGCTAACAGAACGACGAGCCATCGCATTGACCGAACTATTCCAAGCGGGTTGGGGCTTATGGTGCAAAGCGTCAGTGGGCTGGGGGATGCCACCGGTGAGATTGGTAATTGAGCAGTGTTCATGGTGTTTCGGGTGCAAATTTTTAGGCCGATGCTAAACAAGGAGAGTGTCGTAGCAATCAAATTTTCAATAAATCGTGGGTGGTAAAGCATACTCCCGAAGCGCACCTAACGCATCATTCTGCGCGGTTGATTCTATTCCCAATTCGGTATTAAATATGGCTCGTTACACCATCATGCCATCACGCGGACGTCACCAAAGCTCCTCCAAGGAATGTCACCAGATCATGCGCAAAATCGAGGCGATGGATGGCGTGATCGGCATCATCATCGGGCGGTCTTATGGTGGGAAATCCCTAGGTGCCGGAAGCAGGACGGGGTCGGTGAAAATACAACGCAAGATTTCCGGTGGTCTCAAGGCGGTGATGCAGTCGGAGAAAGGCTTGCAGGAAATTTTCATCCGTAGCGCGGAGGGGATGGAAGACGCACTCGCTGCGGCGATTCTGAAACTGTAGCTGTCATGTGTGGGCACAATGCGCAACTTGCGAATGATACTTCAGGAGGTGCTATAAACGACCAAATCAGCCTTCGGCATTTGCTCCTTGCGGGGGACGGTTGTTTGGTTTTGAATCCAGTCATGCGCATTTTATTCCTCAGTCTGTGGGTGGTTTCTGGGCTCTTCACTGGATTTTCCAAGGCGGAGCAGGTGGCGGCTCCGGCAGCTCCTGCGCAAGTGACTACGCACAATTTCGGCAAGTGGGCGGGGGCTGTTGCGGCCTTCGCGAAAGCAGACGCCGCGAATCTGCCACCGAAGCACGCGGTGCTGTTCATAGGAGCTTCGACCATTGTGCGGTGGAAATCACTGGCAGAAGATTTCAAGGGAACCGTGGTGCTTAACCGAGGCTTTGGGGGGAATGAAATCGTGGACTCCACCCACTATGCAGACCAGATCATTTTCCCCTACGAACCCAAGATGATTTTCCTGCGTGCCGGTGGTAATGACATCCACGCCGGACATTCGCCGGAAGAGGTGTTTGGGGATTTTAAGGATTTCGTCTCGAAAGTGCGGGAGCATTTGCCCGAGGTGCCCATCGCCTACATCGCGCTGAGTCCGTCAATCGCCCGCTGGAACGAACGGGAGAAGGGGGACAAGCTGAATACGCTGATTGCAGATTATATTAAACAGCACGAGAAACTGATCTATGTAGATGATGGTAAAATTTCACTTGGTGCGGATGGTCAGCCGCGACCGGAATTGTTTGTTGAGGATAAGTTGCACTTTAGTGAAGCAGGCTACAAACTGCTAGCGGATGTGGTGCGGCCCTATTTGCCGAAATAGGCTCGAAATCTTTGGGCCATTCGTGATCAATCTCCGGGTGGCGGACGGCGCATGGATTTTTTTTGTGAGAGAATCCGCTTGTCCGCCACGGAACGGTTTTTCGAGTTGCGAGAACGCGGGCGTTTTTGGCGGCGCATTTTTTCGATGGCTTGGGTTCGTGCCACTGCCCTGCCTTCGCGAATCGCTTCCAATTGCTCGCAAAGTTCCCGCCGTGCGAGATAACGGTTCATTTCTCGTGAGCGATCCATCTGGCATTTGATGCAGACACCCGTGGGCAGATGTTTGAGAAAAACGCAGTTGGAGGTCTTGTTGATTTTCTGGCCGCCCGCTCCCGAGCCGCGGACAAATTTCTCCAACAGCTCGGATTCCGCAATTCCAAGTTCGGCCATCCGTGACGCCAGCGCGGCGAGTTTGTCGGAGCTGAGCGGATTTTCCACAGGCGAGAATCAGCGGGGAAAATTCATAAATTACAAGGCGGGAATGGCAGTGCTCGATTACAAGGCTCAATTTCGGAAACTCCGAATCCATTACCCCGGCAGTAGAAAGTTCAGCATCAGGGAATTTTTCGCGTTTCATCGGTGACGTTTGCGGTTCAAATCAGCCGTGCCGCGCAATCCGTGCGGTAAAATTTCACCCCAAGATTTCATCTGCCATGTGGAAAGGCCGCTTCTCCCAAGACACTTCGTCGCTCGTCCAACAGTTCGGCGAGTCCATCTCGTATGACTGGCGCTTGTTCCCGCACGACATTGCCGGGTCCATCGCCCATGCTCGCGCCCAAATGGCGACCGGGCTTCTAACTGCGTTGGAGTTTTCTCAAATCGATGGTGGCTTGCGTGAAATCCTCGCCGACATTGAAGCCGGGAAATTCGAATTCAAGACCTCGCTCGAAGACATCCACATGAACATCGAGGCCGAACTCACCAAGCGCATCGGTGAGGCCGGTGCCAAGCTCCACACCGCCCGTTCCCGCAACGACCAGGTCGCCACCGATACCCGCCTCTACGCCCGCACCGAAATCGACGGCCTGCTCGCCGCCATCACCGGCCTGCAAAAAGCCCTGCTCGACCGCGCGGAGAAATACGCCGCCACCGTGATCCCCGGCTACACCCACCTCCAGCGTGGCCAACCCGTCACCGCAGGCCATCATTTCCTCGCTTATATCGAGATGTTAGAACGCGATAAATCCCGTCTGATAGATTGCCGCAAGCGCCTGAATATTTCCCCACTCGGCTCTGGCGCGCTCGCTGGCTCCACGATCAATCTCGACCGCCATGCCATCGCCGCCGAGCTGGGCTTCGATGGCGTGACTCAAAACTCGATGGATGCCATCGCCGATCGCGACTACATCGCCGAGCTGTTATTCGTCATATCGCTTTGTGGCGTCCACCTCTCGCGCTTGAGTGAAGACCTTATCCTCTGGTGTACGGCGGAGTTCGCATTCGCCGCTCTATCAGACGCCCACACCACTGGCTCATCCCTGATGCCGCAGAAGAAAAATCCCGACGTCTGCGAACTCACTCGCGGCAAAACCGGACGGCTCGTGGGAAATCTGATGAACCTGTTAGTCGCGGTCAAAGGCCTGCCACTTACCTACAACCGTGACCTCCAAGAGGACAAGCCGCCGCTGTTCGACTCCGTGGACACGCTGAATCTCATTCTCGCCGTTAACACCGAGATGATTTACGCCATGGAACTCCGCGAGGAAAATTGCAAAGCTGCGGCCTCCGATCCGATGCTGTTAGCCACCGACCTCGCTGACTATCTGGTGAAAAAAGGCGTGCCATTCCGCCACGCCCACGAGCTTGTGGGAAAAGCGGTCGCTCAAGCCATCGCTACAAAGACGCCGCTCGACCAGCTCGATCTCAGCACCATCGACCCCGCCTACGGCCCGGATGCGAAGAATGTTTTCTCGTTAGAAACCGCCCTCGCCGCCCGCACGAATCCGGGTGCGCCTTCCATCGCCAACGTGAAAGCGGAGATCGCGAAGTGGAAGGATGTGTTTGTATAGAATAAGAATGCGAAAGGTCCGGAAATCTGCCGGATTCAGATGAAATTCCACATCGATGAAATTCTCAAAGCGTCAGAGAGTTCTGAATTCCAGCAACCTGTTGCCGGTCACCATCGTCGATGACACCTACCTGCGGGTCACTTACCGTCGCAACCAAGCTGCGGCCTATCTGGCCCCGGAAGTCGAATTCGATGCCCATTTGGTAGGCCCGTGGACATCCGCGCAGCAAGGAGTCAACGGCGTCGAGATCATTGTCACCAACGAGGGTTTTGGTGCGAGTATCGACCGTATCGAGGTTCTGATTCCTCGGACAAACGAGATAGATGGCAAGCTTTTCGCCCGCTTGAAGGTGAGTGAGCCGTGATCACCTGCTGACTTGAAATGTTAGGTGATTGGCAAGTAAATCTGCCACATTTCCGTTCCTGTCTTGCAAAAGCTTCAAAACCTCATAAATCTTCCGGCGAGCAGGTTTTCCCCAACCTCCGATGCCCGCAACCGGCCGAGTGCCTACAGATTCACCCCGTTTTCTCCAGGGTCGTGAAATCGGCCTGCGGCTCGGAAAATTGGAATCGCCTGTCTCACGGGCGGCGGCGCAAGCCGGCTGTTTCCGACAATGGTGAAGTCACCTTTCGCAGGCGCTGCGGAGCTTCCCCCGGCACCAATAAGCCGGCCTGTCGGAACCATGCCGGTCAGCACGAGGTCCTTCCAGCATTGCCGGATTCTCCTGAATCCGCCGCGCCGGGCCGCCTGAAACCATGACCCCACTGACACCATGTCAACCAACGCAACACAAGATTCCCGCAACTCGGGAGACAGCCGTCGCCGCCGCTCACGCGGAGGCCAAAACCGCAACAATAACAACAACGAACGCCGTGGCAGCGGCGGTGGTGACCGTGGCGATCGCGGTTCCCGCAACGATCATGGCCAATCCCGTGGCCGCCGTGAGGATGGCAACCGCGCCGAGGAATTCCGCCCTCAGGCTCCGCGCCCGCCTCGCACTTATGCTCCGGTAAAATTGAGCATCTGGCAGAAAATCCTCAAGGCTGTCGGCCTTTACAAGGAACCCGCGCCGCCCGCCCGTGGTGAGCGCAAGCCCGAAGCATCGACGCCGTTCCCCACGGACCGTGCGCCGAAGTCGAACACCCGCAACGCCCGCTCCAACGAGGGTGAGGCCCGCGAGCCGCGTGAACCCCGCACGCCCCGCGAACCCCGCGAACCTCGCACCGACGGCGAGCGCCAGCCCGCTAAGGAGCGTACGCCCCGCAACCAAGATCGTCCTCGTGGCGGAGACCCGAAAAGCGTCGAGTCCACCCGCGTCTATGTCGGAAATTTGTCCTACGATGTGTCTGAGCAAGACCTCCAAGAACTGTTCAAGGGCATCGGCGGCGTCCGTAACATCGAGATTGTTTACAATCGCAGCACCCATCGCTCCAAGGGCTACGGCTTCGTGGAAATGCTGCGCATGGACGAAGCGATGCGTGCCGTTGAAGTCCTGCATGATCAACCCTTCATGGGCCGGAACATGACTGTTTCCGGCGCAAAATCCAAAGGCCACGACGAGCGCGAGGAAGCCGAAGAGCGCCCCGAGCGCACACCGCGGCCAGTCGTGCTTGCATCCACCTCACCTGCCGTGATCGCGCAGGTCGAAGCGGTTGCCGAGCCGGGGCTGGAAAACCTTGCAACGGATCCAGCACACGCGCCCGGAGTGGAAATCACCACCATCGTGGATACGGATCTTGAAACCCGTTACGGCTTCGAGCCTAAGGAAAAATCCGAGCATGCCTAAGCGCTGAATTTCTAACTTAACCTCCGTCCGGCCCGCCGCGACGGAGGTTTTTTTGTGTCCGCCCCGCGCTCGGTGGATGAAACAACTTGCTTGTGCCTAGCGTATTTCCGCGTCTCCCATGAACCGACTGCTACCGCTTTTCATCTCGCTTGCCCTCGCCCTAACCGCCACCGCCGCTCCGCTGCGCGTCTTCATCCGCGGCGGCGAGAAATCCCACGGCCCGAACGCCCACGAACACGAGCGATTCCTCAATGACTGGAAACCCCTCCTCACCCAGCGCGGCATGGTCGTCGATGGCGCGAAAGTCTGGCCCAACGCCGAGCAACTCGCGCAGACCGACGTGCTGGTGATGTATGCCCAAGACGGTGGCAATGCGACCGACGAGCAGAAATCCAACCTTGCCACCTTCACCAAGCGCGGCGGCGGCATCGTCGTCATCCACACCGCCGCTGTTTCCAATGATCCCGTCTGGTGGAAGTCCGTGATCGGCGGTGCCTGGGTGCAGGGAAAGACGAAATGGAAAGAGGGCCCGATGGATCTCTACTACGTCGAAAACCAGCGCCTCGGCGAACAGCATCCGATCACCAAGGGCGCGTCAAATTTCCACATCGACGATGAAATTTACTACGACATGGATCTCTCCCCGGACATTCGCGTGCTGGCCACCAGCTACACGCCTAACATTCCCGGCGGAAAGAAACCGGTCGAAGGCGGAAAGGCCACGATCTATGACATCCAGCCGCAGATGTGGGCCTATGAAAAGGACGCCTACCGCGCGTTCGTTTGCATCCCCGGCCACCTCTACTCGACCTTCGAGCAGCCGTTCTACCGCGCCATCCTGCTGCGCGGTATCGCCTGGGCCAGCAAGCGTCCGAACGTCGATGAATTCTGCAAACCCGAGGAAATCGCCGCCCTGACCTATCCAGAAGGCGGACCACAGCGCCCGGCGGATACCTTGAAGGCCCTCGAAATTCACCCGGATTTCACCATGAAACTCGTCGCCAGCGAACCGCTCATCACCAAGCCGATGAACTTCGATTGGGACCCCTCCGGCCGCTTATGGGTCGCGGAAACTCCGGAATATCCTAACGGTCGTCGAGGCATGAGGCCGGACTATCGCGGCAAGGAATGGAAGGACCACGGCGGCATCGACCCCGAGCCTGGCCAACAGGAGCGCAAGGCCCTCGATAAAATCAGCATCCTAACAGATACGGACGGCGACGGCGTGATGGACAAAAAGGAGATTTTCTACGAAGGTCTCGAACTCGTCACCGGCTTCGTGTTCTACAAGGACGGCGTGATCGTCACCCAGGCTCCGGACATCCTCTGGCTGCGCGATACCGACCACGACGGCAAGGCCGACAAGGTCGAGAAACTCTACACCGGCCTCGGCACCAGCGACACCCACGCCGTCATCAACAACCCGCGCTGGGGTTGGGATGGCTGGATCTATTGCACGCATGGCTATAGCGCGGGCCATGTGAAATCGGGCGATGGCACCAAGGACTTCGGGGTCGATGGCTCCGGTGTGGTGCGTTTCAAACCTGACGGCAGCGCCTTCGAACAATATTCCTCCAAAGGCGGCAACACCTGGGGCCTCGAAATCACCGGCGACAACCGCGTGATGTGGACTCAGCCGACGAGTGGCCAGTTGCTCATGCAGACCATGCTTCCCGAGTATGCTCTTTCACGCGGAAAAATCGGCAGCACCGCCAGCTACAATGTGGTGGAAAAATCCGGCAAAACCTTCCCCGCAATGTCTTGGGACCAGCAAGCCTATCGCCAAATCGACTGGGTCGGCTCCTTCACCGCCGCTGCTGGTTGCGTCGTCTATGACGGTGGATCGTGGCCCGCTGAGTATAACGGCGACTATTTTTGCACCGAACCGACAATCAACATCATCCACCATGCCCACCTCACTCCCCAAGGATCGAGCTACACTTTCAACAAACTTCCCGGCCGCGAGGAAACCGAGTTCATCCGCAGCAAGGACATGTGGTGGCGTCCGATCGAAGTCCGCGTTGGTCCCGATGGCGCGATGTATGTTGGCGATTTCTACAACCAGGCTGTCATCCACAACGACACCCGTGGCCCGGATCACAATGGCGTCGGCGCTGCCGTTAGGCCGGACCGCGACCACTACTTCGGCCGCATCTGGCGGGTGGATCAGAAGGATGCGAAGAAGCTGGCGGTGCCTGATCTGTCGAAGGCCGGAGTTAACGAATTGATCGAAGTGCTCAGAAGTCCGAATCGTTCACAGAGACAACTCGCAAGCCGACTGATCACGGACCGCTTTGAGGGTGAGTTTGGCATGACAAGCGCCGCTCCATCTGCAATCGAGGCTTTGGTTAAACTGACAAAATCAGGAGATCCTGAAACGAGAATCGCTGCCCTCTGGACAATCAAACGTCCCAACTTACTGGAGCCTAAGGGTTCAGACGTGCTGAAAACTGCGCTCTCCGACAACAACCCGGGCGTCCGCAGAAATGCAGCGAATATTTTGGAGTCTGGATTTAACGACCACTCGAAGCTGTATGAGCAACAACTCTTAATGTTGCTTGTTGATGTTGACGCCTCAGTCCGACTAGCGGCCCTTCGCGCAGTATCAACGGGAACCGTTAGTGACGAAGCCGCCAAGACCATCATCGCCGCATGGCCGAAATTCGACGACGACTTCCAGAAATCCGCCGCCGTCGGAGCTGCTTCAGGGAATCCCTCCGCCGCCATCGCCGCCGCGCTCGACAGCCCGGACCCGGTCTCGCTTTCTCCGCTCGTGAATGCGCTAACAGCCTCGCTCACCAATGCCGCTGACGCCGCCAAACTCGTCATCGCGCTTGCCACCAAACCCGCTGCCGCCGATCCGCTGAAAATCAGCATCCTCGCCAGCCTTGCGAAAACCATCACCGACACCCCAGCCCTCACGCCTGCGCTTTCCGAGGCGCTTGGCAAACTCCTCGCCAGCGGAGCCAGTGGCAGTGCCCTGCCGCTGGCCGCGAAGTGGGACAAGTCCGGCTCGCTCAAGCCTGCAATCGAACGCCAGACCCGCGAGCTTTTCACCAAGCTGGAAGCCGGCAGTGACGAATCTCGTTTCGCCGCCGCACAAGGATTGCTCGGTCTCCGCAGCGTGGTCGAGGACGCGCTGCCAGCCGTCATCAAGTCCGCCACCGGCGATGGGTCACCTGGCTTGAAACGCCAGCTCATCACTGCTCTCGGTGCGACCGGTGACCCGCGCGTCGGTAAGATGCTCGCCACCGCTTTCGGCAAGCTTCCCTCCGAGGCCCAATCCGCCGCCTTCGAGGTGCTTTTGCAGCGCGGCGATTGGTCGCTCTCACTCATCGAGGCGGCGAAATCGAAGCAAGCCGATCTCACCACATTGGGTCCAGCCAACCTCGCCCGGCTCCGCACCTATCCCGACGGTGCCGTGGCCAAGGCTGCGAATACTTTCCTCGACGAACTCATGGGACCGGCCCTCAAGGCCAAGGCGGAAGTGCTCGCCAAACTAACCCCCATCGTCGAACAACCCGGCGACGCCGAAAAGGGCAAAGCACTCTTCACCGGAGCCTGCGCCGTCTGCCACAACCTCAACGGCAATGGTGCCGACGTCGGCCCCGGCCTCACCGGCATGGGCGCACACGGTCCCGCCGAACTCCTCATCTCCATCATCGATCCAAACCGCGAGGTCGATCCTTCCTTCGTCGCCTGGAACATCGAGACGAAAGACGGCAAGTTTCACGCTGGTGTCATCGCCCGTGAAAACCGGACCAACCTCATCCTGAAGAGCCTCGCCGGTCAGGAGGAAATCCGCATTTCTGAAATCAAGAACCGCGTCAACACCGGTCGCTCGCTGATGCCCGAAGGCTTCGAGGGCCTCGGCGGTGAAACCCTCCGCGACATCCTCGCCTACATCTGTGGCGGCGATTCCCAGAAGTTCCGCACCGTCGATCTCCGCAGCGCCTTCACCGCCGACACGCGGAAAGGCCTCTACGCCTCGCAGAACACGGTTAGCGACACCCTGCCATTTGAAAAATTCGGCAACGTCGTGGTCGAGAACATCCCCTTCAACATCGTCGATCCCGAAAAAAGCCTCAACGGCAACAACATCATCGTTCTCAAAGGCGGCCCGGCCAAATCATTCGCCTCCACCCTGCCCCAGCGCGTGGAAGCCAAGCTCGGCGGTTTCAAGGCGAACCGCCTCCACTTCCTCGGCGGCGTCACCGGCTGGGGCTATCAGGACGGCGGTCAGATCTCGCCTGTTATGAAGCTCACCGTCGTCTATGCCGATGGCCAGTCCGAGGAACTCGTCTTCCAGAATGGCGTTGAGTTTGCAGATTATTTCCAGAGCACCAACGTCCCCGGTTCGATCGAGGTGGACCTCCTCAGCGACCATCAGGTCCGCTTTTTCACCAAGGCCCTAAAGCGCACCGGTGCCATTGAGAAACTCATTCTGGAGAGCACCGCCGGCATCGCCGCCCCCACGCTCGCCGCCATCACCGCCGAGTTGGCCGATCCCAACGCCAAGCCCGTTTCCGACAAGCCGACTGCATCCAAGGCATTCATGCCCCAGTTCAACGACCCCGTCCCGCAGCCGCCGGAAAAAGCCAACGGCCCGCGCGTCCTCCTCATCGGCGGCGGCTCGTCGCATGACTTCGTGAAATTCTTCGGTGCCACCGACAAAGCTACCCTCACCCCGGCGGTCGGCTGGGTCGATTTCACCCAGAACCTCAACGGCATCGCCCCGATCCTGAAGAACATCGACGTCATCGTCCTCAGCGCCAACCAGCCGGTTTCCCCGGAAACCCGCCAAGCCCTGCTCGATTTCGCGAAGGCCGGCAAAGGCATCATCGCCCTTCATCCCGGCACTTGGTATGCGTGGCCGGATTTCCCCCAATGGAACAAGGAAATCATCGGCGGCGGCACCCGTGGCCACGACTCCTTGGGCGCCTACACCGTGAAACTCACCCATCCCGACCACCCCATCACCAAGGGCGTCTCCGCATCCTTTGAAATTACCGACGAACTCTACAACGACATCCCCGATCCCACAGGCAGCCCGAGCGAAATCCTCGCCACCGCCACCAGCCTCAAGACCGGCAAAACCTTCCCCCAAGTCTGGACCGTCAAGCACCCGCAGGCCCGCATCGTTTGCATCACCCTCGGCCACGACCAGCGCGCCCACGACCTCCCAGACTACCAGACCTTGTTGAAAAATGCCGTGGCCTGGGCGGCAGGTACCGGGACCGGACACTAGAGAAACGACCCGCGATAGTTAGTAAGTTAGAGTTAAATTGAAATGCGAAACCTAACTCTATTACTTTTGAAATGTAGCAGCGCGTCTCTGACAGCCGGAAATTGTGCCTTGCACGAATCCACCCCATTGTAGTGACTCGGACTGAATATGATTCCAGCACTCACCATCTCCTCTCCCAAGGAATTCCTCCGCATCCTCCAATCCATCCGACCATGATTGTCCAAGCCGCCATCCCAGATTTCCTCATGCGGCAGGCTGCCGAAGTCGCCGAACGTGAGAATACCACCGTCGATTCGATCATTTCCATCGCCCTTTCATCCCAAGTGACTGCATGGCAAGTGCGCGATACCGTGCAACAACGCGCCGCACGCGGCAGCTTCTCCGACCTTGAGGAAATTCTAGCCGCCGCTCCTGACGTTCCTCCGCCAGTTGGAGACGAAAAGTAACCGAGGTGATCCGCTCATTGAGTTGGAATGTAGCGGCGCATTGATGATCCGTCCCTCTTGGATGGTGGCGATAGCCTGCAAAACGACCCCCGCCAACCCTGCCAGTCGCCTCCGACAAGCGTAGCACCTCGGCTACCAACTCGTCGCCGCCGCATAACTGACAGAGCAAGTGGATCAGGCGCATTGGGTTGCATCGTGTGGAGTGAGCCGGGAAGAAATACGCCCCATGACCTCGCGAAAGCAATCGCGTGAGAAGAACTTGAAGTTGATCGTTAGGTGCTCTGCGTGTGTGCTGAATCGGTAAGTGGACGGGCCGTGGAACCGCGACGCCCAATAGCCGGACTCCTCGGCTCGGTGAACCTCTATGATCTGAGACAGCGCAATACGACGTGTCCGAAAGAAGCCGCGCACCTCAAGGAAGTCTTCGTCGCATAAGACGTAGAGGCGAAGACGCATAGCTAAAAAGAGGGCTGCAACGGCGAGGCCTGCAACGATGAATCCGGTCTCGTGTGATCGAAGTCCGATCCAAAGCATAAAAAGCGCCAAGGGGCTGAAGACGATGCACAGCCCAAGATTCTCTCGAAATGTAGCTTTGTAGAACACGCGTGCTATGCGCCTAACGACCCCAAGCTCAGCGACTGCGGAGGCTGGCGCGCTGGCTGCATGGTGGGGGCAAGGCGGAGGCCGGAAGCAGTCAGCGTGACAGCCGGAGCCGTTCGCAGCAGCGTAGGAGGCGCTTCGTTCATGCGTGCGAAGCGTGAGCGTATTCGGATGTCTTGGTGCGACTGTAAGCTAAAAGAATGTTCTCGACGGATAAATCCTCGTCGAGCAACTCCCAATGAACACCGAGACCGCGACCGATAAGCTGCCACTGCTCGCGCTCGGACGGCGACGCCGCGTGAAGACGAGGGAACGCACTGAGAGGCACCGCAACGCTGCGCTCGTCCGAAAAGCTCACGGACATGGAATCGGCGGCAAAAGTAACGTGGTGGATGCGAAGGTCATTCATGGCTCAGGTCTCCGTAGGTCTTATACCACGCCCGAAGGAATTCGTCGCGGTGTTGTTCTGTGATGTGTAGAATATCGTTGGCTTCGTGGCGGCGAAAGCCCTCAATGAAAGCGAATTCGAGGGGGTCGAGCCAGAGCTTCGCGGCGCAGTCGTCGCGCTGAACGTGGACGTGCGGAGGCTCGAACCTGTCGGCCATGTAAAAGAAGAGCCTCCTCCGCCAAATCCGTGGGTAAAACCGGGGGCTAACCGCCGCGAAGCGGCGTGAGCCTCTTGAAAGTTGTCCACGACAGACCGCTTCGAGAATGGGTCTGTAACTCGTCGGAGAAGTGGACTGTTGTGGGCAACTT
>JANXMQ010000207.1 GCA_025354565.1 Akkermansiaceae bacterium
TTCATGGTGCCGTGAAGATACCATGTTAGGCACCTTCCAATCATCCGCCGAAGCAGTCAGGCGAGCTCGAGCCTTTCAGGCTCGCCCGCCTGCTTCGGACGGCGTGGAAATGGTACCAGTCCCCGCAACGCAACAAAAATAGATCGACGCGGGGTCTGAATTGGAACAAATGAACGGGATCGGGCCTAGATTTTTTAAATTTGAATAGGGGCGGATGCCGTATTTCAGCATTTTGCCTCCCAGCTCTTTTTCAGGAGTCCCCGTCTCTCCACCGCTCGGGGCAAAAAAATAAGATGATTTTTCCTAGACCCGGCATATTTTTGGAATCACGGCCAACGCCGCAACTCATCAACCGCGACATCACTATGAAAACCAAGACCACCCTCCTCGCTTTCGCCGTCTCCTTGCTCTCTCTCTCGGGCTTCGGTGCAAACCTCAATGACGTGAAACACCCGGATCCGCTCATCGGCCAATGGCGCTGGGAAGGTCAGAAGAAAGTTGTCGAAATCAGGGCGGACGGCACCATCCAGTCTCCCTACGGCAAGGCGGTTTGGAAGTTTATCCCCGGTAAAGCCGAGAGACGGCACTACGAAATCAGTTGGCAAAGCAACGGCACGGTCGATCATATCACTCTCCAGCCCGATGGCCACAAGCTCCACGGCGTGAATAGCGGGGGCCGCAAGTTCAATTCGGAAAAAGTGTATTAAGCCCGCCTTGCTGGCGGCATGAGTGGCTTGGGCATCCCGCCATGGGCAAGGCTTGATGCGTGGGAAGGACAGTCAGCCATCGTCAGGATCGGAAGGATTAGGCTGGAGTCGCGCCTATGGGCATGACAAACAGGGGCGGCAATCTGAGGATTCCTTGAACTGCTGCTGACCCCTTTATCATAAAGCGACTCCACCATGAGCGAGCCTCCCGAACCCACTACCTTCATCGCCCCGGAGCCGGCTGAACTGGCCGCGCTTTTTCCTGCTTACGTCATCGAAGAGCTAATCGCGGTGGGCGGCATGGGCGCGGTCTATCGGGCCATTCAGAAATCTCTGGACCGCACGGTGGCCATCAAGATCCTGCCGATGGAATTGACGGGTGATATTGAGTTTCGCACCGGCTTCGAGGCTGAGGCGAAGGCGATGGCTCGGTTGAATGACCCGAATCTGATCGGTGTCTTTGATTTCGGCGAGGTGAACGGAATGCTCTACATCGTGATGGAGTATGTGTCCGGCGAGTCCTTATTTCACGCTGCCCATAGCATCGCGATCGATCCGACCGAGGTCATCCGCCTCGTGAGTGGTATTTGCACCGGACTCGCCCATGCCCATAACAACGGCATCCTCCACCGGGACATCAAGCCCTCCAATATCTTGCTCACTCAGGAAGGGGCACCCAAGATCGGGGACTTCGGATTGGCCCGCCCCATCGAGGTGAAAACGCAGCAGGGTGAGGTCATATTCGGCACGCCCGGCTACACCGCGCCGGAAGTAATTTCCGCGCCGCAGACGGTGGACCACCGGGCGGACATTTTCTCGGTGGGTGTGCTATTGCATGAGTTGCTCACTGGCAAGCTGCCTGCGGATGATACACGACCGGCCTCGGCCATCGTCCGTTGTGATGCCCGTTTCGACGCGATCATCCGCCGGGCGACAGCTCCGATCCCCACCGCCCGCTACGCCAGCGCGACGATGATCACCGCCGAGTTGCAGACGCTCCTTGTGCCAGTAGCTGGAGCTGGTGGCATCAAGCAAGTTGGTGCCATCAAGCATCCGCCGCCGCCCCGTCGGGCGGTTACGAATGCTCCTGCTCCTCGGAAAAAAAAGCAATCATCCGGCATGGCGGCCTTATGTCTTCTCACGCTCCTTGCCGCCGGAGCGTATTACTATGTGATCAAGCAGGGGAAAAATCCCATGCTCCTCATCAGCGCTCCGGTAGTGCAAGTTCCGCCCGCCGCGTCCGTTCCAAGCCACGGGGGAGTGCCCACCACGCCGGAAGCGACTCGCCCTAAACAAACGGGTCTTGAGATTTCAGATGACCCGGACTCAAAGGCTCACGTGGCGGCAAAGCCAGAAAAAACGGCGGAACTGGATCCAGCAACCGGGATTCCCAAAGATGCGGTGAGCTATCATGGAAAATCCTACTACGTCTATTTGGAAAAATGCTCATGGCACGAGGCGCGCGACCGCTGCCATCGGGCTGGTGGTCAACTTGTGGTCATTCATGACGCAGCCACTCAAGCCTTCGTCAAGAGTCTCGCGAAGGAGAATCGCGTCTGGCTGGGCGCGACGGATGAGCTGAATGAGGGACATTGGCTCTGGGTCGATGGCTCGGAAATGACTTACACTGCGTTCGGCACGAAAGAGGCGAATCATGGCAAAAACGAAGACCACTACCTACGCATGCAGTTAACAGAATCCTTATGGAAGAGAGATAAGAATAAGACGAATACCTCCGGCTACGTTTGCGAATGGTCTGGGAAATCAAACACGGGAACCGATGGCGGTCTCGCGATCGACCGGCATCAGGAAACACTCACGCCAGGCCTCACCAATCCTGACACCGTATCACCACTTCCCAGCATCGATCCAGCCGCCAGTCGGATCTGGAAGGATGCGGCCACCGGGCGCACCTTCGAGGGCACGCTCAAATCGAAGAGTTCTGACAATGCGAAAATTAAAGTAACCAAGGCGGATGGCTTGAAGACAGTCGTTGATCTGGAGACAGCGCGCTTGAGCGGAGAGGATCAAGATTATGTTAAAAACTGGACCTCGCCTGACAGCTCGGCATCCAGCGGCAATACGGAACATCCCCGAGGCATCGTCCTGGGTCCGCAAAATTCCCTCCCACCGTCTCAGGCTGGCAACAGTCGTGTGCTCGGCGAACTGGGAGAAATTTTTGCAAACTATGGCGTGGCCGAGAACGATCTGGCGGAACATGCGGATAGTCTGATATACGAGGGTCCGCCACTAGACGCGAAGGGGGGTGACAAGTGTCGGATCACCTATCTTATGCCACGGGCGAAGGCGGTTTCACTTTTGCTCTCGCATCCGGCCTCGGTCATCATGACTAAGTGCAAGACTCCCGGTTTCCCCCCCGGATTGGTTTTCTACAATTATGATATCAGATCCGGCGATTTCGACCGTATGTCCATCATGGTGGATGCCGCCGATCAAGTCGTGAGCCTCCGCTTCCGGGCACCATACTCGAAGGTGAATCTCGCGCGGCCATACTTGAGTTCGGGAAATATGGGCACCCGTGATTTTTTCGATCTTGCGGACGGCAGCGCTATCTATCAGGTGCGGGGTCCCAAGGACGATTCCGACAACTTCATCGTCAACAGCATTTCCACCAGCGGGACCTACTCGTGGTTCGCACCGGTGCCATTGGTCAAACAAATCCTCTTCAACGTGCGAGAGCGGAAAAAGTCCCGGAACTGAGCGCTGACCGTCGCACCCGCCGATCAAAAATCAGATGGCGGGTTTGCTTGACCTTGCCGTGATCTTCGTACAACCTTCGCCGCAAAATGAACGGTTTCAAATCAAGTTTCCTTAACTATCTGCCGCTGTCGGGACTGGTGGCGCTGAGTTCGTGCGGGCCATCGGGGCCAGGGCACTCGGATTATCTGGCAGGCATTGGCGGGCCAGTGGTGCAGCAGACTTCAAGCGGTGCGGGCCATCCAGCACCGGCGATTCCAGACGATGTTTCTTACTGGGATGGGGACAGCGCGCAGGGCAGCCCCTCGATCAAAATCAGCCGCAGCCAGCAGAAGGCGTTTTTCTACAAAGGCGGGGTGTTAGTCGGGATTTCTCGGATTTCCAGTGGCAAGGAAGACCACGGCACCCCCGCCGGAAACTACAAGGTGCAGGCCAAGGACAAGAACCACGTTTCATCGCTTTACGGGGTGTTCAAGGACAAGGTGACGGGGCAGACGACGAATGACAATGTGGACATCCGGGTGGACAAGCCGAAATCGAACGAGATTTTCTACAATGCGCCGATGTCGAATTTCATGCAAGTCATGCCCGGCATCGGGATGCACACCGGCTATCTTCCGGGTTACGCGGCCTCCCACGGCTGTATCCGCATGCCGCACCAGATGTCGGAGCATTTCTTTGATAACGTGAAAGTTGGCACCCCGGTGACCATCGAGTGAGCGGGGAATTCTCCATGCTGCCGGATGCTGCCGCCACGCTTGAAATCAGCCCGGCTGCGGTGGCGGCGTGGATTCACCTTGCACCTGAGGCGCGGCCACGGCTGATCGACTGCCGGGAGGCGGATGAACTGGCGGTCTGCCGGATTGCGGGGCATGAGTGGTTTCCGTTAGGTAGCTTCCCAGAGGCCGGTGCGAGGCTGACGGCGGGTGCGGAACGCGGGGTAGTCGTGTTGTGCCACCACGGGATGCGCTCGCTGCGCGGGGCGGCTTTTTTACGGGCGCATGGCGTGGAGAAGGCGTTTTCGATGAAGGGCGGGATCGCGTCATGGGCGGCACTTATCGATTCTGAGATGCCGCAGTATTGAGTGAGTTTGCCCGACATTCGAGCTGTGCATTTCAAAAATTCAAAGTTCGCCAGACGCGGAATGCTCTGGCAAAATCCTTGCGTGCCAGAGACCCGAATTCTTGAAGTTGCCGATGACGAAATCAAAGACGCCGTCGTCGCGGCCTGTGCCTTGCTGCGGGCCGGAGAAATCGTCGCCCTGCCCACCGAGACGGTTTACGGTTTGGCGGCGGATGCGTTCAATCCTGCAGCGGTCGCCAAGGTTTTCGCGGCGAAGGAACGGCCTTCGTTTGACCCGCTGATCATCCACATCGCCGCGCGTGGGGATTTGAAAAACGTGGCCATCGTGCCCGATGACATCGCGGAAACCGTGGACAAACTGACCAAGGCCTTCTGGCCCGGCCCGCTCACCTTGATCCTGCCGAAGCATCCCGCCGTGCCGGATCTGGTAAGCAGCGGGCTGCCGACCGTTGCGGTCAGGCAGAGCGCCCATCCGGTTTTCCGGGCGGTGAATAAGGAGCTTGGTCGCCCCCTTGCCGCGCCGAGCGCGAACCGGTTTGGCCGGATTTCGCCGACATCCGCCTCCGCCGTGATGAAGGAACTCGGTGGCCGCATCCCGCTCATTGTCGATGCCGGAGCCTGTGCCGAGGGGGTGGAAAGCACCATCATTTCTATCGAACCCCGCGTCGGGAAAAAGCCGATTTTCCGCCTGCACCGGGCGGGGCCGATCACCAAGGAGCAGCTCCAAGAGTTTGGGAAAATCGAGAAATTTCGTGAGATTCAGGCCACCGCCCCGCAGGCTCCCGGCCAGCTTGCGAGCCACTATGCGCCGCTCACGCCGCTGATTTTGTTGGAAAACCCGGCAGATTTCGTGCCTGAGACGGGCAAGAAATACGGACTCCTCAGTTACACGGGCGACGACGATGGCCCCTACGTCACGCTGCATGATTGGGACGTCATCGAGTCTCTCAGCCCCGGCAGCGGCAAGCTCGCGGAGGCCGCAATCCGCCTGTTTTTCGTCATGCGCTTACTTGACGAGGCGGGACTTGACGCGATCATCGCGGAACCCGTTAGCGAGACCGGCCTTGGTGTCGCCATCATGGATCGCCTTCGCCGCGCCGCTGCTAATTTTTAATTCTTCTGTTATGAAAATCCACCTGATCTCGCTCGCCCTTATTTCATCCGCATCTGCCCAGTCGCCGGATTGGGAAAATCCCGCTGTTTTCCGTATCAACAAGGAGGCTCCCCACGCGACCTCCATGCCGTTCCCGACGAAAGAGGAAGCCCTCACCAAAGCGCGTTTAGATTCGCCGTGGTGTCAGATGTTAAATGGCAAATGGAAGTTTCACCACACCGGCAATCCATCGGGGAAACCTGCGGGCTTTGAAAATCCCGCATTCGATGACTCGGCGTGGAAGGAAATTTCGGTGCCGTCGAATTGGCAACTCCAAGGCTACAATCATCCGGTCTATACGAACATCACCTATCCGTTCGCGAAAAATCCACCGACTGTGATGGGCGAGCCGCCGCAATTCTTTTCGAATTTTCCCATCGAGAACCGCAACCAAGTCGGCTCCTACCGGCATAAGTTCACGCTGCCGGATGCATGGAAGGGCCGCCACACCCGCATCGTTTTCGGCGGGGTGGACTCGGCATTTTATCTATGGATCAACGGAAAAAAAGTCGGCTACTCGCAAGACTCGCGGACGCCCGCCGAGTTTGATATAAGTCCCTATTTGCAAGACGGGGAAAACACCCTCGCCGCAGAAGTTTATCAATACTCGGACGGTTCGTATCTAGAGGATCAGGACATGTTCCGCATGTCCGGGATTTTCCGCGATGTCTATCTCTGGTCCGCCGCCGAGGTGGAAGTGAATGATTTCTGGATCAAGGCGGGACTTGAAGATGACTATAAGACCGGGAAATTGGACTTCACCGCGAGTTTCGCCAACCACGGAACCAACGAAACCTCTGCCAGCGCAAAACTGACACTCACTGCGATGGATGGCAAAGTAGTATCATCTCCCGAAATGACCGTGAAAATCCCTGCGGGCCAGTCCATCGAATCCAATATCTCAATCGATCACTTATCGGACATTAAGCCGTGGTCTGCGGAAGTTCCCAATTTATACACCTATCTCATCACACTTACGGATTCCAGTGGCAAAGAAATCGCCCATCACGCCGGCAAGACCGGTTTTCGCCGTGACGAGGTGAAGAACGGCCAGTTTCTCCACAACGGCCAGCCTATTCTGATCAAGGGCGTCAACCGTCACGACCACAATCCGCTCACCGGCCACTATGTCACCAGGAACGACATCCGCGCGGATTTACTCCAGATGAAACGCGGCAACATCAATGCGGTTAGAACGTCGCATTATCCGAACGATCCCGCGCTGACCGAGCTTTGTGACGAGCTCGGGTTTTATGTGGTGGCGGAGGCGAATATCGAATCCCACGGCATGGGTTTCAACGAGGCATCCCTCGCGAAAAATCCCGCTTGGTTCGAGGCACATCTGGACCGTGAGAAAAATCTGGTAGAACGTGACAAGAACCATCCCTGCATCATCATGTGGTCGATGGGTAACGAGGCCGGCGATGGCGAGAATTTCGTCAAGTGCTCGGCATGGATTCACGGCCGCGACCCCTCACGCCCGGTCCACTATGAACCAGCAGCGCATGGCGCTCATGTCGATATCTATTCGCCAATGTACGAGACCGTCGCGGATTGTGAAAAATATTGCCGCTCTCAGGAGAAGCTGCCTTTGGAAAAACAACGCCCATTGATCCAGTGTGAATACAGTCATGCGATGGGAAATTCCACGGGCAATCTCAGTGACTATTGGACTCTCTATCGCAAGGAACGTCTGCTGCAAGGTGGGTTCATCTGGGACTGGAAAGATCAGGGAATCATCCAACGCAAACATAAGATTGGGGATGTGGAAGATCGTTCCGGCAATCAGAATAAAGTTCGTTTGCTAGGTTCGATGGCTACGGACGAGGGCCTGTTCGAAGGCAGCGCAGTCATCGAGGTCACGGATAAACTCGATCTAACTGGGAACCTGACCTTGATCGCCGAGGCACGGCTTAACAAAACCGGTTTCAGTCAGGGTGGCCAGCCGTTGATTGCGAAAGGCGACACGTCCTACTCACTCAAGATTTCCGAAAATGGAACCAACCTGGAATTCTTCATCTATTCCGCAGGCACATGGCATAGCGTCACTGCAAAACTTCCGGCGGATGCCGCTTCTAAATTCCATACTTACGCCGGAGTTTATGATGGCGCCCAGTTGACTGTATTTATCGATAATAAACCGGCGGCATCCGTGCCATGCAACACACCCGTGTCTAAAAACACGTTCGAACTCGCGGTGGGCATAGATACCGAGGAAACCGCGCGCCGCTTCAATGGCTCGATCCGCAAGGCGGCGGTGTTTTCACGAGCCTTAAGTGCCGACGAACTCGCCACAACCCCGGATCATCCCGCTTTGCTACTGGACTTCACTAAGGACGCTGAGAAGCCCAAGACCCAGCCATTCCTTGCCTATGGTGGTGATTTCAATGACCGCCCCACGGACCGCTCATTCTGTTGCAATGGCCTGACGATGGCCACACTTTCGCCCTCGCCGCAGTTTGAGGAAATGAAGAAGGTCTATCAGGAAATACATACAACGGCGGTTGATATAGGAACTCCTGTCATTAAGATCCAAGTCCTGAATGAATACTTTTTCCGGGCACTAGGTCCGCTCAATGGCTCGTGGAAACTCATGCAGGACGGAGTCGCCGTCGCGGAAGGTAAACTCACTTTGCCAGATATCGGCCCCCAACAAAGCGCGGTGCTGGAAATCCCCACCGGCTACACACCCAAAACCACCAGTGAGTATTATTTCCGTGTCCGCTATGACCAGCTTGCTGCCAACGATTGGAACCCAGCCGGAATGCCAGTTGCGTGGGATGAATTCGCGTTGCCATGGGGCAAGCGCACGCCACCGGCACCCGCCGCCTCGGATGCGCCTGCAAGTTTTTCCGAAGACAGCAATGCGATCAACCTGAAAGCGAAGGATGTCATCATAACGATCAACAAAGCGCTGGGTTGCATCACCTCATACAAGGCCAAGGAGCGCGAATGGCTGCACTCGCCACTGCGGCTCAATTTCTGGCGTCCACCGACGAACAATGATCGCGGTGCCAAGCTGGATCACAAACTCAAGATCTGGCAATACGCGGGTGCCAAAGCCATAGCCACCAAAACCAGCGCCGCACAGGATGGTAACGATGTAATCATCACCGCCGATCTTGGTATTCCCGCGAATGATAGTGGCGCGACTATACATTATCGTTTCACGGGTGGCGGTCAGTTGTTGATCGATACGGAATTCCGTCCCGGCAAGGGCTTACCGGCGATTCCCCGCATCGGTTACCAAGCCGAGATTACCACTCAAGCACCGTTCTGGAAATGGTATGGCAATGGCCCGCATGAAAACTATATCGACCGCAAGTCCGGGTCATGGACCACGGTGCATGACGCAGTGATCCCGCTCGCGTTTTTCCGCTTCATCGACCCGCAGGACGCGGGCAACCGCACTGGCATCCGCTGGTCAACTCTCTCTAGCCCGATGGGTGGCACTAGCCTGCGGGTGGATGCGACGGGCGAGAGTCTGTTGGAAATGTCCTGTTATCCATGCGCCGCCACTGATATTGCCTTGGCCACTCATACCGGAGAGATACCACCTCGCGGATTTTACACGCTCAATCTCGACCACCGCCAGGCCGGTTTAGGTGGTACGAATTCGTGGGGTGCGCTCGCCCTGCCGCAGTATCTAATTCTGCCTGATAAAATCTATCATTGGTCCTTTATGCTGACACTGGCCGACACGCCCGCGCCACCACGCAGCAGCCTGCCACTACCGCAGGCACCTACTCAGCCGCCCCCTAAGTAGGTTTGATTCTGCCACTGCATGGCGCGCATTCCACCTTGCGGGAGGATCTTAAAGAAAGAGAGGATTCTGTTTGATGAGGAATTGTTGAGTGTATAACGCGGATGAATCGGTAATGGACCAACCCAAATGAAGATACAGAAAATTGGACCCTCATCATTGTGTCCCGGAAAGACGACGGACTGAGTATCCGGGTCAACAATTTTCCGGCGGTCGAGGTCAAAATGGCAGCCGGCGAAGTCGGCGGCGACAAGCCACTGTATATCGGCTCATCGGTGGTCGGCTATCCGTGGCAAGGCAAGGTCGATGTAGTCAAGAAATGGAACCGAGCGCTGTCCGAGGAGGAGCAGTGCGAGTTGTTCCGGGATGCGCCGGCGAATTAGTGATCGACAATCTGAAGCTTGCGTGAGTCCCTCCTTTCAAATTAAATCCCCCCATCAACTTCTAAACCCATGCACCGCAGCGTATTTATATTTTTCCTCTATTCCGCATTTACCGTTAGTTTGTCAGCGGCTGAGACGCGAGATTTAATCATCGTCGCCGGTCAGTCGAATGCGGTGGGTGCTGATACCTTTGTGAAAGATCTTCCAACCGATCCAGCAGACAAGGAAATTGCTTTCTGGTGGCGTTGTGGTGATCCACCGCCGGACGATCATGATTCAATAGGCATGGGATGGACCACGCTACAGGCTCAGTCGAAGGGGAATCCGCTGGCGAAGAACGGCGGGGTGCCAAGGCAGTATGGAAATTTTAAAAACCCAGAGGGCGGCTTCGGACCCGAGATGGGATTTGCACGGACTTTGTATGCTGCTGAGAAAAAACCGTTAGCAATCATCAAGGTGGCTTTCAACGGAACAGGCATGGCCAAGGACTGGGATCACAAAAATCCCGGGGTTGGCGGCGCGTGTTACCGCGCTCTGATCGAAGAGACCAAGAAAGCGATCGGGAAAGCGACGGAGAAAGGGATGACTTTGCGGATTCGCGCGATGGTTTGGGTCCAAGGTGAGAGCGATGCCAACGCGAAGGACGCGCCTGATTATGAGAAGAATCTCGGTGAGATGATTAAGACTCTGAGAAGGGAATGGAAAGCGACTGACATGATTGTGCTGGTAGGCGTGAATACCAACTTCGGCGGTGGCAAGAATTCTTTCATGCCCAAGATCATCGAGCAGCAGAAATCGCTGGCCATGCATCTGCCACGCTGCGCCTATGTGGATACGAGCGGCCTAACTTATGCCAATGCCGCTCACTTTGATTCCAAGAGTGTATTGACCGTCGGCACTCGCTTCGCCGAAGCGCTACTCAAAATAAGTGGGCCATCCACATCGCACTGATGCTATCGGCGGAAAAGTTACCGGCAGCGACTCAACCGCTCACATTACCATGAATCTCCGCCCCGTTTCCATCCGCGTTTACGCCTGTTATTGTTTTTGCTTCTGGCTCGCGCTGGGCGTTTTCACTCATCTATCAGCACGGGCCGGTGGTGCTGGGGGTCATAGCAGTGGTGGCCATAGCAGTGGCGGTGGTGGCTTCGGCGGTGGGTCTTCCTATCACGGGTCAGGCGGCTATGGCTCGGACAATGGTGGTTCGTCTCCTTTCGGTTTGGGGTTTATCATTTTGATCATCATCGTCTATGTGATCTATTACATTATCAAATCCCGGATGGATCGTGCTTCTGAGGTGGATTCAGTTGAGCTAGGAACTCCGGCCATCGATAGGAGCAGCCTCGGCGCTTTCCTGGCCGGGCATCCGGACTTCGATGTGGTTTCCTTCAATGAGAAAGTACGCGTGGCCTTTTTGAAAATCCAGGCGGCGTGGTCCGCGCAAAACATCTCTGAGGTGCGGCCGTTTATTTCTGACGGCATTTATCAGCGCTTCGCCACGCAGTTCCGGATGATGGGGTTGTTGAAACAACAGAACCGCTTGGATGAGATCGAGATCCTCGGGGTGCAGTTAGTTTCCGCGCGTGAGGATGGGCCGTTCGATGTGATCGACGTGCAGATCCAGGCGGCGATGCATGACTCCTTCGTCTGCGAACTTGATCACTCGTTGGATAGTGAGAGTGACGACAGTTTCATCGAATACTGGTCCTTCATCCGCAAGCGCGGTGCGGTGGCTTCGGGTTTCAATGGGTTCGAAGCCAAGACCTGCCCGTCCTGCGGTGGGGCGCTGCCGCTGGACATGGGCGAGTTGTGCCGTTGCTCGTATTGCCAAGTGATTTTCAACAACGGGGACTTCGACTGGATCCTCGCGGAGATCACGCAAGAGGCCGACTATGCGGGTGCTTCGGTGATGGCTGCTAATGTGTCGCCGGAGCTGGAGGATTCGGTCGCCGCGCTGGCGCCGCAATGCGCGGATTTCTCCGTCCAACTCGCCGAGGATAAGGCGAGCAACGCCTTCATGCAGATCATGACGGCTATCGCTACTCGGAATCCGGCGTCGGTCCGGCGCTTCGTTTCCGATGAGATGTTTGCGAAAATCTCCGCGATGATTCCCAAGGGAAATGTTATATTTAACCGCATCTATCTGAACGAGGCTGTCCTGCTGGATGTCGTGCCAACCGGGCCGAAGCACCAGCTTTCCATCGGGCTATCGGCCAGCCTGCAGCGGGTGGAATTGTTGCCAAACAAGCGCCTTTCTCCGCAAGATGACGAGGAGATCCGTGAGAATTATGCCCTCACCATGGAGCGCGATGCGGACGCCGTTCAGGAAAAAGGTTCACTCTATCAACACCAGTGCCCCACCTGCGGCGGTGCCGTCGGGGATACGGTGGACGTGAACTGCCAATACTGCGGCACTCCCCTCAATTCCACGCGCAATGAGTGGATCGTCTGCGGATTCGAGGCACCACACGAGCGCACTGGGAATTGAGCGGGCGGGGCTGCTGGATCTGTGAGGCGGTCTGCCGGTGGCTTTTATCTGAGGTTTCAGCGGACGGATGATCGACTAATACTCTTCTTCCTCGTCGCCGGGCACCGGCGGGATGATGTCCTCGCGCATCAGCAGACGGCCGAGATCGAGATCGTCTAGCAGATCGCCCGGCGTGTCGCGGACGATGGCCGCGTAGGGGGTGATTCGGTCCAGTTCGGCGATGGCGCAATGGACCATTGAGGAAATAATGTCGTTATCAAATTTTTCCCGCTCAAAGAGATTGGTGATGCGGAAAACGAGAAATTCCCGGTCCAGATCATACTCGAAGCCGCCCAAGGTGAGCTGCTTGTTCGCGCGGGCCAGCAGTTCTAACACGGCGGGCAGATGCTCTTCATCCAGCGCCATCGGCGATTCGGAAACCACGCTCAGGGCGTTCAACTGCGGGTAAGCTTGAGCGATCAGATCGACCCGCGTGTGATGGGCATCGAAGCCGGCCCGCAGCACCTCCCGGCCCGCGACGAGTTCGCAATGCCAGCCGTTTTGACCGAAGGCTTCTTCCACCGTGAGAATTTGTCGAGAATGGGGGCGCATAAAAATTATCGGTCGTCCGTGCCGGGGGGAGATAGCCGCCCGATGACTGCCTTGGCAAGCAAGCTCCGCCGGTCTGCGCGGATTGGCGTGAGTGAGAGGTGGATGCCTGAGGTTTTTCCGGCATCATGATGCAGGGTGAGGCGTGTGGTGTTTTTATCCACCTCCGCATGGTTGAGTTCCTGCCACATCACCAGTCTCATGCCGTCCGCAGGCCGGAAAAATGGGAAAATCTCGATCCCCAGTGGAGTCAAGATGAGATAGGCATGACGGGTCAGTCCCGCCGCCACGCGGGCCACCGCCACCGCCATCAACAGTGGCACCATAGCCCAAGCAGGGTGGGGGAGTGACGGGTTAATGTCCCGATAGATCGCAGTTGCTAACAGCGTGATGCCGATAGTCGCGAGCACCGCAGCACCGACCCAAAACAGGCCAGCTTGTCCGGAGCGGGTGAATCGCAGCTCTTTTTCAGGGGCTTGGATATTGGCTGCCATCATGCGGAATCAGGCACCCAAGGCCTCCACGGCACTCTCCGCAGCGCTGAGTTCGTGCTCAAAAGTGGTGAGATCAAAGCCATGACGTTCCAGCACCGCAGGACTCTCGCAACTGCTGAGCAGCGCGACCAGTCGCTCCAGCCCGAATAGCGACGCCCCACCCTTGCAGCGATGGAGATCCGCTCTGAGCTGGGAGAAATTTTTCGTCTCCATGAGCGAGAGCCAGCCCGTCATCTGGCGACGGGTTTCGTTGAAATAATCAAATGCCAACTCCCGCATCCACACGAGATCGCCGTGGGCCATTTTGAAAAAATCCGCAGAGTTCATGGGTTGGAGTTGTCGATTCACGACGTGGAAATTACTTCAAACTAGGTAAACCATTGTAGTCAAAAATCGCGTAGTGTTCAAAAAATCAAATCGGCCCGGAATGGGTTTGCTGAAGTTCATTTTCTAACATCTCGACCAAATCCGTCCTGCCAGTCGCCTTGGCCAGTTCCACACGCAGTCTGAGAGTTGTCGTTTGCTTGAGCTCATCGTGGTCCATCGCCCCGATCCATTCTGTCGCCGCCGAGTAGTCGCCGATCGCATAGGCCCCCTCCGCTTGGGCGAGCAGCGACGGCTCCACGACATCCAACGGCGGCTCCCGGTAAACCGCCCATTTCGCATGATCCGGCAAATTTGCAGGCACATCGGGCCCGGTTACCTGCTCCAGATAGACCAGTTCTTCCCCATCCTTGGTCATGCGCCAGTGGTTCAGTAAAATCACAATCACCAGCCCCAGAATCGCGAACGATGCCTCCATGAAAAACGGCGTCGTGATGATCCCCATCATCGTACCGATCCATTCGCCCAAAAAACCTGGCATATACCGCCACCCGGTCAGGAGGCTCACCACCACCACCGTAAGCCCCAGCAAAATAACGGCCCCCACCGCCACTTGCTTCACCCGCTCGTCTCGAATTCGTTTCATTCGCGACACCATATTACACCGCGCATCCGGAAAACCCAACCCCTCATCCTTCCAAAAATACTTTATAAAACTTGATTATTTTTAAAAATAAATCAAATTTCCTCCGCCGTGTTCCAGTTTTTTAAAATGAAACCCCTGCTTCTCGGGCTGCTTCTCGCAACACCGGCCCTAGGCGCATGGATTTTTCACGGCACTCCGGTAATTGATTCCACGGCACCGAGGACGGCCATTACCGCCGCCCCGGCGCCCCCGCTGGCTGCGATCGTCCGCGTCCCAGTGGAAGTCATCGCCAAGGACCGCGCCCCCCAATGGATCTATGTCCAAGTCGGAGCGCAGTCCGTTCCGGAACCTGGGACCGCCACGCTGCTCGTCCTGACCAGTCTTCTGCTACTTCATCGCCGCCGCATCTAACGAACCGCGAGATTCAGCGCGCCCTTTCCTTCGATGTTCCAACGGATGTAGAATCTCCCCTGATCCGCTCTTGCCCAGCGGCCCGCCGCTCCTTAAACCCCGCCATGCGGCTTTTTGATACGCTTTCCCGAACCGAGCGCGAACTCACCCCCAGCGACGGCAGCACCTTCCGTTTTTATTGCTGTGGACCGACCGTTTATGGCCCGGCACATATCGGAAATTTCCGCACCTTCGTCCTCCAAGACGTCCTCCGCCGCACGCTTGAAACCGCTGGCACCCGCACCCTCCACGTCCGCAACCTCACCGATGTGGACGACAAAACCATCCGCGACTCTCAAGCCGCCGGCCAAACCCTTACCGCCTTCACCACCCGCTGGACGGAAAAATTCCACACGGATTGCGAAAAACTCGGCCTGCTCCCGCCACACATCGAGCCCAGTGCCGTCGAGCACATCCCGCAGCAAATCGCGATGATCCAGACGCTTTTCGTTAAAGGAAACGCCTACGCCTCCGACGATGGATCGGTCTATTTCAAAATTTCCTCCTTCCCCGGCTACGGTCATTTGTCCCGCCTCGACGAGCGCGAACTCGATCTTGGAAAAACCCAGAACGCCCGCTCCAGCTCAGACGAATACGAAAAGGACAGCCTCTCCGATTTCGTGCTCTGGAAAGCCCGCCGCCCAGAAGATGGTGAAAATTTCTGGCCCTCCCCGTGGGGCGAAGGCCGCCCTGGCTGGCACCTCGAATGCTCGGCGATGATTCAGGAATACCTCGGCGATTCCTTCGATCTCCACTCGGGTGGTGTCGATCTCGTCTTCCCGCACCACGAAAACGAGATCGCTCAAAGCGAATGTGCCTGCGGCGGCCACTTCGCCGCGCACTGGTTTCACCTCGCACACCTGTTAGTCGATGGCGGGAAAATGTCCAAGTCCATCGGCAATCTCTACACGCTCGACGACCTCGCGGCAAAAGGCCACACCACCATGGAAGTCCGCTATGTTCTCATCGGTGCGCACTATCGGAAGCCGCTCAACTTCACCCTAGATTCACTAACTGGTGCTCGCGAGGCGCTGGCGAAACTGACGAAAGGCGCACGCCAACTCGCTGCAAAAAGCGAATCTGGCACCGTGCTAACATCCGTCGGCTTCGGTCCGTTCCAAGCGGCCTGGGACAGTCTAACCAACGACCTCAACACCCCCGGCGCCCTCGGCGGTATTTTCACCGGACTCCGCGAAGCCTCCCAACTGACAGGCTTGGAAGCCGCCACCGCCCTTGCCGGTCTCAACCGCATCCTTCGCGCCCTCGGTCTAACATTACCCGAGGAATCATTGGATGTTATCGAAATTCCAGAGTCCATCAAAGCCCTCGCCGAAACCCGTTGGGCAGCTCGTCTCGCGAAAAACTGGGCCGAGTCTGACACCCTCCGCGCCGAACTCGCCGCCCAAGGCTGGCTCATGAAAGATGGCAAAACCAGCTACACACTCGAATCCGCTGGTGATTAAACGCGACCGGGATTAAAGTGCGTTATTCTAACAATATTCTACCCGATCACACACGGCACCAGCACCCCGTCGCTCATGCCGTGAATCTTCTTCTTATCCGCCGGGACGATCGTCGCCAGGCAGCCGCCGAATTTGGTTTGACCCGCGTCGTTGGTGAAAAAATAAGGACAAATCCGCACCCGACCCTGCATCATTTCCACCGAACCATCATCGCGGAAAACCGGATGCTCGATTCGGCGACCCTCGCGGAATTCCTGGAGAATCCACGGCTGCTCCGATGACTGATCGAGCGCAGCGTGCAGCCGCTCCGACCATTCTGCAGCGGGCATGTCGTGGCCGATGAATACCCCGCGCGAACCCCAGGCGGTTTCGTGAAAACCACTGACCTTGAGCACGAGTTGGCGTTCCTTCTGGCTGAAATCCGCTACCTCGTCCCACGAATGCGCGTTGAGCCGGGGCAGGGCGGCGTGAGGTGGCAGCGGTTCCGGATCGAGCACCCAACCGAACGGAACTAACTGGCGGAGACGCTTCAGATGACTGCCACGCAGGGTTTGTTCCCAGACTTTTTTCAGCGCTGGCGACCACAGCAAGGCCAACCAGAGTTTGTCTTCCAGATGAGGTTTGAAGGGGGGCGTGATTTGGATTTCTCCCGTCGCCGCTCTTTCCGCCAGTCGCCGTGACGAGGCGATCGACTCCCAGTCGAACAACTCAAAAAACCGATAGAGCGCTTGGCCGTCAGGTTCGTATTCCTCGGCGGAAGCGACCTTCCAGGCGGCCCCCAGTTCAGTGGTTAGCCACTCCATTTCCGGACGGTAATCCTCCGACTCCTCGGACACCAGCACCGTGCCGCCGGTTGGTAGCAGCGAGCGAAACCCCTCGACCATACCATTAGCCTCGCCTAACACATTATAGCCCGCTTTGGCATACATCTGCGATAGCCACGCCGTCACTCCGATGCCTCCGGGCACGCTGTCCAGCTCCGTCATGGCGAACCCCGTCTCGGTTAAGATCAGGTCCGGACGGATGACCCGTGGAAATTGCTCCGCCATCGACGGCTCGCGTTGCAGTCGGGCCAACCAATCCGGCTTCCCCTCGTCTAGCAACTCCGCCAGCCACTCGGGCAGTTTGCCGGTGGCGCTGCGTCGATAGAGGCCATCGCAAGCTTGTTGGAAGCGGGCGAGCGGATGTCCCATCGACATGATCTGCCTCGCCTCCGACGGGCTTAGTTTCAGCGGCTCCGGCGACCAACGCCAAGCACCGCCGCCGAATAAGCCGCCTGACGGCATGCTGTCGCGCAATTCAGAAAGACTCAATCCCATCCCGCGCCGAACTTCCACCGCAGCCGCACAATTGCCAAGAGATTCTTCAGGCTTGCACCCGATCGCTAGATCGCGCTCAGTGACAGGGCCGACGATGCCCGAAATTCTCAGCTACGTTTGCCCGTTCTGCGCACGCGAGGTCCGCGTCGGGAAACCGTGTCCCGGGTGTGCGAAAAAAATCAGGAAAACGCCGCCGGTGAAAAAATCCTGGGAACAGGACAAAGCCGTGGATGGTCTTGATTTGCCGGATGACGATTTTGATTACGATGATTTTGTCGCCCGCGAGTTCGGCAAATTTCCGCACCGCCGGACCGGGCTGAAATGGTATTGGTGGGCCTTGGCCGTGGTGCTGTTAGCCGGGATGATCGCGGGCGTGCTGTGGCTGCGATGAACGTTAGAAGGGAATCCTATCGTCATCGAAGTCGTCATCATTTCGCAGGTCGCTCATGGAGGGCTCGGCGTGAGGGGCCGCTTGTGATTTCGGAGCAGCGGCGGATGATTTACCAGCAGGCTGGATTTTCCAACAGGAGAGATTCACGAAATACTTCCCATTGAATTCGTTGCCGCGGATGTCAAAGCTGACCTGTACTTCCTCGCCCGATTTGAACGCATCGAGGGCCGCACATTTGTCCTTCACCATCTCGAACTTGAGATCCTGCGGGTACTTGTCATGCGCGGTGGTGACGACGAATTCCCGCTTCATGAATCCGCTGGGAAAGTTTTGCACCTCGTTGATCAATTTGATTTTGCCCGCGACTTCGTACATGCCCGAATGTTTCAGCCCGTAGCGAGATGTCAAACCTACTGGCGGGAAATTCTTGGATTTCCGATACTCAGTGCAAAACCCGAGTGCGGCGGAAACTAACCGGTAACTTCACGCGCTCGCGGATTTCCCGGGCCATTACCACCGTCCATACCGTCAACACGAGCAATATGGCCCCGACGATGATCCAGCCCGCTGCCACTGCCGTGCCGGAAAAAGCCATGCAGGCCAGTGTCAACAAACCGATCCAGAACAGGCACGAAGCCACGAGGAGAATCAGAATTTTTGGAAGTTGGGATGACTCTTTCAACAAACCTTGACTATCAAGCCAGCCCCAGATCGCCAAGCATTCTTTTCAATACTACGCGAATGCGTAGGCTGAAGTTCATCGCAGCAGCGCGATTTGCTCGCCGGGGCCGTGGACGCCCTCGATCAAGATTCCTTCGACATCGGCGGTCTTGGACGGGCCGGTACACCAGATGATGTTCGGGCTGCTGCCAAATGCGGCGATGGCATCCGGAATGGTGCGGTGGATTTCCGAGCGCTCAAGAACGGCGACATGGACCCACGGCGAAAGCGCGGCCAAGCGGTGCGAGGTGCGTTCGTCGTCGATGATGATGGTGCCGGATTCTGCAATGGCACCGGTGGCGCGGGTGATGCCGAACTGATAGTCGTCGTAGCGGTCGCGGTGGTATTCGGTTTCCACCGTGAGGCCAGCGGCGGCGAGTTGGCGGCCGATGGTTTCAAACAAAGCTGGATCACAGTAGCCGTGGCGCTGTTTGTTCTGTTGGAGGAAATCGATCAACTGCTGGATCGAATTCATCGGCTTGCCATTCACGTATTTGAAATTCCGCGAAAAAATTTCCCAAAGATCATCCCCTTCGAGTTTGGGCGCAGAGTGGACAATTTCCGAATCGTATTTCGGATAAGCCGCCTTTTCCTTGAGAGCGGCGTTGGCGGATTCGATTTTGGCGAAGATGGCGTCGCGGGACATGGTTGTGGTTCGTTGGCGGAGGCGGAAGTCAGGGCTCGGTCGGATCCGGGCGGGATCCGGGGTGACGGCTCTGGATTCCGAGTTTCATGGGAAGGATCGACTTGCCGCACCCATCAGAGGGCGGCGGGCATTCAAGATCAAGTGCGAAGCGCGGGGAGGGCGGGCGGTGTCCGGAGTTGAGGCTGCCGGTGAGGACTACCGTGGCGGCTTGGGCCGCTCCCCACCTGGGGCGAGGTTGCGCAGTTCAATGGGCGTGCCGCGGAAAAAGCGCGACACGACGGGCCAATCGGTGGTGAGGAAATAGGCGTAGGTGCCATTGGGGAACTCCGGGGTCACGCAGAAACGCCCGTTGCATTCATCGAGTGTGCCACTGCCTTTGACATATTCGTAGTCGCGTATGAAAGCACCGTCGTATTTGCCACCCGGCCCGTCATTTCCGCCGGGACGTTCGCCGGATTTGAGCCGATAGCCAGGGGTAAGCTGGATGATCGGCGATTTCGGGTCTTTCGGATCTTTGTAGCCATAGAGCGCATAGATGGGAAAACCATCGGCCGCCCAGCCAACCTGCGGCGAGTGGGTTGTCGGCTTGACGCCAAGGCTCCGCAGGTAAGCCATTGGCAATCCATGATAGTGGTAAGCACCGTTGGGCTGCACGTGGGCATGATTCGCATCAAGGCCCAGGGTGCCGACGGCGGCGCCGAGTGCTTCGTAATTCCAGTCGAGTCCTCGATCGCCGTTCCAAAACTCATTGGTGCCCGGATCAAACAGCACTCCATTGAGCGCCACGCCGAAGGGGCGGTTCGGTGGGCCTTGACGAGGCCCAAGATGCGCGGGGGTGATCTGTTCTGCGACTTTTGGGTTTGCCGGAAACTCGAAGTGGTAAGGTTGTTCCGTGATCGTGTTTGGGTTGCCGCGATTGGGAAATTTCCCCACGAGGTGGCCGGGGATGCCGTTGGCGTCCATCACTCGCTTGTCACCCTGGGTTTCGGTCTTTTCCTTGTTAGGCGCGGGTGGCTTTTGATCGGCCGGAACGAGGTCGAGCGGCTGAACATGAGTCCCCGTGTGCTTGCGCAGTGGCGGCGGCCCTTGGGCGAGGACGGCGGTGATCGCCACGGCGGCGAAAAGGAGATGAACGGGGCGGAGTGGTTTCATGAATGATAGGGAACCAGCTTGAGGCATGAAAGTTGTTTGGAGATTGATCTGCAACTGTTGTGGAGTTGACGGCTTTGGTCTTGGTAATGAGAAATTTTTATAGTCTGGGATGTTGAATGATTCACTCCGCTACGGGGCCGGAGTCTTGAAAATTTTTGAGCGTCTCTGGATCAGGAGATTCTCCACATAGGACTTCCCATGTCGCCTCGACCCATACCTCGTAAAAGTCGGACACTACTTCGGCGGAATGAATGCGTCCGGTTTCGCCGTTGAGGATACGGAATGGAACCTTGGTCTTGGCGTTGCCGCCGCCACGCGGGCATTTCTGATAGATTAACAGATGGCGTCCATCGCCGGATTCAGCACGCTCATCATCCTCACCGAGTTTCATGACCTTGTCGCCCGCATACCGGATTTCATGCCGCTTCTCGTCCCAATGGAAATGGGTCTTCACCTTGATCTCTGGTTCGGTCGGCTTGGGTTTCAAGCCGACCGCCCACCAGTCGTCGGGGATTTGAGGTTCCGGATTCTGGTTGTAAATGTAGGGCTTGGATTGTTTATGCACTTCCCCGGTTGTTCCGTCGATGAGCATGGTCACCGCCTCCGCCGCTCCAAATATGGCGTCATGCTTGAGCGTTGTCTTGGGAACCTTCACTTTATCCTTCACGGTTTTTGCCACGGCAAACCTGCCATTCCCCACGTAGATGACCGGAAGCCTGGGCGGCGCACCGCCGAAGGTTTTCACAATGTGGACATCATGAATGACGGTGTGCCATTCCCCGCCAGTTGGTAAAAAATAGAGGGAAAAATCATTGATCGCATAGATTCCGTCGCGGCACTTTTTGCCTGCCGGAATGATGGTAAAGCGATAAATGTTTGTGTCCTTTTGGCCGAAACATGGTGGGGGATTGCCTATAACTTCATATTCCGATTTCTCAACATCCAATCGCACCACGCGCTCGCCGTCCTTTAATTTGGCGACTCCTAACACCTCGGAGTTATTGAGCCAGTTGAGATAGTAAAACTCCATTTCCGTGGTGCGAACGACCGCCTTGAGCGGATCGTAGCGGACAATCCGGCTGATCGACTCACTCTCTTTTCCGTGAATCACATGCTCTCCCACAAACGAGCCAGCATTCATCCTTTCCTGCCACATATCGACATCGATGTTAGGTCCGACCTTGCCCTCCAAGGGATTGAACCAAAACCACGGACCATCCCGCTCGGGTTCCTTCTCCGGATCCAACCGACCGGAGGCCAGCCCGTAACCACCGAACAAAGGTGTCATGAAACGCAGATACTGGCCTTGGCCTGGACCCGTGAATATCTTGCGAAGACTCTTTTCCGGAAACGCGGGATCAAAAACCCAATATGATGACACCGTCCGACTTCCGGGAAATTCACCGCGCTCCTGCAGATTGACGATCAGCACTTGCCTCGGCAGTGGTCCTTCGATCACAGACCCTTTTGGAAGCGCCGCCACTTCCTTTTCCGTCACCGGCACCTTGATGAACTCTCCGGCGCACGCCATTCCAGAAACGACGATGACTAACAATAATCTTGGGAGATGGAAGCTGTTGAGAATGTTCATGAGTGAATTCAGTTAGAGCTTCACTTCTTTTTCAAGTTTTTCAAAGAGGTCTCTACCGTGGCGCGCAATTCGTAGCCAGGATTTCCTGTCATTTCAGTGACCAGCTTGTGCTTTTCCCGCTCCAGGGCATGATAGTTTCGTTTTGCCATCCATTCGTCGCGGCCTTTGAGGTGGAGATTGGTATTGTAATATTTGCGGATGGCATCATCGATCTCAGTCAAGCGGAATTCGCCTTTTGAACTGGGTCCGAGAGCTGCTTGGAGCTTTACGAGCTGTGGCTTTGTTTCCTGCCACTTGTTTTCGCCAGCGGACAGGACCACGGCCCGAATCAAGGGTGGCGGAATTTCGGCAAACTTCGCAGGATCGAGCCAGATCCGCGCGAGGTCGCGGATGGCTTGTGGTTTGGCATCGGCTTGTATTGGATCGACAAAGTTGGTCGCAATCACGCTGGCGAGGTCGCGGTCGTATCGCGCGCCAACCGACTCCCAGAGCGAGGGAATGCACGGATCAAACACGGTGGCAAGCGCGGCAGGGGCTGTGCTCAGTGCCCGGACGCGGTAAGACGGAATGTCGTCTCCGCCAATCCGCTTGTGATCATCCATTCTTGCGTGGGGGCTGGTGGGAACCGTCCGCACGCGGTCGATTTCATGAGCGATGGCGATACGCCGGCCTAACTCTGCGGGCGACACCTCGGACACCATGAAAGTGTTGTCATCCTTCTGAGTCCATTGCTGTGCGGAAGGGCCGAGAAACCACCAGACGGTGACCGACTCGTGCCCCCAGCCACCGCCGTCGCACCACCGTTCCAACCAGCCGCTGGTGGCGGGCGGTGTGGGATCGCCGAGTGAGGCGAGTTCATAATGGGTCTGGTGCAGATTCCCGAGCTGGTGGGTTGCCATCGCCTGAGCCGCAGCACGTGGAGGGAGGCTCCCGGTCTCGGGAAGTTTCCACTCGTAGTTGTGAATCATTTCACCGCCACGGCGGATGGGCGGTGCTGGTAGATTGGCGTCCAACTCACCCGCGCCGTCCAGACCGTCAGAGCCAACGCCGCCGAATGAGTAGCCGTGTGCCTCAAGGAAGCTGGACATGGCATCGTATTCTTCTGCCTTGGGATGGGCATCCACCAGAATCCCCTCCGGAAACTTGTCGGTGGACGCCACGAATCCGCCCTTTTCCTTTTGAAACTGATAGATGATCTCTTGTTGTGCTTTATCCGTGGGGACCAGCACGAGTTGTAGGACCTCTTGTGGATCACGGCGCACCATGAACCGCCATGCTTTCGATCTCTCGAAAACATCGGTGCGCTGGTTGCAATAAAACATCAACTGCCGCGGTTGAGTCGCGATCAGTGGGCCGATGGAAACGCAGTCCATGGTGGCGTCCTGTTTGTTTCCTCTGTCCAGATGGACGCGCGAGAACTCGAGTAAATCCAGACACCCGTCCGAGTCGAAATCCGCAAGGATCGCCGGGGAACCGAAGAATCCCTCGTCGAGTTGTTTCCCGGATTCATCAACTAGGAATCCAGAAGCTTGTTCAAACCACGGTTGTCCCACTTGCCAAGGTTTGAAATCCGGCGGCAGGTGGTTGTCAGCGTCGCGCCACAGTCGGCGGCGCTCGACCTCCAGCGGATGGGGTTCGTAGATCTTCGGATCGGGTCCACAGAGGACATCCTGTCCCGCTTGCCAACCGCCTAGTTCAAGCACCACCCATGCGTTGGGTAGTCCGGGTTGCGGACAGCGAAAGATGCGGGTCTCTCGGTGGTCCGCCGCGAATTTTTCCGGATCATCGATTTGCTGTCCCTTAACGGCGCTTGCCTTTTCGTATTGATAGAGTGCGGCAATCCGGGTTTCAGGGTTCCGCAGGCGGGCGAACCATTCAGGTCCCAAATTGGGGTGTCGGGATGCATCTTTGGCATTTGCGAGGCCTGCGATGAGGGCGATGACGGGAAGATGAAGAGCTCTCATTGTGGGATATTGATGGTTTTTGAAAGCTACCCAGACAGCAATCCAGACACCACGCCAATTTGTCTCGGAATTTGAGTTCATTGTAGCGGCGTGTCTGTGAGCGTCGAATTGCTTGTTGATCCCAAGACCGCGATCAGGTATATACTGGCTATGACGACGACATTATTTACCAATGGTCGCTCCCAGGCGGTGAGAATCCCCAAAGAACTGAGGTTCGAAGGTCGGGAAGTCTCGATTCGCCGTATCGGCGATGGCGTGCTCTTGGTTCCAGTTAAAGCCTCCACTTGGCCGGATGGATTCTTCGAAAGCATCCGAATCGATGACGCCAATTTCACCCGCCCCGATCAAGGCGAACTTCCTCCGATCGTAGGATTCACGGAATGACCTACCTCCTGGATACCAATGTCTGTATCGCCGCTATGCGCGGGAACCCCAAAGTCATATAGGGACTCGCCGCGCGTAGTCCCGAGGATTGCGCGGTGTCGATGGTGAGCGTCTTCGAGTTGTTCGCCGGAGTTTGTCGTTGCAATGACCCGAATGGCGAGGGGCAAAAAGTCTCCATCTTCCTCGAACCGTTCCACCTCCTTCCCTTCGATTGGGACGCCGCCCTGAAGACGGCGGAAATCCGTTTCCAGCTTGAGAAGGCCGGCACCAAGATCGGCCCTTACGATTTGCAACTCAGTGGCCAAGCTCTATCGCTCGATCTGACGCTCGTCACCCACAACACTCGCGAATTCGAACGCGTTACCGGCTTAAGAGTCGAAGATTGGTAAGTCGAAGTGCCACCGCCATGAAAAAACTGCAATTCATCCCGCTGCTCAAAATGTTCGCCGAGACCCTCCGAGAAAGGCGGGAGAATCCAACATGAAAACGCACGCACCCATTCATCCTGGCGAGGTTCTCCGCGAGGATTTCCTGATTCCTCTTGGCCTCTCGGAATGCCGCGTTACCAAGGATATTGGCGTGCCGCCCCGGCGCATCAACGAGATTGTGAAGGGCAAGCGCTCTCTCACCGTGGACAATGCCCTGCGCCTCGAACGCTACATCGGCCGGCCCGCCGATGTGTGGCTCCAGTCCCACCACGACCAACAAACCACAAGGCGTCCCTGAAATCTGTTCTTGCTGAAATTCAGCCATGCCCCGCGCTGTGAAAAGCCGCAATCCAAATACCCTGTCACCACGCCATACCTCCTATTCACTCATCATTCGGCACTTCTCTGTCCCGCATCTTGATTGATGGAAAAGGGGGGGGGCAGCCTATGTCTTCGATGGCAGGACAGAGGATTTTCCGGCGCTATCGCTATTCAAATATCACAAAACTTCATGGGCATCCCTATTATCTAAAACTCACCACCCGCTCGAAGTCGTCCGCAGTACCGACACGCACAGTGTCCACATCCGCACCATGGATTTGCGAATCGCCTGCATCGCTTTGGCCCACGAGGCAACGCTCCTCACCCGCAACATCGTGGACTTCACCCAAGTCCCGGCCTGCGGTTTGAGAACTGGCTGGATTGAGAAATCCAATTTCTCCTTGAAATCATTATCAAATCCGGCAATGTTCACCGCAAGTGATTGAGACCTTCACCTGCAAGGAAACTTCCAAAGTCTTTCATGGGGAAACCTCACGGAAATTCCCGGGCGATATTCAGCCACGGGCGCTTATGAAACTCCGTCAGCTTCACCGGATCATTGCCATCGACCAACTCCGCCAACCACCTTCCAACCGCCTCGAATCACTCTCTGGCAATTTCAAGGGATTCTGGAGCATCCGCATCAACCAACAATGGCGCATCGTTTTCCGCTGGAAAGACGGCAACGCTGCCGACGTCCAAATCACCGACTATCACTGAGCCACTGCCATGAAAAAGAAACCACAACTCATCCCGCTGCTCAACTTCTTCGCAGAAACCCTCCGCGAAACGCTTGAGGAGTCCAGCCTGTCCCAAGCAGAGATCGCCCGCCGCTGCGGGATTCCCGCGCCTCATCTCACGCAGATGAAACAAGGCAAACGCCGCTGCACCCCCGAATACGATTTGCGCCTGAGCACCTTCTTCGGCATCACCCCCGGCATGTGGATGAACCTCCAACTCGACTACGAATTCATGCGCGCCGACCGCGAAAAAGGCGAAGCCATCCGCAAGGAAGTTCAACCCTGCGCGGCGTGAAATGCCGAAAACGTTGAAATGCGTAACCTGCCCCGAAATACCCTGATCCGAAATATATCAGTCCCGATAAGGATCTCGTTTTGACTCTCTTTCGGCATCTCGCTCGTATCGTTCCGCCAACTCTCTCATTGCGGTTGCGAATCTTGAATAGCCGCCAGCATCAAGGGCGTCAGCACGGTCACGGTTTTGCAGTGCCAATCCTCGTTCTTCTTCTCCTGCGGAGAACCCATGAACGCCACGGTCATTGGACAATTGGATGGTAAATCCTGACCTCATTTCTCCTGCGTCGCGTTGATTCAAGACTTTGGCAACGGCTTCGTGAATCCAGAGTCCACCCGGATCTTTGGGAGCACGCGTGAGAACGTGGCCGATCTGAATCCGCGCCACTTCCAAGTGTCCACTTGATCGGGTGATCCTGAGAGCCTCCGCAATCCAGTTCTCAAAGACGGCGACATCAAACGATCCATCGTCGAGCTTTCCGGGCGTCCAACGCCACTCACTCAGAAGCCGGTAACCATTGCGTGCAAGATCCCGTTTTTGCTCATCCGGCTTTTCCTTAGGCCGCTCGTCCCCATTTTTGGATCGGTATACCACTCCAACCACTTCCGCAAAAAAGGCAGGGTCGCCCGCTAGCTGTTTCTCCAGTGTGACAGGTGATCCATTTGAAAACCGATCGAGCCATGGGAGGAAGTTCCATTCGATTTTGAACAACGCCTCTCTATCAGAGCATTCTGATTGCTGAAGCCTCGTGATGACATTGACGGTATCGTAATTACTCAACCGCTCCCAGCCTGTTGGCGCATCCAACACGGCGAGCAGTACACGAGTTGCAAGTGTCTCGTTGAAATGATTCCCGTTGTCGGTTGTTCGCGCGACGCAAGCAAGTGCATGGCTTGGACGGCCAAACTGAAGAAGCTTCTCGGTAGCCACCGTCAAATCGCGGTCCGTTCCATATGGGTTCACCCACGCGTGTTCCCAATAGAGTCCTTCATTGCGGCCGCCAAGATGCTCAGTAACGCGTTTCCAAACTTCATCCTGGAATGGCAAACGAATCAGAAAGGCTGCCTTCTTATTGACCTCCCATCCCCTTGCCAGCACATCATCCACCCATTCCCACCGACGTTCCCAGTATCTCACCCAAACAAATCCAGCTACCAACCGCTCCACGGGACTGTCCGCAGGTTCGGCCAACAAAGCGGATAGAACCTCGTCTTCCCGTTCGCCCGAAGCAATCGCACCAAGGGCCCTGCCAACTTCATAGGGGGCTTTTACCTCGTTTGCGAACTCCAGCACTTCGGCGAGAGAGCCTTTATTAAGAATTTCCTGGGTGGCGGCTTGTCGAGCCGCGTCGAGCCGCCGTCGCTGTGCATCGTAGTCTCCCTTCTCGTCGTATAAATCGAAGTCGCGATCACTAAACAGATGGTGGTATTTGAATTTTGGAGTGTTCGGAGCCAAAGCATTTGCTGCTACCTCAATCTTCCCCAGAATCTCTTCTGAAAGCGCCCAGTCTGAGTCCGCGAACTTCCGATGTTGCCGGACCATGCCATCCAGCTTTTCCCACAGCGGAAGTCGCTCGTCCTCCGGAAGTTGGAGAATTGCACTGGAGCCGAGGTGACTCAAAAGACTTTCATGGGCGGCCTGTGGCAAATCTAAAAGCCGGTCGATTAGCTCTCCCAACTTGTCGACGTGTTTCTTCGCAAGGCGGACCGCGTACTCCGTATACTCCGTCACCTGCTCCCAGTATTCAGTAAGGAGCACTCCCTCCTTCCAATCGTGAGGGATATAATCCCGCCACGTTGGCCGGTTGCAACCGCTCGTAAATCCATGGTTGTGAGGTAGCAAGGACAGAAGAAGATTCCAACCAACGTCAGAATGCTCTCGGAGAACTGTCGCAACCGCAGCCTTACGTTTTTCGAATGGCGCTACGGTCTGAAGGTGCCAAGGGAGAAAAATGTCTGTTAGTGAATTTGCCGGCCTATTGGACGTGTTTCCTCCGGGATCGATGGAAGCAAGGTCGGAAAGGATCACGGAGACCCGGGACAGGTGAGCCGGCTCCCACGCAAGTGTTTCCAATGCCCACAAAAGGCCACACATGTAGTTTCCGCCGCCTATCATTCCCCCACCTTCTTCAGCGAAAATTTGATGGAAAAGCGTGGTTTCCAGGTTTTTCAACGCGGCCTCGACTGCATCGAGAAATTCGTCTGGCGCGGCCTCCGCAAGAAGCGGTAACAGGGAATCCAAACTTGCCCAGCGATCCCAAGTGGCTTCGCCCAACAGTTTGCGAACGATCAGAAGAGCCGTGATATCGGCCTTGCCAGTCGAACATGACGACAGAGCCTGCGGTCGGCTTCCGAGCAATGCTAGGGATTCCGCGAGCCCTTTCCGGAGTTGCCTCGAATGTTGAAGGACTTTGCCATGAACGCTGGCGGCATAGCGTTCTTCTTTGGGAAGATCAAATTGAGGATCACGTTCACCAAGCACCAGAACCGCCATTTCTTCGAATCGTTCCAGATCTGCGTCCGTGATCCTGTTGCCCAATGCGTCCCAAGCTTCTCCTCTGGCAAGAAAGCGCCATTTCTCTTCCTGTTGAATCAGGGGAGAGTCCGAGCGCAACGCATCAGGGCGCAATTTCTCGATCCACTCCCCGTAGGCTTTTCCCAGCAGCTTTTCCAACGCCGCCCGGTCTGCCGGGCTTGTCCCAGTCCACTTGCCGGCAAGTCCGGCTTGAGCAATGAGAGTGGCACTCTCCCACGTTGCATATGGAGGCAGGTTACCCAGTCCTCTCAAATGGCGTCGAAGAGCCGAAATCATGTCTCCACCTACTCGGGCGAGCTCTCTGGCACGCCCCTCAGAGTATTCCACCTCGCGCAAGACTTCCTCAATCTGGGATCGCGAGGGACTCTGTAGCTTGAGAATTTCCGGGTTCCCTCCCGACCACGCCCCACAGAGGGGAATAATGACGGCGTGGCCCCTCCGTCGAGCCAAGGTCTGAAGATCCGCATTTTCTTCCAGTTCCAGCCCGAGCCGAGGATCCGCGACCAACACATGGGGTGATCTTGTTTCTGCAATACTTCGCCAAGCCTCTTCCTCCTTGATGTAAAGGCAACGGTTTGCCCAGTCCCTGCATATTTCGGGATCAAGGGTGAAAAGGAAGCTGGCAACGAAGTCCGCCACATCTTGCGGACTCTCCGCAAACATCATTAAATTCTGCGTCTTTCCATTGAAGAGCGATTGCAAAGCCTCGCAAGCGTTCTTTCGGCCCGTCGTGAAAAGTTTCGGGGGCAAGGGCGGGTCATTCGAAGTCGATTCGGAAAGCAGCAAATTCCAATGCTCGGCTGGTGTGCTCATTCCTCCCAATGACTTGGTCAATTCGATTTTCTTGGCCATCCCCCGGCCTAAAGCTGGCCATTCACGAAGCCAGTCCGCGAGTTTGACGCCGTCAATTATGCGGATGTGTTTCCATCCTTTATCCTTTCGGGCTCTCAACCATCTTGCTTGCTTCGGTTCACTCCATCCTCCTGAGGCGGAGGAACGCGGAGTGACAAAGACGAATGACGATTTTGCCCGTTCGTCATCGGATAATATGGCGGTCCGTTTCCTGAATTCCTCGGTAGCCTTGTCCTGCGGATCGGCGTCGGTGCCAATCTCCCAGTAAGAAATGCCTTCCGGCACATACTCAAGGAATCTCTGTTCCATCTCGACCACTCCGTCCCATCCGGGCTGGTTGATAGATTCTCCGTAGGGAATCCGGCATGCCAAAGGTGGCGGGACCGACTGCTTGACGAGCAAGAAGATCAACTCGGGAATAGCCGCTTGGCTCTCCCGCCTCAGGCAATAGCGATCTAGATCAGCGGCTTGAACAATATGAGCATGGTCCATAGGCGGGCGTTGATTTGAGGAATGTTATCGTTCCGATTGACAAGAACGGCCCGATGACGCGGTTTGAGTAGACGAAATCACCGATCAAGTAGCAGAAAGGTCTTATATCGAGCTCGGGAAGCGGTTCTGATTCGGCCAGCCGTGCCGTATCGCCACACTAGCAACCCATTTGATGGCGTGAAGTAGAAAATGAATGGAGTCGTAGCTTTCAAATTCACATCAAGCAGGCACAAAGTGCAGTTCCACTTTCTTTGCGAGAGCAGTGGCGGCTTTTCCGAGGCTGGCCACGGTGAGGGAGGGGTTTCATGGATCAACTATTTGGTCCAGCGAGGCCCGGTTGTTTCATGCGAGAGGTCAGTTTGATCGATGGGATTCCAACTAACAGGCATAGGCGGTCCGATTTCATGGAGGTGGATTAGGAAATGACGGTCAATCCTGCGGCTTTTGCCATGCGTGACTGCCGCAGGTCGAAGGTGCAAAACTCCGCCGCACCAAGTTCCAAGGCCAACGCCACATGCAGAGTGTCCAACGAGCGGCATAGCGTTGTGGTGCCGTGGGCGGCGGAAAGCGCTTCCGCCGTGGCGAAGACATCCGGCCAAGAAACCGTCACCCGATCATACACGCCGGTGGTAAGGTCGGATTCCACTTGGGCGATCAATTCGTCGCACTCCGTTTGGGTGAGTTCGCTGCGGCCCGCTTTTTGACGCAGGGCAGAGCGCATTTCGAGTTCGTGCAGGTCGTTGACGAGCGGCTTGCCGTGGCTGGCATTCACATAGGCAACCGCATCTGCGGCGCGGGGCTCAGGTAAATAGAGCTTCAGCAAGACGCCGGTATCGAAGTAGCGCATTAGTAGCGGTCGGCTCGCAGTTCATCCAGAATCGTCTGTGAATCAGGAAACACCCGACTCCCGAACAATGCATGCTGGCGTGCCAGAAAATCAGGAGGAGTGGTGGCCGCCAACGGTTTTCCGCCAGCGGATTCAAGTTCCCTCCGCCGTTTGAGAAACAGGATGAAATCATACGCTTCCCGCACCAGCGATTCAGGTGCGGTTTTGATTTCATCAAGGATGGCATCTCTGGCACTCATGGCGGAAGGATAGATCAGGAGAGATTGGATGGCAAGAATTCCTAGTGCATGGAGTCGTTGCCCACGGATTGACATCAAGCAGGCACGAAGTGCAGTTCCACTTTCTTTGCGAGAGCGGCGGCCGCTTTTCCGAGGCTGGCTACGGTGGGAGGGGTTTGAGGGAACGAGCATCCGGTCCAGCGAGGCCCGGCTGGCTTTCATGCTCCTCTTGCGGCAAGGTCATGGCGTTCCAAGGATCGGGATGAACGCATGAGCGGATGCCCAAGGTTTCGCAAGCAGGGCCATGTCCAGGGTGGCGAGCATGAGCCCGTGGCGAACAGCGAGACGAACCAGATGCGCGTCAGTGGTGTCTTTGTAAGTCGATTCAGGCGAATTGGTAGCGCTCAGATTGTCGGCGAGGAAACGATGGGCCGGGCGGGAATAGAGGCTGATCAGCGAACGATGGGCATCTTGCCATGAGGTGGAGTAGCCGGGACTGAGGCTCACACGCATGAATCCAAGCTCGACGATGGGAGTAGTATGAAACTCGGGTTGCTCGTCCAACCATGCCCGCACCGCTGCGTGATCCGCATGAGTGGTCCAGCGGCTGGCGAGCAGTAAATTTACGTCCAACAGCCAGCTCATGGAGTTTCCTCGAGTATTTGTTTGATCCGCTCAGGAGTCATCGGGGGCGCACCCGCAGGGGCCGCGAGCAGGCAATCCGCCAAGCCGACACCGCAGGGATATTTCTGACGCCGGTTCTCTTGTTCGAGCGTGATCAACTCCGCCGTGCTGATCCGTGAGGCGGGCACGGCATTGGTCGATGAAACCAAGGGCAGCTTGGTCGTCGTTTTCCTCGGGGAGGAAACTGACGGGGAGGAATTTGCAGAACCAAGTCCCCGTTTCAGCAAATCTGCTGCCACATCCTTGAGCTTACGACCCTCATGAACCGCCAGAAACTTCATTTCCTTTACCAGATCGGCGGGCAGATCAATCGTAGTTTTCATGCGGAAAGCTTACTGGTTAGCTGGCTTGCTGTCAAATTCTTCAGCGATTTGAATGGGTTCGAGGATGGTTCGTAGCTCACAAATTAACATCAATCAGGCAGGACTTTAAGCTCCACCTTCCGGCTGCTCGCATAGATGGCGCGGAGTTTGCGGGGATTGGCAACGAAAACCTCATGGCCAAGCTCCTGAAGCAACCGGCTTATCCACGGGCTGTGCGTACCAACTTCGTGGGTAATGCGCGCACCGGGATACTTCTCTGAGAGCCTGCGCCGCGCTTCACGGTGGTTGGTGATCGTGCGCTCGTCGATGATTTCGCCTTCCGCGTTGAGATCACAGATGGCGTGCTTCTTGTCGCCGAGATCTAGACCGATGGTGATAGCAGGAATGATGTTTTTCATGGCAGGCGGATTTTAGCACGGCGCTCAAGCGCCGCCCGCTGCCTTCTCATCTAATCTTGTTGTGCTCTTGGATTCATTAGACGAGCGGCTCCCCGCCTAGACATCCCGGAGTCGCGATCCGCAATCAGTGCGACAACGATCTCTCTCATACGCTCAGGCTGGGGGATGGCCTCCGAGGAACAATACAGCATGACCAAATCTCTCCATAGGCGGAACTCATGACGCTTGTGGGATCTCAACGGATACGTGTCGAAGAAATCTACCAATAATCTAAGTCGCCGCTTATCGGTAACATCCAAATCACTTCGATTCTTGTAGGACTTGCCTGTGGATCGCTTACTGACGACAACCTCATCAATACGGACGTATCCACCGCCAAAAAGGGCATCATTCGCTTCTGCGACGATCTCGTCGTCGCCTTGAAGGGTAAGCTTGAAGCGAGGTCTTACAGGCATGTCCGTCCTTGTCGTATTCCGATAGGTGAAAGATGCTTCCCCGTCACACAGTCCGACAAACCAGTGCGCCCAAAATGGATCGATGTGCTTCATCAGCGAATCTCACTTGGTTTTGAACATCGCCATGATCTTCTTCCACAGTCCGCTCCCAACCATCTGGTCGGTCACTTCGATGATGTGTCGAACGACTTCGAGCAAATCACCATCTCCCCTCCAATGCTTCAATACAATCTCATTATCGACCTGATTCAGCAGTTGGTTAATCACGTAAGCAGCAAGCGCTATGTCGTCTGCGTATCCGGCAGGTCCGATGATGCCCTCCGGAAGAAGGTCAAGAGGACTGATGATGTAAGCTATAACCATCCCCAACTTAGCTTTGTGCTTTGCTGGTATCTCGGGATCAAGAAGAAGTGCTCCCAGAAGGTAGGCGAAATCAGGTAGAAACAAGATGTAGTCCACCCACTTGGACTTCTGCCCATCTTTCGATGCTGCCCATGTGTTAAGTTTCTGACGTAGTTGGTCGTAGAAGTTTGCGTCTGTCATATTATTTTTTCTGCACAACAGTTGAATTCCTATCATGTCCGGCAGTGATATCCAGTCAATTCAACTGCGGTAGGCTTGACGGAATTCGTTGATTTCACAAGGATTTTCCGGTTCCGCGTGCGTCTATCAGTCGGATTCTGGTGGGGGCTTTCCGGGTGGGGTGCTCTAGCAGGATACTCGACCAATAACTTCTAACTCCTATCCTTCTTTCGCTCCTTCATCCATTTTCTGAAATCTCCGCCGTGGGAGTCGGGGAGGGTGCGTTGGCCTAACCAATCTTGCAGCGGTTTGATTGGTGCGACTTGGATCGGCAGGTGGTTCATCGCCTTGCTCATGGTCATCGCGGTGCGCCAGAGCGAGGGGGAGGTGGCGAGGGTGGCGAAGGGTGACATCGGGATGGCCCCGGCGGAGGGGACGGATTCGCGTTTTGCCTTGTCACGCAGGCGTAGTAACAGATCGGGGATTGGAATGTCCACGGGGCAGACCTCGTTGCAGGCACCGCAGAGCGAGGAGGCTTTTGGCAGATCGGCAAATTCCGGGAAGCGGCTGCCGAAGAGCAGGGGAGAAAGCACCGCGCCGACGGGGCCGCCGTAGGGCGAGCGGTAAGCGTGGCCGGAGGCTTGGCGATAGACCGGGCAGACGTTCTGGCAGGCGCCACAGCGGATGCAGCGGAGGATTTCCTTGCAGTTCGAGGCGAGCACGTCGGTGCGGCCGTTGTCCATGAAGACCACGTGCATGTGCTCGGGGCCGTCCGGCTGATTTGCGGAGCGCGGGCCGTTGATGAACTCGGTGTAAACGGTGAGTTGCTGGCCGGTGGCGGAGCGGCCTAGCAGGTTGAGGAAGACGGCGAGATCCTTTTCCTGAGGAATGATTTTCTCGATGCCGATAAGCGCGATGTGGACCGGCACAGGTGCCATGCCAAAACGGGAATTTCCCTCATTGGTGACGAGCGTGAGGCGACCGGTGTCCGCACAGACGAAGTTGGCACCGGTGATGCCGGCTTGGGCGACCATGTATTTCTCGCGAAGGTGGACGCGGGCGCGGCGGGTGATGGTTTCCGGATCGTCGTTGTAATCGTTGGCAATGCCTTCGCGCAGGAAGGTTTTGGCGATGTCCCGGCGGTTGAGGTGAATGATGGGTTTGACGATGTGCGAGGGTTCGTCGCCGTCGAGCTGGATGATGAATTCGCCGAGGTCGGACTCGAGGCATTCGATGCCGTTTTCGATCAAGAACGGGTTGAGGTGAATTTCCTCAGCCGCCATCGATTTGGACTTGGTGAGTTGGGTGACGCCGTGCTGGCGGAGGACGGATAGGATTGTCTGGCGGGCGTCCTCATCGGTGGCGGCGAAGTGGACGTTCACGCCGCGCTGGATGAGGGCTTTTTCGGCTTTTTCGAGATACTCGCCCAGGTGGTGGAGCGTGTGGTCCTTGATGGCTGCCGCCAGTTTCCGCAGTGCGTCGGGATCGGGGTAGTCGTGATGGAGGACGTGAAAGCGCTTGTCCGTGCCCTTGGACGAGCCGTCGATGACCGAGGCTTGCTTTTCGTCCGAGATGTCGCGGGCGTATTGATCGATAGGTTGGATGCCGATCATGGGAGTGAGTTGCGTAAGATTTGGATCGCGTGGAGATGCTTGATCGGGCGGCCTTGGGCGACGGCGAGGCCGTTGAGGTGCATGAGGCAGGACATGTCGCCGCTGACGAGGATATCGGGCTTGGTGGCGAGGAGGTGGTCGAGCTTGAGCGACCCCATGCGCCCGGAGATGTGCGGGAAGGTGACGGAAAAAGTGCCGCCGAAGCCGCAGCATTGCTCGTCTTGGCCGAAGGGAGTGATGATCGCGTTTTCGATGGATGCCAGCAGAGCGAGCGTCGCTTCACCGCTGCCGGTGCCGCGGCTGTGGCAGGAGCGGTGGAAGGCGATGCGGGTGGGTTCTGCGAATTTCCCGGGCCACTTTGTGATGCCCAAGCCGTTGGCAATGAAGTCCATGACCTCCCAGGTGCGGCGGGCGAGGGAGTCGATGGCGGCATCCGGATTCTCTTCAAACTGGAGGATGTTGCCGTGGAAATTCATTGCGGCGCATGAGCCGGACGGAACGATGACGGGCTGTTCTCCGGCAAAAACCGAAGCCGTGTGGCGGGCGACTTTCCGTGATGCGACCCAGTCGCCGGAGTTGAAGGCGGGCTGGCCGCAGCAGGTTTGGTTATCAGGAAATTCCACGGTCACGCCGAGGTGTTCGAGCACCTCGACGGTCGCGCGGGCGACATCGTCGTAGAAGGCATCGCAAAGGCAGGTGCCCATGAGGAGCACGCGTTTGCCGGAGGGTCGCTGGAGTTGGCTGGCCATGAATGATGGGTGTTTAAGATACCGGTGGCGGAACTTTTTTCAGGTTAGCGGATGAGTCAGAAAGGACAATCGGGAATATGTGAATCATTGCCCATGAATTTCCCGTCATTTTTACATTCAATAATACGGCCGCAGCATCCAATAACAGATTGGTCCGGTGATGGCGACGCAGAGCCACATGGGAAATACCCAGCGGGCGAGCTTGCGGTGGGCGGTGAAGCGGTTGGTCCAGCCGGCGATGAAGGTGAACAGGATGAACGGTAGGCTCACCGCAGCGAGGGTGATGTGGGTGATCAGCAGGATAAAATAGACGGTCCTTAGCGGGCCGGTGCCGCCGTAGTGGGTGGCTTCATGGGTCATGTGATAGGCCACGTAACACAGCAGGAAAATGATGGATAGAATCATCGCCAGCACCATGGTCGTGCGGTGGAGTTTCACTTGGCCGAGTTTGATGAAACTCAGCGAAACTAACAACACCACGGCGGTGACGGCGTTCAATCCGGCATGGATGGGTGGCAGGAAATCGGTGGACCAGCCGACGGGCAGTGGCACTTTGATTTTCTGCATCAGCACGACTAACAGCAGCACGACGGTGGATAAAATCCACGCCGCGATACCGAGTTTTTTTGAAAGCGTATCCTGCGGCGTGCGGGCCAGCCATTGCTTGCGTTCGCTGTCCATCAGATGCCGGGGGATTTGTTTTTATCAAGTTCCTGGCGGATGCGGGCGAAGAGTTCGTCCTTGAGTTTTTGATAGAGATTCGGGTCGAGTTTTTTGCCTTCCTCGGAGCGGGCATCGGCGAGCGGCCATTTGCCGATGACCTTGAAATCGCGGTCCACAAGGATGAACCCGAGGTCGTGGGCATACTTGCCGTTGGTCTCGACATCTAGCGGTTCGGTGCGGTTGCGGACACCAAAGAATTTCAATTCGTGTTCCAGATAGTCATGCGTGGTTTTGGTGTCGCCAGCGTTGAGGAACCACCAGTTTTTCGTGTCTGCGCCGATGGCTTTCGCGTAGTCGGCTAGTTTATCCGGGTTGTCGTTTTCCGGGTCGATGGAAATGCAGGTAATATGGAAATCCGGGTTGTCTTTGAACTCGTCGTAAATTTTGCGGAGTTCCGCACCATTGCGGACGGCGCAGTTCGGGCAGACGGCGAAGAACTCGGCGACGACCCAGACCTTGCCGCGCAAGTCGGAGAGTTTCACCGGTTGCTTGTCCTGATTGATGGCGGGCAGATCTTTGGCGATCTCAAACCACTGCGGCGCGGTTTCCTTGCCGGTGTTGATCGCGGGGGCCTGATAGGGTGCGTTTAGCCCCTTGGCGAGCCACATCGAAATGCTGATGACGCCGATGCAGATGATGGCAACGGCGGAGTAGAAAAGGGCGATGGTGGTATTGCGTTTCATTACGGGCGGTAGGGTTCGGCGAGGAGCTTGTCGATGGTCTTGCCGAGGAGGATTTCAAGCTCGGCGACGTTGGTGTTAGAGGTGCCGGTTTTCGCGCCTTTCGCATCCCAGCCAGCGGCTTGCTCGAAATCAAATGTGGCGATGTAGGGTGGCCCGCCTTTTTTCTGCGGCACGACGGCGCGGCGGATGTGGCCGTTTTTGTCGATCAGAATGATGGCTGAATCATACTCCCATTTGCCTTTCAGTTCGTTCGGATAGAGCGTGGCCTTGAGTTCGTTCTTGATGAACTTGTGCAAGGTCTTCGGCTCATTGCTGCCGAGCCACCATTGGGGCAATTTGATAGCATTGGCGGTCGCGTTTTCCTCAAGACTCTTGAGCAATTGGTCCGAGGGCAGGGGATCGACGATGAGGGTGATGAGGTTGAAATCCTTGCTCCCAGCGCGGGCTTCTGCGAGCCGTTTCATCACGCCCATGCTGAGTTCCGCTGCTTGCGGATCGCGCAGGCTGGTCACGTTCATGGCGACGACATTTCCGCGAAGATCGACGAGATTCACGATTTTTCCATCTTGACGCAGCATCCGCAGGTCGCGTTCGGGAGTAATGCGGTAGATAATAGCTGGGCGTTCGTCAGGGGCTTGTTGGAGCGACCAGTTATCGTAGGCCTTAAGCACCAGCCAGCCGCCGAGGAAAATGATTCCGACCAAGACGAATGCCGTGTTGCGGAGCTTTTTGGGATCACGAATGGCGGGTTCGAGACTGGGATCGGGCAGGGGCATCGGCGGCGGAAGTTAAACGAGAGCGGGGGGGAGGCAAGCCAAGTGCGGCTATTTTTTCGAGACGGCGATTTCAAACATCTGCGGCCAATATTTCCCGGTGACGAGGAGGTTGCCGGAAGCTTGGTCGTAAGCGATGCCGTTCAGAACGTCGGCGTGATTTGGCCGGGTGAGTTGGTTTTTCAAGCCTGCGAGATCGAGCCAGCCGGTGACTTGGCCGCTCTCGGGTGAAATCCGGGCGATCCGGTCGGTCTGGTAGATGTTGGCGAAAATCTGTCCGTCGATCCATTCCAGTTCGTTGAGATTGCTCACCTTGCTGTTGCCGTCCTTGATCGTCAGGGTTTTCGTTATGGAGAAATCCTTGGGGTTGATGAATTTCAGATCGCTGGTGCCGTCGCTCATGACGAGCTGTGTGCCATCAGTCGTAAGTCCCCAGCCCTCGCCCTGATAGGTGTGGGTGCGGATCGGTTTGAAGGTATCGGGTTCGAGGACATAGACGGTGTTTTCCTTCCAAGTGAGCACCCACATTTCCTTGCCGATGACGCTCAATCCCTCGCCGAAGACCGTCTTCGCGAGCGGGCGCTTGCGCAGGACCTTGCCGGTGGTCGGTTCGATTTCGCGGACGGTGGACTCGCCATATTGACCCGCGCTTTCAAACAGGCGGCCGCCGATGAGTTGCAGGCCTTGGGTGTAGGCGGTGGCGTCGTGAGGGCGGGTTGAAATGATTTGATAGCCGAGACGCTCCGGCTGGTTTTTTTGACAGGACGTGAAGGACAGGCAGATCGCCAGTAATGTTAGAGCAGGTTTCATGAATCAGAGTGAGTTGAATTTTTCCCAGCACTTCAAAAAGCCTGGAGCGAAATCGGACGGTCTGCCCGCGACCCAGGCGGCGATTTCACCTAACGGAAACCACAGTGCTGCCTCCACCTCGGCGGACGGGAAGCGGATGTTTCCATCGTGGCGGGCACGGTAGAGCCGGACGTGTTCCCAACCGGTTTCCGGGCAGGGCGTGAGGCGGGCGATTTCCTCCGGCGGACAGTCCATAGTGATCCCCATTTCCTCGGCGAGTTCTCTAACTGCCGCAGCGTCATAAGACTCGCCGGCGTCCAAATGCCCGGAAACACTGGAGTCCCAGAGTCCGCGACAGAGATCCTTGAGCAGCGAGCGTTTTTGCAATAACAGATCGCCCCGTTTGTTGAAAACGAACACATGCACTGCGCGGTGGAGCAGCATTTGCGCGTGGACTTCGGCTCGGGTCGCCGTGCCTATCACCTCGTCATTGGCATTCACCACGTCGAAAATTTCCCCCGCTTTCTGTGGCACGTCCATGAGCGGATGAGGATCGTAGGCGCGTGTTAGATCGACCCATTGCGCAAGTGTTAGTTCCTCGCCGCGCACGGTGGCACTCACTCCTAACAGACTGGTGGTTTTCTCCCACGGCGGTCCATCCGGTAGTTGTTTTTTTAACTGCTTCCGCCGTTGTGCGAAGCCCCGGCGGATCAGTTCGTCGAACAAGCGGTAATCGAAAACCGGCAGCCCGCTGGTCCGCGGCGTCAGCACCGCCACTGTCGAGTCGATCTTCGGCTGCGGGTAAAACGCGTCCGGCGGCACTGTCCGCAGCGGCTTCACCTCCCAGTTCGCCTGAGTCCGCAGCGAGAGGATGCCGTAGTCCTTGGTCCCCGGTTGCGCCGCCAGCCGGTCGATCACTTCCTTCTGCAACATGATCACCGCCCGGGCGAACGGATGCGGCCGACTGAGCAGATTTTTCAAAATCGCCCCGCCGCACGAGTAGGGCAGATTTCCTAAAAATTTCAGCGGGCGATGTTTGAAAAGCGTCCTGCCGTCGAATTTCGCGCCGTCCGCATGATGCACCTCCACGCTCGGCTCCTCGCGGAACCGTTCCTTCAGCGCCTCCGCCAGTCGTGCATCGAACTCGATCAAAATCAACCGCCGCACCTGCCCCACCAGATGTTCGCTCAATGCTCCCGTACCCGGCCCCACCTCCACCACCGCATCATCCGCCGTGATTTCCAACTGCGCCACGATCCACCGCGCCATGTTCGGATCGATCAGGAAATTCTGCCCAAGTTGCTTGCTCGGCATCACCCCGGCGTGCAGCAGCGCCTCTCGTATTTCCCGACCCGTCATGGCCGCCATTCATGACGCATCCGGGAGCCGCAAGCAACCTCAAGAATTTAGTCGAAGCTGACGCTTTCGATACCGGGAAATTTCACATCGATCTTCCTGTAAAATGGTAATACCCTCCGCCGTCTGCGGACCGCTCACACCACCGAGATTGTGCTCGGCGAGACGTGTTGGCATCTGGGAGGCAATACCCAACCCGTCCACGCCCTGCTGGGTCTGGTTCGAGTGGGGGCGTTCCAATTGCTTCGTCCATGGGCCTGGCATCCGGAGCGGACTCAGGAGTTGATGGTGAAATACGACCGCGTGGATGCGGCGGACGCTTCACTCGTCGTCTTGTCCGAAATCCATCGCAACGCGAAAATCATCACCACCGACCACCGCGACTTTTCCATTTACCGCCGCTTCGGACGTCACCGCCTGCCGGTCTCCCTCCCGCTTGACCTCTCCACCGCCATGAAGTTGAAATCGTCGATTTACCAGTGAATCCAACATGAAAACACACGCTCCCATCCATCCTGGCGAGCTTCTCCGCGAGGATTTCCTGATTCCCCCTTGGCCTCTCTAGAACCATTCCTTTCCCCGCCCCATAACGGACCTTGATTTTCGGAACTTTGTAAATTACAACTATCTGTATGCCTGCCACTACCATCAGCACAACCGACGCGGCGCGCCATTTGGGGGACTACCTCGCAAGAGTGAAACACAAGGGCGAGCATTTCCTTCTCACCAAGAACGACCAACCGATCGCCGAACTCTCACCAGCCAGCGGATCCCGTCGCGCCACATGGGGGGAATTGCTGTCCGCCGTGGCACGTCTTCCACGCGACCCTTCGTTCGCAGATGATCTGGAAAAGGTGAACGAGGCCGATCAACCCGCCGTCAATCCATGGGCCTGATTCTCGACACTTCCGCGCTGGTGGCATGGGAACGAGCCCAGAATGACGGACGAACCCTCGCCCTCGACGACAGCGAGGAGCTGGTGATGCCCGCCGTGGTTTGGGCAGAAGCATTGGCTGGCGTCCGCCTGGCCGATTCCGTCGCCCGCGCCACCCGCCGGATGGCGCGACTCGAAGCCTTGCGACGCGTGATTGGGGTCGAGCCGTTCACTGCCGAAACCGCCGAACATCATGCCGACATCTTTGCCGAGTTGACCCAAAGCGGAACGATGATTCCTCAAAACGACATCGCCGTGGCAGCAACCGCACGCTGTTTGGGATGCGGAGTCCTGGTCGGCCCACGGGATGAAGCTCATTTTCGCCGTATCGATGGCCTTGAAGTCCGGCTTTTGACCGTGAACTGAGCCACCGCCATGAAAAAATCCCCCCGCTGCACTCTGGAGTAAAAATGATGGGGCAGTAGGCATCCTGCCTACATTTTATCGAACTGAAGAAGGTGCCTGCAAGAATGCCCACGCTTTGATTCTTAAAAACCCAAGCACTCCCGGCCAGTGAATCAATCTCCAACTCGACTACAAATTTATGCGCGCTGACCGCGAAAAGGCGATGCCCTCCGCCAGGAAGTGCAGCCCTGGACGGCGTGAAATGCCGGTAAGTTAAAATGCGTGACCTGATTCAAGGCGGAAAAACACGCCATCGCCCGGCTTGCAATCCCCCTCCACCATCCCCATAGTTTGCTCATGAAGGATTTAATCACGATTGATCCGGCGATCTGCAATGGACGCCCTGTGGTGAGGGGGACTCGCATCACGGTGCAAACGGTGATGGAGTTCCTAGCCGCAGGAGACACCGTTGAGGATGTTC
>JANXMQ010000213.1 GCA_025354565.1 Akkermansiaceae bacterium
GCATACCCGTCTGCGCGAAATCGCATCACCCGCCCCGCTCCTCGTTTCTACTCTATTGTTACTAATCCAAATCGAACCCATCAAAATGATAGGAAAAAAGAACTATATCAACTTGACAGAATCCCAGCCATATCAACGTGGAAACGATGGCGGGACGGATTTCGGAAAAGATGTTTTTCATATCAGGCGAGTTGAAGGGTGGTGATGACGAGGTCGATGGCTTTGATCCCGATGAAGGGAACAACCAAGCCGCCTAGACCATAGACTAACAGATTTCGGCGGAGGACTTCGACGGCTCCCAGCGGTTTGTAAGGCACGCCTTTGAGGGCGAGCGGGATGAGTGCGACGATGACGAGGGCATTGAAGATGATCGCGCTGAGGATCGCGCTTTGGGGCGAGCCCAGTTTCATGATATTGAGCGCCGCCATCGCGGGGAAAGTGACCATGAGCATCGCCGGAATGATAGCGAAGTACTTGGCAACGTCGTTGGCGATCGAGAATGTCGTTAGGGAACCGCGGGTCATTAGGAGTTGTTTGCCGATTTCCACGATCTCGATGAGTTTCGTCGGGTTGCTGTCGAGGTCCACCATGTTGCCGGCCTCGCGGGCAGCCTGAGTGCCGGTGTTCATCGCCACACCGACATCGGCCTGGGCCAGAGCGGGCGCGTCGTTGGTGCCGTCGCCGGTCATGGCGACGAGATGGCCCGCGGCCTGTTCGTCGCGGATGCGCTTGAGTTTGTCCTCGGGCGTGGCTTGGGCCATGAAATCATCGACACCCGCTTCGGCCGCAATGGCGGCGGCGGTCATGGGATTGTCACCGGTGATCATCACGGTGCGGATGCCCATTTTGCGAAGCTGGGCGAAGCGTTCTTTCATACCGCCTTTGACGATGTCTTTCAGTTCGACGACGCCTAACACCTTGCGGCCGTCGGCAACGACGAGTGGCGTGCGTCCGGCGCGGGAAGCAGCTTCCACGGCCTTTTGGACATCGACAGGATAAATGCCGCCTTGCTGTTCGACCCATTGTTTGACGGATTCGGCGGCACCTTTGCGGACACTGCGGCCGTCGATGTCCACGCCGCTCATGCGGGTCTGGGCAGTGAAGGGGACGAAGGTGGCGTGAGAATGCGCAACTTCACGGGCGCGGATGTTGAACTTGTCCTTGGCCAGCACGACGATGCTGCGGCCTTCCGGAGTTTCGTCTGCTAGGGACGCGAGTTGGGCCGCATCGGCGAGTTCCTGTTCGGTGACTCCTGGAGCGGGAACAAAATCGGAGGCCATGCGGTTGCCGATGGTGATGGTGCCCGTTTTATCTAACATCAAGACATCGATATCCCCTGCCGCTTCCACGGCGCGACCGCTGGTGGCCATGACATTGCGGCGGATGAGGCGGTCGATGCCGCTGATGCCGATGGCGCTGAGCAGGCCGCCGATGGTGGTGGGGATGAGGCAGACTAACAAAGCTACGAGGACCGGGATGGTGAAGTTGATTCCTGCATAGGTGCCGAAGGGTTTCAGGGTCATCACGACGAGCAGGAAGATGAGCGTCAGGGCTGATAGAAGAATGGTGAGCGCGATTTCGTTAGGCGTCTTTTGGCGCTTCGCTCCTTCCACCATCGAAATCATGCGGTCGAGGAAGGTGTTGCCCTTTTCCGAAGTGATCTTGATGACGATGCGGTCGCTGATGACGCGGGTGCCACCGGTGACAGCGCTGCGGTCGCCGCCGCTTTCGCGGATGACGGGAGCGGATTCGCCGGTGATGGCAGCTTCATCGACACTTGCGATGCCTTGCACCACGTCACCGTCGGCGGGGATGATATCGCCGGTTTCGCAGACCACGAGATCGCCCTTTTCCAAAACGGGAGCAGCGACGAGTTCCTCTTTATCACCGCGCAAACGGCGTGCCATGGTATCCTTGCGGGCCTTGCGAAGGCTGTCGGCTTGGGCTTTTCCCCGGCCCTCGGCGACGGCTTCCGCGAAATTTGCGAAGAGCACGGTGAACCAAAGCCAGACAGCGAGCTGCAGGACAAAGCCTCTATCAGTGGCGGAGGTGAAGATCGAGATGGTTGTCAGCACCGCGCCGATCTGAGTGACGAACATGACCGGATTCTTGATCATGAGCTGCGGATCGAGCTTGCGGAACGAATCGCCGATCGCAGGGACGATGATCGATTTGTCGAAAAGTGATGGAGTGGAGTGGGACATGATTGTGATTAAAAGAGCTGGCCTTTGAGCATCAGGAAGTGTTCGACGATGGGTCCGAGCGCGAGGGCTGGGAGGAAATTGAGCGCACCGACGAGAAGGACGGTGCCTAGCAGCAAAATGGTGAACAGCGTGCCGGAAACCGGGAAGGTGCCTGCGCTGGGAGGGGCAATTTTCTTTTTCACCAACGAACCGGCGAGCGCCATGATGGGAACGATCATCAGGAAACGACCGATCAACATGGCAATGGCGAGGGTGACATTGTAGTGAGGATCGCCGTTGGCGGGATTGGCAGTTAGACCGGCGAAGGCGCTACCATTGTTGCCGGTGGCTGAGCTGTAGGCGTAGAGGATTTCGCTGAATCCATGAGGGCCGGCGTTATTAAGTCCGGCTTGTCCCCAACCACTAACAGCAGCCCAGGCGGTGAAACCGAGTATGCTGGCGGTGAGGACGAGTAGGGCAAGCATCGACATTTTCACATCGAAGGCCTGGATCTTTTTTCCGAGGTATTCCGGCGTGCGACCGACCATGAGTCCGGCGATAAAAACGGCGAGCACTACGAAAACTAACATTCCATAGAGTCCCGCACCGACACCGCCAATAACAACTTCTCCCAGCTCGATCATGAACAGCGGCACCAATCCGCCGATGGCGGTGAAGGAGTCGTGCATGGAGTTGACCGCGCCGCAGGAGGCGGCGGTGGTGATCGTGGCGAAGAGCGACGAATTGAAGATGCCGAAGCGGACTTCCTTGCCTTCCATGTTACCATCGGAAGCAACGATGCCGAGTGCCTGGTGAATCGGATTTCCATGTGCTTCCGCCCACCAACAGGCGAGCACACCGATGGTGAAAAGAATCATCATCGCGGTCCAGATCGACCAGCCGTGGGCCTGGTTTTTCGTGGATTTTCCGAGATACCAGGTGAGCCCGCTGCCGATGGCGAAGATCGAAAGCATCTGGATGAAATTGGATAGAGGCGTGGGATTTTCGAATGGCTGGGCTGAGTTGGCGTTGGTATAGCCGCCGCCATTGGTGCCGAGCATTTTGATCGCGGCTTGCGAGGCCATCGGACCTTGGGCGATGGTCTGGGTAGTGAGCTCGCCTATCGGCTCGACGAGTTTCGCGGTGTCGTAGGCTTTGAAATTCTGGATGGTGCCTTGGGAAACGAGGAAGACCGCGAAAACGAGGCAAAGCGGCAGTAATAGATAGTAAGTGGTGCGGATCAGATCGACCCAGAAATTTCCCAAAGTCGTCGCGGAGTGGCGTGAAATCCCACGAACGAGCGCCGCGGCGATAGCGATACCGACAGCGGCGGAGGTGAAGTTATGGATGGTCAGCGCGACCATCTGTGAGAAATACGACATGGTGCTCTCACCGCCGTAACTCTGCCAGTTGGTGTTGGTGGTGAAACTAACAGCCGTATTGAAGGCGAGCGCCGGACTGAGACCGGGCAGTCCTTGCGGATTGAGCGGGAGGATGTTTTGCAGGCGGAGAATCGCGTAAGTGAAAAGCACACCCACGGCGCTGAAAACCAGCATGGCGACGGTGTAGCCTTTCCATCCGTATTCCTTCGAGGCATCCACGCCCATTAGGCGATAGGTGATTTTTTCAAAAGGCCGGATGAGCGGGTCGAGCCAAGTTTTCCCTTTGTGATCGAGCACTTTGGTCAGATAGATGCCGATCGGTTTGGTGATCAGTGCGAGCAGCCCGATAAAGAGTGCGAGTTGGAGCCAGTCGTTCGTATGCATGGGCGTAAGTTAGAATTTTTCTGGGTGGATCATGGCGACGATAAGGTAGCCAATGAGCAATAGAGCGATGATTCCGATGAGGATGGTTTCCATGGGATGCTGAAGTTAGAGCGTTTCGCAAAACCGTGCATAGAGCGCACCGAGAAGGAAGAAGCCAATAATGACGGCGATGTAGATGAGATCATTCATGTGGTTGTCTGTTGGTGATCTCAAGGTGCCACGAAAAATCGATCCACGAAGTTAAGGCACGGGGTAAAAGCGTAAAAAAAACGTAAATGCGCCACTCGCCTGAGATCCCGGCCCTGATTGCGGGGGAAACGATGATCCGACAAATCTAGCAAGTATTTGATAGATACCGCTGGGCAGAGCCCCGACCACCCTTCATTGACCCGCGATTTTCACCCGCATGAATCGACGGCTGGCCGAAGCAGAAGACACTGAGTCACGCACCGTAATGATCGTGCGGTCCGCCTGATCCAACGCCGAAGTGACGGCCGCAACTCCAAATCCATCGGATGAGGTCCAACGGGGGGCCCACGCGGTCGCGCTCAATGAGTCTGAAGTCTCCACTGCATATGTTAGACTAGGAGCAAATTTCCTCACAGGGAAAGTGATTTCTCCGTATTTGACGAAAGACACTGCAGCCAACGCGAACGAAGGTATTTGAGAATTGTTAGAGATGTTCGGATTGGTAAAGAACGCGAACTCTTCAAGGTTGCTGTGGCCATCGTGATCGGGGTCCGCATTGGGATAGGCATCCGTTCCGAAAAGGTTCTGACCCGCTGCCCAATTCGCAAGCGTGGAGTAAATGGTGATAGTGAAGTTCTGTGTCGCCGTGCCAATACTGTTAGTCGCAGCGATGGTTCCCGTGAAAACACCCGCAACACTGGGAGTGCCAAAAATGACACCGCTGCTGTTGATCACCAGCCCTGTTGGCAAAGCTCCTGATGAAATCGTGAATGATGGCGCAGGAAATCCACCCGCAGTGCAGGAAAAATTGTAGGCGATGCCCGCATCACTGGTGGCCGTGGGTGCCGAACTCGTGAACATGGGCGATTGATTGACGGTGACCGAAAACGTTTGTGAAACGGCATTTCCATCCAGATCGGTGGCTGTCACGGTCACGTTACTTTGGCCACCGAGGAGGCCATTGATCTGTAGATTTCCGCCACTAACCGATACACTAACAGCACTTGGATTCGTATTTCCTGTCACACTGTGGCTGAGCACTGCGACAGGTGCCGCAGAAGTGATGACGACGACTTTGGAAATATCCATGGCCGGACTGGCGCTGGTGAGTGGCCAGTTATCCATGCTTGAGGAGGTTCCACCCAAATTCACATTGTACGTCGCATTCGGCAGTCCGGCGATGGCATCTGCGACGGCCATGCCATTACCCGCGACTCTAGCAAACGCAGTGAAGCCGCCGTTCTGATTGTCCAGGTTGCTGCTGTTATCGGCGAGGTTTACAAAAAATTGATCGGTTGCGCTGTTAGGGTCGCTTCCAAGTTTCGCCATCGCGACCGTCCCGCGCAGATTGGAAATCCCCGGCTCGTTCGCCGGGGAAGCAGTCGTGGTGGTGACTGAAAAGTTATTGGGCGCAGACAGCGTTTTGAAAGCTCCACCCTGCACGATGAATCCCGAAACCGAGCGATGAAAAACAGCACCGTTATAATTGCCGCTGCTGCTCACATTATTCACGTAGCCAAGGAAATTCGCCACCGTCTGCGGCGTGGCGGTGCTGTAGAGAATGAAGTCCATCACTCCCAAATTCGTCGTCAACCGCACGGCGGACTCGGAGTCTGGGTCGGCGAATTTGTCCGTCAGCGGGATCGACACATTCCCACCGGCTAGCAGAGTTTGCCCGGAGATGGATGCACTGACCACGGGGACCGCAGCATTCCGAACGATGCGCAAAGTCAACGAGCTGTTAGTTGTCCAGCCGTTCGCAAATGTCGCCGTCATGGGACAGGTGAAAACCCCAGTGACCGTGGGCACTCCGGAGACGATGCCTGTCGTGCTATTGAATGTCAGACCGGCAGGCAATCCGGTGATGCTCCAGGAACTGCGTGCGAAACCAGTGGAGACCGTAGCCTGATAGGAAAACGCGACCCCCAGGGTGATCGGCTGATAGGTTCGGCTGGTGAATGTATCCTTCGTCGTCATTGACGCAACAGCAGAATAAGCGGTGTAAGTGCGCGGTGTGCCTTCTTTGTAGGCTCGCAATCTGAATTTATAAATAATCCCCGGGGTCAATCCTGTGATGTCAGCCGACTTTTTCTGGTAAAAAAGACTATCGACCAATTTCGTGAAAGTTGCGCCGCCATTCGAGCTAATCTCGAACTCTTCCCCGTCTTCAGTGGTCGAATTATCAGTCCAAGCAACGTTGATTACGCTCTCGCTAACTGCAGTGGCGGTTGCCGTTGCAGGAGGGGCGAAGGAATCGGCAGGAATATCAAACGACACCAAATTGGAAGCCAAGGACGTTCCCGAGGCATTCAGGGCACGGACCCGATACTGAATCGTGGTGCCGGTCGTGAGTGGACTGGTCAGACTAAACAAAACACCGGTTGTATTGGCGACTGACGTGGCGATTACGTTAAAGGCCCCAGGTCCGACACGCACATCAACGGCAAAACTTGTTTCATCATTTGAGGTGTCCGTCCACAAAGCGGCATAGGTATGGGACGTGGCCGCCTTCTTAATGAAAATCGACAGATTGCTAGGCGCAGTCGGAACTACGGCTTGGGCACCGTTAGGAAATACAAATAGACACGCAGCGACGACATACGATCGCCATGACTCAAGGGCAGGGAACGATCGGGAAATCAGCGGCATTTTTGCGGTGAAACCATGGGTTGCATACTGATAAATCGTTTGAAGTGCTTATCAAGGGATTTGGAGACCGCCATCGGGAAGGGCCTTGTGATGGGCGGGGTTTAGCCAGCGGCGGAGGTGAAGCCGAGAAGAGACTTGGTGGACGGGTTTTTCAGATGAAAACGGCGGAGCCCTTTCGAGATCCGCCGTTGTTGATTCGAGGAGAACAGGCAGGCATGCCTATATCACTTTATTTGTTGAGCACTTTGAGCTTTTTGATGCCGAAGACGGCGTCATCACCAAGCTCTTCTTCGATCCGAAGAAGCTGGTTGTATTTCGCAACACGGTCGGAGCGGCTCATGGAGCCCGTCTTGATTTGCCCGCAATTGGTGGCGACGGCGAGATCCGCGATGGTGCTGTCTTCCGTTTCACCGGAGCGGTGGCTGAGCACGGCGGTGTAGCTGTTTTCCTTGGCGAGTTCGACGGCATCGAAGGTCTCGGTGAGGGAACCGATTTGGTTGACCTTGACGAGAATCGAGTTTGCGACACCGAGCTTGATGCCTTTGCTGAGGAAATCGACGTTGGTGACGAATAGGTCATCGCCCACGAGTTGGGTGGTCTTGCCGAGTTTGTCGGTGATGATTTTCCAACCGTCCCAGTCGTTTTCGGCACAGCCGTCTTCGATGGAGATGATCGGATAGCGCTTCTGGAGGTCGGCGTAGAAATCGACGAGTTCGGCGGCGGAGCGTACGGAGCCGTCACCTTTTTTGAAAACGTATTTTCCATCTTTAAAGAACTCGGAGGAGGCGACGTCGAGGGCGAAGGCGATGTCTTCACCGACCTTGTAGCCTGCCTGTTCGATGGCTTGGCAGAGAACCTTCATCGCGTCCTCGACACCGTCGAGCTTGGGAGCGAAACCGCCTTCGTCGCCGACGGCAGTGGAGAGGCCGCGATCGTGGAGAACTTTTTTCAACGAGTGGAAAACTTCGGCACCGTAGCGGAGCGACTCGCGGAAAGTCGGCGCGCCGATGGGCACGATCATGAATTCCTGGAAGTCGATAGGGGCGTCCGAGTGGGCACCGCCGTTGATGACGTTCATCATTGGGACGGGCAGCACCTTGGCGTTAGGGCCGCCGAGGTATTTATAAAGCGGCACGCCGAGTTGGGATGCTGCTGCCTTTGCGACCGCGAGAGAAACGCCGAGGATGGCATTTGCTCCGAGAACTTTTTTGGTGGAAGAGCCATCGAGCGCGATCATGGCGGCATCGATAGACGCTTGCTCAGTGGCGCAATAGCCTAGCAGCGCAGGAGCGAGGACGGCGTTGACGTTTTCAACCGCTTTGAGCACGCCTTTACCAAGAAAGCGGGACTTGTCGCCATCGCGAAGTTCGACAGCTTCGTTTTCGCCGGTAGATGCGCCAGACGGCACTGCGGCACGGCCGATGGCACCGCCTTCGAGATGCACATCCACTTCGACGGTAGGATTGCCACGGGAATCAATGACTTCGCGGCCGCGGATTTCAACAATGGTGGTATAGTCCATAATGGTTTCTATTTTGTTAGGTAAGGAGGGTTTTGAGACTTTTAGGGATTGAAGGGCCGGATCGAGCGAATCGTTAGAGTTTCCATCGCTTCTGAGACTTCGTCACGCACTTGCACGGTTTCGCCCGGTTCGCGGCCGACGAGGGCCTTCCCGACTTCGGATAGATAAGAAACCGTTTTGGTCTCCGGAATTGAATCCCATGCGCCGAGCACGGTCATGACGAGTTCCTTTCCTGCGACATCCGTTAGGGTGACGATGGTGCCGATATTGACTTTTGCAGCGTCCGAGCCCTTGAAATCCGTGCCGCGGGAGTTGCTGATTTCCTTTTCAAGCGCGTTGCGGCGATGTGCCAAATATTTTTCAAGATCCTTGGCAGACTTGTATTCGAAGTTCTCGCGAAGGTCGCCGTAAGAGCGGGCGATTTTCACATCATTGAGATTTTGTGGGATCTTGTTGCGAATGAGATCGTCAAGTTCGGCCTTCTTTTTCTCGAGGCTTTCCCATGAGACTAGCAGAATTTCGTCCGGGCGTTTGCTATTTACGCCACTCACAAGCTCCGCGGTTTCCGGGCGAACTCTGATGATCCGCGCCATGAGCGATTTTTTCTCTAACTCACCGAAGACAGGACAGTCCAACAAGCGGCGGGCAAAATTCCGCGACTCATTGATGTCCATGATTCCTACCAAATCGGTTAGGAGAGACTTATCATCACCGAGCAAAGATTGAAGGCGCGAGGTTTTGCGGGGACCATCTGATAGATGGTCGTTTTCCAACAAATTCAGAACTGAAGCGCCAACATCCGCGCTGAAAACTTCCAAGGCTGGGCCTTTCCGTTCGCGACAAACCCAGATGAGCGCATCGGGTCCGAGAGCACGCCGGGCAATTGCCGAACGAAGGTGAGTGACCAGAGCTGGCATGCCGCCACGCTCTAGCAGAATACGCGCAATTTCCGTCACCCCACGGGCACCGACGCGATCAAAAACCTGCACAATTTTCCCCACCCAATCCTCGGCGAACGCATTCGGGAACGCTTCATAAACGGCGCGCTGGCGTCCGGATGGCAAAGCCCCGGCTTCTTCCGCAAGGCGGATTGGATCTGCTGATAGAAGAAGATCGGATAGACGCACTGCGGAAGGATCTAGCTCGAGAGCCTTGGATGATCCGATCACTTCATCGCGCGCGGCGACAAGTTGCAGCGCTTGGCCTAACTGGACGCGGGCGGCTTTTTTCGCCCCTTCGTCGATGTCGTTGAGCAGCCGCTTGAGAGAGTCCACATCATTTTCAAACGCTCCGATATCGGCAGCGATCGCTTCCAGTGCGCGAATCATTCCCTTAATATCACGGGCAGCTTCAAAATCCGCGACGAGCGATTGGGCTGGAGTGCGGTCGCCGACACGTAGCACGATGGCTTCGGTGCGTTTTTGAGGGACCACAGCGAGGCGGCTTTCACGCAGAGCTTTTTTGTTAGCGTCCCACCATTTTTTAAATCCGGCTTCGGGAATGACGGCACCGGAAAGTTCTTTTTCCAGCGCGTCGCCGGTCATGCTTCCGCCATGGCTTTCGAGCAGGTGGACCATGAGGGCAAGCGGATCGGTCTTTGCGAGGGCGCGGAGTTCCTCAAGCTGCTCGATTTTCTTGGCGCGGAAATCATCAGCAGGGATCCACTCGGTTTTTTGGAACGCAAACTGCAATTCCATCGTTTGACCCGTGGACTTTTCGAAGTCGATGGTGACTTTTTTTGCAGGAAGATCCCAGTCGATCACCTTTCCGGCACCGAAGGATTTATGAATACAAAAGTTTCCGGGAGCCAATTGAGAAAGGCGCTCGCCGACTGGTTTAGGAATGCGACCGGCCTCAACCAGCTTCGCCACGTCAGGATGCATGCGGCGGAAGATGGGAAGGCGATTGGAAAAACGCAAGGCAATCCCATGAGAAATCTACCAAACTGAGAAATTCACGGTTTCTCCGTGGATGGAGGCACCACCCGGGGGCGGGGCTGGCGAGCGGGTGTCATGTCTGCATTGAGCGACTGATCAAGGCCGCGGCGCAACGCACAAATCCTTCTGCGCCAGTCTTCAGGCACTTTATCGAGTGATTCGCCCTGCGCCAAACTGCCCTCAAAGATCCATTCTTTCGCACGGTTTTGGATACGAACCTTATCTGTCGCTCCATCGCGTTGCACCTCAGCACGCCCATCTTCAGTAGAATAAGTGGCTGTTTTTTCCGCGACGTTGACGACGCGCATCGGGCTGGTAAAATCGGTGGTAAGGATCGCAGCCTCTACCATTTCCGTAGAAAACGGCCTCTTGAGCGGCGGCGCCTCACCTAGTTTCAGCTTCACGTCGAGCGGCTTTCCTCCACGAAAGGCAGCAAGAGTAATTTCTTGGCCGGGCTTCGAGAGGCGTAAAAGGGTGGCGAGTTGGCTCTCATTCACCAACATTTGATCCCCGAATTTCCAGACCAAATCGTGTTCATGCAGGCCTGCGGACTCCGCAGGGCCACCCTCGTCGATGAATTTCACTAAAAAACCGACCCCCGGCGGCAGTGCCGGAACTTGGGCCGCAATCGTCGGATCCGGCTTTGCCACCCGCAAGCCAAGCCATGCTTGAGGTGCGTTGGACGGATTAGACAGCGCTTTTTGAGCATCTGAAGCCGCTTGCTCACCCGCTACCAAAAGCGGCGGCAGCATCATCAGCAGAGCGGCGATGTAATTGAGCTTCATGGTTAAAACGCAGTGATCGGAGTGAGTAAAAGTTCTTCGCGGGGTTCCGAAACCTGCATCACAATTCCGGTTTCCTCGTCGCGCAGGCTGTTTTCCGCCACCACATTGAGACGTACGGCATGCATCGCGGAACCGTCTGAATCCCGCCAACCTTCATCCGTCATTGACTCGACGCGGTCCGATTCTCCCACCAGCACTAAGCCAGAAGGTTCAGCAGAAGCAATGGCGATCGTCTGGATCGGCGCGGTTTTCAAAAAGGGAACAATCGCCAGCAGACCCGCTGCCGCAGCCGCAATCCCACTTCTGGGGATCCAGCGGCGCGCATGATGTTGCGGCGTTTCCACAACTTCGCCGATTTCCGGACCGGCCAAATCATCGAGCATCGCTTCAATCTCGAACTGGCAATCCTCACTCAATGCCGGCGGCATCAAGCGGGCGAGGGCGGCTTCGATCGCATCAATTTGCATGGCGGCGGTCCTCCTTCACACGGCGCAGTTCGTGCGCCAGTTGTTCGAGTGCGTAACGGTAACGCGACGCTGCCGTGTTCGGCGAGATCGCAAGAGTTTCGGCAATTTGTAAAAATGTCAGACCACCCCAAAATTTCATCACCACCACTTCGCGCAGCTTTTGACTCAGATTTTGGACCGCCTCGCGCAAAATGACCGCCTCCTCGTCCTCCTCAAGCACAGGGTCCAGCCAGACGTCTTTGAAATCGTTCAGATAAATGACGGATTCCTCCCGTTTCCGGCGGCGCGACTCACTGCGGTGATGATTAAGCCCGCAAAATCGGATCGTCGAAAAAACGAGTGGCAGATCCGGTGGCACTGCCCCTTTTTCCGCCTGATGATGCCACATTCGCAGGATTGCTTCCTGCACCAAGTCCTCTGCATCGTGGCGACTGTTGCTCCAGCCCCGCGCAAACAAAAGCAATCGGGGACCGTTTTCGGCCAGCCACTGCTTCCATTGTTGTGCGGGAGAACTCATTCTTCAGAGATGAGAATGCCCCACATGGAGGCATTTGTCTGCAAAATCATTGCCTCTACGGGAAACTCGGAAAATCACTCGATAAACCGGATTTTCCCGGGAATCGGCGGGCGGCCCATCGCCATTTCCGCGTGCTGCTCATCGGTGCATGAGGAACTAATCGGCGCATCCGGTGCGGCATCGCTCGGCGTGAGGTAATTGTTCTCCGTCAACCATTTTTCCACTTCTTCGCCACTGATGTCCGGCAGCATGTGGCCGTCAATCTCCACACAAGGCGAAAGTGATTGACCGCTGCGCTGCTCCATTTCCCAGCGAAAGGCCGGGTTTTTGATGATGTCCTTCTCATCGAAAGGCAGCTCATATTTCCGCATAATTGCGCGGACTCCTTCGCTCCAGCCGCAGAAGGTTTTGAGATAAGCAGTGATTTTCGGCGTGTTCGTCATGGATCGATGATAATTTGCAAAACCCGGATCGCAAGTGCGGATGCGCGTTACCTTCGGGAAAGCAATCTCAGTTAAACCGACCGGCCTCCTGTAAACTTACCATACAGTGGTGCCCCCAGCGCAAAACCATGTCACCCCACGTCGCAGCGTGGCGGAACCACTCCATTCCAAACTCAAGAGTGTTTTGCAGCGGCGATTTCATCGACACACACAACAGTCCGACCAACACTAACAAATTCGCTAGATAGATGATCACCAGCGAGAGAAAGGTTCCGTTTTCCCTGAGATCGGGTTGATCGCGAGGAATCATCCACAAAGTCCAAATCATGTGAAACGTCCAGGTCACGCCCATCAGCCCGTAAAACACACGATCCCACTCGTTAGAAACCCCGGCAAAATATCGGACGATCGCATACAAGCCAGCACTGATGACTGCCCAAAATGGGAAAAAATACGGCGACAGCGCAATTACGAGATTAGTCTTGTTAGTCGTGATGTAACCCCCATTGGTACTCACATGGAAGTCTGTTACTTTTCCCCGATAAATCAGCACAAAAATCGCGTGCGTTAGCTCATGCCCTAACACATATAGGTAGAGGAATAACGGCTGCAACAAGCCTGACCAAAACCAACCGATCATCACGAGGGCACCGGTCGCAAAATACCAGAACTCCGCAGTATGCCAAAAACCCTGATAGACCGCGGCCTGCGAAAATCGAGAGAGAAACGTCCAGGTCGTCACCCAGCACAGCGGCAAAATCACCAGCGCCAGAACCCACCGCAGCAGTCGTGGCCGCCACCCGGGAGTGTCGCATTCCTCCTCTACGCCCGTCGCAGCGATCGCGGCCCGCACCGATTTTAACGCACGCTTCCCACCCCTGCGATTGGCCTGCTCATGCGCCCGCCGATTGGCAGAACTCAGCACTTCTGCGAACGAAACCCGTGTGCGCTTCTGGTTCTCCAGAGGACGGCTGCGTTTGGTTTTGGAAGGGCGCTTGACCATCTTGTTTTCTCAAAAGAGATTATTTAGGAAATCTTAACAAATCAAGCCGGATTCCGACAAGCTTGGCAACGCCAGCGGAAAATTGACGGGAGAGCCGCTCCAAACCTGGAGGATGGCAACTTCACCGATTGGTCTAACTAGGCTGTCTAAGGAACAGATTTACTAACTGAATTCATGTTCTAGGAACTCACCTCGAATGCGTGCTCGCCGACGCGGCCTAAACGGCACTAGATTCCTCACTGATACGATGATGAATATCACACGGCGTCCGTTTATAAAAACCACACTCGCAGCATCCCTCGGGACATTGGCCGCCCGCGCGGAGGATTCTCCCCAGTCAGGCAAAAAACTGGGCTGGGCACTCTTCGGATTAGGCTCGCTTAGCACCATGCAGACCGCGCCCGCGCTGTTAAAATCTAACCACAGTCAGCTCTCCGGCGTTGTGACCGGCACGCCGGAAAAAGGAGTGATGTGGCGGGAAAAATACGGACTCGCCGAGGACAAGGTCTATTCTTACGAGACCTTCGATAAGATCATCGATGATCCTTCCATCGATGTCGTTTATATCGTCCTGCCAAACAGCGCGAAGGAATGCCGCGAAATGATCGCTGGCTGCGAAACGGCAGTTAGGGATCGGACACCGATGCCAGTTTGAGCCGCATCACCGGGAGGCCATGCGATTCGTTCGCGAGCAGGTTTTCGGCGCCTTAAAACATGTCGATGCGGGCTTTGGTTTTGCCATCGATGATCCGAAGCAATGGCGTCTCCGCGAAAATCTAGCAGGTGACGGAGCACTAATGGACGTCGGTATCTATGCCCTTCAGGCCTGCCGCTACCTCGCGGGTGAGGAGCCGATCAAAGTCGCCACACTTGAAACCAAAACGGATCCCGTCAAGTTTGCAGAGGTAGATGAAACGATCCATTGGTTGATGAAGTTTGCGTCTGGTAAGACCGCAAACTGCATGACGACCTATCAGTTTAGCGGGATGGATGCCTTCTCCCTCGCCATCCTAGAGGGTAAACCCTTCGAACCCTCGGGCGCGGAGGGACTGCGGGATTTGTTGGTGATCGAGGCGATTTATCGGTCCATCGTCAGTGGGAAAAATGACGCCGTTGCTAAAGTCTGAGAAACGGATCGCAACGCGGGACAACTTTCAGCGGGCGAGGACTCTCCCACATTTCATTCTCCCTTCCGGCTTGGAACCTGCTTAAGTGAATCAAGATGAGTATTTTCACTGAACCAAAAGCTCTCAGCGGTAAGGCGTTAACCAGCGCGGTCAACATCCGCAGCCTGCCCAAAGTCCTTTTGCATGAACACCTCGATGGAGGTCTCCGCCCCTCCACCGTCATCGATCTAGCAGCGGACCTCGGCTACAAGGGCCTTCCTACTACAGATGCCTTCGATCTAGCAGAGTGGTTCCATCGTGGCGCACAGAAGGGAAATCTACCTGAATACCTCGAAGGTTTCGCACACACGACCGCCGTAATGCAAATGGCTGATGCGCTTGAGCGTGTGGCATTTGAGTTCATTGAAGACATGTATAATGATGGTGTGGTTTATGCGGAGGTTCGCTTTGCACCCGTGTTCCATACCGGGCAAGGATTGACCCAGGATGAAGTCGTCGCGGCAGTGGTGCAGGGGCTCGAGCGCGGCGAGCGCACTTACGGAGTGGAATGGGGGCTGATCATCTGTGCGATGCGAAATATGCAAAACTCGTTAGAAGCCGCCGAGTTGGCGATTCGCAGCCGTGAACGGGGCGTCGTCGGTTTCGACCTCGCGGGCGGTGAGGATGGATTTCCACCGAAAAAACATGTCGCGGCATTTCAAGCCATCGAACGGGCGAATTTCTATATCACCATCCACGCCGGCGAAGCTTACGGCTCTGAATCTATCTGGCAGGCGCTTCAATATTGCGGGGCGCATCGCCTCGGCCACGGCACTCGTTTGCGGGATGATATTGAGATCAACTCGGACGGCAGCCTAAAACTCGGCAGTCTCGCGCAATACATTCTTGACCGGCGAATTCCGTTAGAAATGTGCTTGCTGAGCAATCTCCACACAGGCGCTTGCAAGACTCTGGAAGATCATCCCTTCGGCGCGTTTTTCCGGCGTGGTTTTCGGGTTTGCCTGAATACGGATGATCGCTTGATGAGCGATACCTCGATGACTCAGGAGACCACGCTCGCCACTGAACTTTTCGATCTGAATCTCAACGAGCTGGAAAAACTTTCGCTTAACGCCATGAAAAGTGCGTTCGCCCCTTACGACAAACGCATGAAGCTCATTTTTGAAAGTATCAAACCGGGTTTCAACTTCGCACGCGCCAGTGTAGGGCAGCCGGTTCCGTTGCCTGATAGAGTTTAAACGAAAACGCCTCCATGCCAGCATCTCATCCGCCGATGCGATTTGGCCGAAGATTTTGAAGAAAATCCAATCACTGAATTGCGATTTTGCATCTGCATTGAGATAACTTTCCGTGATTGATCGAAAATGCTGTGTTATGATTCGCCACACCCTTCATGGAACCTGATGAAACTAACGGCCTCGTCGCATGGGATGATCTCATTCTCGTAGGGCAATATCCAAGTTTGGAACTGGCTCAGGAGCATGGTTTGGTGATTCTAGCTATGGGGGAGGCTTGCTGGGTTTCTGCGGCGGAAGACTCCAGAGTATTCAATCTCCATGCGGAAACATGTGCCTCCGCAGGGGTGCAAGCTGAGTTACTGATTTATCGCCAAGAGCTGCACGATCAACTCCGGCTCAAGAATGTGCCCGAACCCCTCGACCGGTTCCACCACCCCGCCGGATGGAAAATTTTCCTCATTTGGATGGGCAGCCTACTCGTGATATTCCGGCTCCAATGGCAAGATTCTACTCTAACGGATCGGGCCGCATCTTCTAGCATGGGTTTAATTGATCGATTCGAGTGGTGGCGTCCATTCACCGCCCTTTTCCTGCACGCAGACATCCAACACCTCGTGGGCAACCTCGTGAGCGGCGCCATATTCGGTGCATTAGTATCGCGCTCGTTAGGCCCGCTGCGGGGGTGGGCATTGATTCTCGCATGTGGGACTTTAGGAAACTGCCTCACCTCTCTAGTCACCTACCCTATGCCATTCATTTCGATCGGTGCATCCACCGCCGTCTTCGGCGCTTTGGGCATCCTCTCTGGGCTGGGATTTTCCACTTCTCTGCGCTCACGCTGCAGCGTGTCTTGGGCGAAAGTCGCGGCTCCTGTGATCGCCGGCATCATCATGTTAGGCTGGCTCGGTGGCAGCGGTCCTGATTCCAATACAGATGTCCTCGGTCACGTGTTCGGCTTCAGCAGTGGCTTGGTCGCGGGAATGCTCGTTGCAGAACTCCGCCAGAAACAATCAAAGGCCGCAGCGCTGGTGATGGTCTGAACAAAATTCCTTTCGAGCTGCGACTCGAAGGTTGAGGTTGCGGGATGCATCAAGACATCTAGTCTCTGGCAAATGTTAAACCGTTTTTATGGTGCTTTTGACACGGAGCGTCGCTCAGGCGTGAGCGACGACAGTGACTATCGGACGCCATTTCAAATCGATCGTGACCGGGTGTTGCATACGCCCACGTTCCGACGTTTGCAGAATAAAACCCAAGTTTTCTGGAGCGGAGAATATGATTTCTATCGGACGCGATTGACTCATTCGTTAGAGGTCGCGCAGATTGGCAAGTCGATTTCCTATTGGCTAAAAAGCCGGTCGGGGGGACCGCTGGGTGACGACTTTTTCATTGATCCGGATCTGGTAGAAGCAGTCTGTCTTTCACACGATCTCGGCCATCCCCCATTCGGCCATGCCGGTGAGCGGACACTGAATCACCTGATGCGCGAGCACGGCGGATTCGAAGGAAACGCCCAAACCCTGCGTCTTCTCACCGAGCGGATTTTCTCGGCAAAACGCAGCGGTATGGACCCGACACGCGCGTTCCTCGATGGAGTGCTGAAATACAAATCGCTATGGACAGAAATGAAGTCCGTAACCGGTGAAGCGCCGGAAAATCACTTCATCTACGATAGCCAGCATGAGTATCTCGACTGGGCGATGGGTGGAAATGATTTCCCGCTAGAACTCAATCCCGGTGCGACGCGTGATAAATTCAAGTCCATCGAATGCCAGATTATGGACTGGGCGGATGACACCGCTTACTCGCTCAATGATCTATCAGACAGTGTTCGCGCCGGTTTCCTCAACATCGAGAAAATCGAAGCTTGGGCGGAAAAATGTAGTGAAGCCACTGGTGAAGGAACGCCCCTCGGTGATCTCATGAAATCTATCCGCCGCAAACGCGTCGATCCCTTCGTCGGCAAGCGGATCGGCCGCTACATTCAGTCAACGTGGTTAGAAATGGACTTAAATTTCCTCAGCAGCTCGACGAATCGCTACCGCTATCGCCTCGCCATTGATGAGTCAGTTAAAGCAGAGTCCGCTTTATTCAAACGCTTAGCATTTGAAGTGGTCTTCCTTTCACCTCAATTAAAACAATTAGAACACAAGGGCAGCCGGATGTTGCGCCAGTTGTGGGAAGTTCTAGGCGAGCGATACATCGCACAAGGCACCATCGACGGTCAGGATTTCCAGCTTCTCCCGGCAGATACCGCTGCGGAAATCGCCAGCGCGCCAGATGAACCTGCCCGGGCACGGCTTGTCTGTGATTTTCTAGCAGGCATGACCGATGGCTACGCCGCGCGGACCTACAAGCGATTGTTCTCCCCGGACTTCGGATCGATCGGGGACCTGATCGGCTGAATTGAGTTGCTGCACAGCGCCCTAACACCCACATTCGATTCCATGTTAGAAAACCCTTCCAAGCACGTCGATAGGGTCAGGCCCGGTGATCAAGCACAAGCAAGCATTAGTTTTAGGAATTGATACTGTCGATGAACTCCGGGAAATGGCCCGCGGCGCCGTGCGTTGTCATTTTGGCGACGGAGTTCCCGGTCCGATGCGGAAGATCATCCGCCTGCACTTCGTCCGTGACGAGGCCTTGGCCGTATGAAAATCCCCGCGACATCGGCGCGGCCACAACTGCGCTCTTGAACGCCCGCCCCTGGCAGATTAGTTTCCTCCCATGAGTGACAGAGATGCCATCATCGATGAAATAAAGACCGCACCCGAATCGGTGGTGCGGGAAGCCTACGATTTCATCTTGTTTCTCAAACGGCGGAGAGCGCTCGAACCTAGAACCGGGAAACCGCAGACGGCCACCGCCAAACCCGACTTTCTGGCACGCCAGCAGGCCATCTTCGGGAGCCGGGTGCTCCCCGACTCGCAGGGGATTCTGGATGAATTACGAGCCGACCGCTTCTGATGCGCTACTTCCACATCGGTGTACTGCTGAAGCTCTACTTGCCGGAACCCCGTGCCGCCGAGGCGGTGGCCTTTTTGGATGCCAGTCCCGGCAAGCCGCCCATCAACAATTTGCACGAACTCGAAATGCGCTCCGCTCTGCGGCAAAAAGTGGGCCGTGGCGAATTGACGCAATCGGAGTGCGACGCACTGATCGCCCAAGTCGAATCCGACCTAACCACCGGCGTGCACGATCGGGTGACGGTTTCCTGGCCGGATGTCTTCACCACGGCGGAAGCGTTTTCCACCGCTCGCGGGGTCGAGACGCTGTGCCGCACGCTGGACACCCTGCATGTGGCTTTGGCGCTGGAACTTGGGGCGACCGAGTTTTGCACCTTCGACCTGCGTCAGTCACGCATGGCCGCAGCCGCAGGATTGACCGTCATCTCCTAATCCCCCTCTGTGAAAACCAAACGGCAGCGACTGTTAGCGAGGCAGACCTTCTCACTTCTCACTTCTCACTTCTCACTTCTCACTTCTCACTTCTCACTTCTCACTTCTCACTTCTCACTTCTCACTTCTCACTTCTCCGCGTCCCTTCGCGTCCCTTCGCGACCTTTGCGCCTTCGCGGTAAACTCTCCCGACCGATGACCACCTCGTCGCCGAATACGCGCTCTCCGGCATCGGCAAAACCATCGGCATTGCCGAATACCAACTCGTCCGCGCCCTCCCCGAACTGCTAGACAGCTGTCTCCCCAGAATCGAGCGATTCGAAGCCGAGCTGGGACGGACCCGGGAGGAGGACCGATGAAAACTGGGCGCTTGATCGCCTCCCCGGATCGGATTAGCTTCCAGCCATGCTGGCAAAGGAGGAAATTACCCGGATGTCACACAGCGAGCGGGTGGAAACCATGGAGCTGCTGTGGGAGTCGTTTCACAAGGAAGGAATCGATTACCCGTCGCCCGATTGGCACGGCAAGGTTCTCGCCGAACGCTCCGAAATCATCGACTCCGGCAAAGCGAACTGGCTTTCGGTGGATGAGCTTCAAGCCCGTCTCATCAGCCGATGAAAAAGAACGTCGTCGTTCTCGCGGAAGCCGCTTCCGACATCGAACGGGGAATCGACTTCTACAACGCGATCGAAGACGGGGTCGGCCTGTATTTCAGGGATTCGATCATCGCCGACCTCCGGAGGCTGGGACTCTATTTCGGCGAACACCGGATTCACCTCGGCTACTTCCGGGCGCTTTCATCCAAATTTCCATACGCCATTTACTACCGGGACAAGGACGGCACCCGGCAGGTTGTCGCCGTGCTGGACCTGCGGCGGTCACCGGATTGGATTCGTGAACAGCTCACCGAACGGTAGAGATGTTGAATGCGAAACCCGACCCCATTCACGACGCCTTATGGGATTGCCCGCCGTTTCCATCGAAGTCGGCCAACCCGCCGACCTCATCCTGTTCGATACCGAAGCCGAAACGACCTTCACCAAGGAGTTCATGAAATCGAAATCGCAGAATACTCCGTTCATCAATCAAACGCTCAAAGGCAGTGTGGACCTGGTGGTGCTGGGCGAAAACATTCTGCTGGAAAGATAAGGAGAGCGGACACTCCTGTCCGCATGGCCATGGGGAGGCGGAAGCGGGGCTCCGCCACGAACCCTGTGGGAATCCGTTTCTAGCTTGAAGATTAGGAAATCGAAGGAGGATGAACTTAATCCATCGACATCCATCCTTGGCAAAGCGCCCGATCAATCCTATTTTCCGCACATGGAAACCACCAGCGTTGAAGAACGTCTGACCCGTATCGAGCGCGAGTTCGACGACCTGAAACATGAAGTCCTCGGCCTCAAGCCGCGTGCCAAGGGATGGCGGCAGACGGTGGGTGCGATTCCCGATGACGAACTCTCCCGCAGTGCCGAGAAGCTGGGCCGCGAGTGGCGGGAACAGGCGACAAGGAGTGACCGGCATGTTCGTGCTGGATACCAATCATGTCAGCGAACTGACCTACCGCACCACCGCGGGTTTGCGTCTGCTACAACGACTCGACGCGGCGGATCAGGACGCCGCCGTTTCCGCTATCACCGTCGAGGAATCGCTCCGTCAGCAAGTCGGCACTCAGGATTTGAAAATCGCCTGCATCTGCCTGGCTCACGATGCCACCCTGCTTACCCGCAACCTTGCGGACTTCAAGCCGGTTCCGGGCTTGCGCGTCGATAACTGGCTGGATTGAAGCATGGCCATGAGTCTTGAAATACAAAACCCGACCCAAGGCACCCGATGACCACCCCACCATCGGCCTGCTCCTCTGCAAGACCCGCAACCACCTCGTCGCGGAATACGCGCTCTCCGACCCCGCCGCACCACATCGGCATCGCCGAATACCAACTCGTCCGCGCCCTCCCCGAACCGCTCGACACCTGCCAGCCCAGCATCGAGCAAATCGAAGCCGAGCTGGGACGGATCGGGAAGGAGGAATCATGAACCTGGAACGAGAAATGTTGAAATCGCCCTCCTCTTTTTTCACACAAAATGCCAAGAATAAAAAATATTTGGAAAGGTGCGCTCGTAGCGCTTGGCGCTGAGGCTCTGATTTTGGTGATAACACTGATCGCTCTCAGGAAGGGGAACCCTAGTGGCTATTATACTTTCTTTCGATGGGGCGTTTGTCCCTTGCTTTGCTGGATTGGCTGGAAGTCTCTTAAAAGAGAACAAATTGCCTTGGCCATTCTTGCTGCGATTTTAGCCGTGATTAATAATCCGATTCTTCGTGTCATGATGGAGCGGAATAAATGGGAGGTGGTGAATATCGCAACGATTTGTGTGGCTGTATGGTCCGCCATTGTTTTCCTAAACAAGGACAAATTTCCTCAGTCTCGCCGTCTGCTATTCTACGACACCAACTTCTTCCGCGCTCTCCTCAAGGGTGATTTCCATGACCATATAGTAGAGCCGAATTCGGACTTGCGCGTCGCGATGAAGCTGCCGTTTGCCTTGTGGCGTACTCCATTCGCGGTCATGGAGTGGCTCGGCCTGAATTCGGATAAGCTGCCTAAGCCAGAGCCCTTCGACCCCGCCTCGGTAGAGGGAATAGATTTCATTGTCGCAGCTTTCCACCACTACGAAACGCACTACGCAACCGTCTTAGAACTCGAACGGCAACATTTGGAGAAGCTCGCAGCAAACCAGCGTGGCTTCGTATGCCCACGCATGATGGATATTTGGGATTCGGCGATGGGCGGCGTTTTCGATAAATGTGATGTCTCCGGATGGCTTCGGTTCGCCTTGAGTTTTGATGCCGTTCACAAGCTCAATGTCCCACCTGACTATCGTAGCGACTATTGGAGCGACCTGATCGCCGGAGCTTTCTTCAAGGCTGATTCAAGAATTCGGAATCTGAGCAAGTTTCGCTTGGCCTATCGGATGTGGAATCGGACGACGGAGATGCTGAATTACCCGGGAGCCTCTCCCGCCCTCGTCAAATGCATCAACGAAACACAAAAACTTCTGAGCCTCGGGCCTTGGAAGGACTACCTCGATGGTGACTTAATTCATGCAACAGCCTATGGAGTCGAAGATTCGGACGGAACCAGGCACCGCGTAGTATGCCTCACCTGTGACCGGCCGGAAGTAGTGATCATGCGAATCCGCCTCTACAAAGGCTTGCTCTCATATGTCCATAAAATCTATCGCACGCAGGCCGACGCCGAAGGATTTTCAGCCGACTTTGAATCCAGCTACAACGGGGAGGTTTTCTGCTTTGACTTGAAAGGTAACCTAATCCGGCGGATCGATGTCGCCGCTGAAACGCCAGCTCTATCATTTCTCGGAGAGGAACCGTCATAACTCCACTCGCCACCACTTTCCGCATGGATACGACTCTACGAGATTCAATCTCTCCAAAGCAGATTCGATAACGGTATCAAGCAATTCTAATGTCCTCAGAACCTCCAGCCCGTCCCGAAGAAAGCGGAATTCTTATCCGGCCACCCACCGGCTTGGTGAGTGCTCCAGATGGCGGTCCGTCCGCCATGTCGGAAATCATCAGCCGATCGCTTGTCCACATACAGACGAGCAAGGCGTTGGGGATGCTCCATCGAATTGGGAAACACGAGTTGTTTGGCCCCGACTATCGCTTGGTTTGTACTTGGGCCGAGGAGTCACGTTTAACGCAGGAGGAGGTGCTTGTGAGATTATTGAGTAATAAGGGAACCATTCTGATTGATGGTCGATTTGAGGCTATATACATTGATGAGTTCTCCAAACTTGGAATTTCAGGTTTGCCTGCAAACTGAGGTGCGCTAGATTTCTGGACCAGGAGGCACCAGAATCCATCCATGAATCCCATCAAACCAAGAAAGCAATACACCCCTGAGTTCAAAGCCCAGGCCATCGAACTGCTCGCCATTGGCAGGCCAGTTGCCCAACTCG
>JANXMQ010000191.1 GCA_025354565.1 Akkermansiaceae bacterium
GCTACGGTTAAGGAAAAGAGGCGACAATAAGGTCGCCACTCCTTAGCTGGAAAAATCGCAAATCGTGATGCGCGAGAGTACAGTCCGCAACGTGCCCTCCCTTTTCACCCGCCCCGGCCTCTCGCCGCTGCGGCAACGGGCCATGCGGCCGACCCTCGCACCGCCCCCATTTGCTGGAATCCGGGTGTTGCCCCCCTCCGCGGCACGGGATTTTGGGGCATCGCCACACGCACGATCTGCTGATTTTCAACAAGATATCCATTTTCCTTCGGTTTTCCGCCCCTTCTGGGTGGACGCCGCATCTGCCACCGCCCGCCGGGTAGGAAAACCGCCGGGCAACTACCAAAAAAACACGCCACCATGGCCACCAACACCATCCCAAAAACCTACGCCGATGTCGTCGCCCTCGCGGAAGACGCCGCCGACGGAGCAAGTGCCTACCAGACCGCCGTCGGTCTCAAACAAAAGCTCGAAGCCGCAATCCGCGCGGACCTAGCTGCCCTCACCGGCGCAGAAGCCACCGCCGCGTCATCGCGCACCGCCAAGGCCACCGCCGCCGCCGCGAACCAAGTTGCCGATTCCAACGGCAAGGCGTTCATCGCCCGCTTTATCCAGTTTCCGCTACAATTTCCTTCGAGGAGAAGGATTCCTCCGTCACGGAACAAGCGCGTTCCCCCGCCGCGCGGTCGAGTATATCTGCTAGAGCACCTTCCCGAAAATCCGGGACGAGAAAAATGCTGATATACACACGATCTTCTAGATTTCCCTTGTCAAATCAAGGTTTTCCGAGACAAAGTCACGTAGCAAACTTCTTGGATATGACTCCCGGAGGCCATACGAATAAATCCTGTTCGGATAAAATAAATATAATTCATTTTTACCTAGCATCATGAACTTTCCGCAACTGGTTGGCATTCTAATAGGTGGAGCGTTGGGACTAATGATCGGAGGTCTTCTGGGATCGTTTTTTCTGATTCTTTCAGCCCGATGGTCTCAAAAAATCAAAGTCAACTTTGACAATGCATTTATCACAGTCATTCTTTCTATTCTGGCCAGTGTTGCAGTAGGTGCGTTTATCGTGGCTTTACTCAATGCATCAAGGGCGCCTGTTGCAGTTGTGGACACTACAACCATTCTAATGATTCCAGGGGGGCTTTTGGTTCATGCCTCGATTATCGCTGCTCGTCTCAAGGTGTCGTTAAATCGGGCAATTCTTATCGCCCTGACGATGTCGGGGATTTGGCTTGGAACTGGCTTAATTGTTGCATTGATAGTTTTATTCACTACAGGACACAAATTCTAAACCTAAAATCGAAGAATCCGAATCGGGTCGAGGTGACGGGATTGCGCCCGTCACCCCTCCCACACCACCGGACATGCGGGTTTGACTCCGTGCCTCCGTCCATGCGGTCAGGCTTCGCGGGATTTTCAGAGCCGCTACAGCGGCCATGGCATTGCATCCGGCGGTTCCTATCAGACGACGGGGACAGGCCGTGACTCGCCCCCGTAGTGCAGTTTGATCCAGATTTCCCTCATCTCAGGAACCCCTTGTTCCTTCAGCCATTTGTTATTCAAGCACCGATGCACGATCTTGTTACGACCATGCGCCAGTATCCTTTTCGGCTCAGCGTTGCCATGTGGACCTTCTTGGGATTCGCCCCCAACTTTAGCAGGTTTCGCCTTCGCGGGCGAAGTGCCGTT
>JANXMQ010000257.1 GCA_025354565.1 Akkermansiaceae bacterium
CCGCACCGGTGCCGTAGCGCTGCGTAAGCTCGAAACCCAGAACGCCACAGTAAAACCGCAGCGATCGCTCAAGGTCCGCCACCTTGAGATGCACATGGCCGATGGAGACTTTAGGGTCGATAGGTGATTGGTTCATTTGAGACCGTGCTTTTGCTTACTTAGCTGGTTGATCATTTGAGATTGAATGTGAAGTTAGGTGGCGACGAATAAAGGCTGCTGCCATGGCGAACGCACTCGCTGGCAGCCAAACCCATAGGAACTCGCAGAATAACACGGAAAGACCACGACCGGAAAAGAACTGCGCTCCAATCGGAGAGAGGCGAAACCCAATCTCGGAAGTAAAAGTTCATAGAATGAAGCGTAACGTGAGGTTTAAGCGTCAGGGTTTCCGTGCCTTCTTCACTTTTTCACCCGCTTTCGGTGGCGTCCATGCGGCGGGTTTCGGGTTCTCGACTTTTAGGGGAAAGCTGTCTCCGTGATCGGCCATTTCCTTTTCTAGCAGCGCGGTCAGTTCCACCACCTTGGCGGCGTGCTCGGGGTTGGCGGCGAGGTTGGTGAGTTCATGGGGATCGGTTTGCAAATCGAATAGCTGAGTCTGATCGACCAGCGGGTAACGGATCAATTTCCACCGCTGATCGCGCAGAGCACGTTGGCAATTGCGATAACCCGTGTAGCAGAGGTCGCGGATTTTGCTTTCTTTGCCAGCGATGATCGGCGCGATGCTTTGTCCTTCGATGTCATCGGGTAGTTTCGCACCACCGTACTCCGCGATCGTTGGAAACAAATCCATCAGATAGATGAACGCTTCGCTTTTCCCCTTTGGAATGCCGGGACCGGCGATGACACACGGCACGTGCATGCCGCCGAACTCGTAGAGGTTTTGTTTTCCGAACAGGCCGTGCTCGCCGATGGATAGGCCATTGTCGCCAGTGAAGATGATGACCGTGTTGTCCCATTGGCCGCTTTTTTTCAATTCGGCGAAGATGCGGCCAACGTGATGATCGAGCCCGGTAATGCACGCGTAGTAGTCGGCGAGTTGCTGCTTCGTGTCCTCGGGTGTGCGCGGCCACGGGGCGAGCATTTCATCGCGCACCGTCATCTCGCCATTATCGAATGGATGCAGCGGCATGAAGGCGGGCGGGAGCGGGACATCGCTCGCTTTATACATGCCATGGAACTCCGGCGCTGCGACCCGTGGGTCGTGCGGCACGGGAGGTGCGAGGTAAATGTAGAACGGCTTGTCGGTTTTGCGTGTTTGGAGGAATTTAATCGCAGCATCCGCATGGCGCTCGCTGCTGCCGCGCCGCAGGTCCACGGTGTGATCGTCCATGATGAGGTTGGTATCGAAGGCATTCAGTCCAGTGGTGTATTCATTGCCGCCCTTGCCGCAGTGCCACGTCTCGTAACCGGCGCGGCTCATGACCTTGGGCAAGGACTTTTCGGCATCCCCGCCGGCAGGTTTCGGAATGCGCAGCCATGACTTGCCGGTGAGCATCATCGTGCGACTCGGTTGGCACACCGCGCCAACCATCGAGCCCATGGTATAGCAATGGGTGAAGGTGAAGCCGCTGGCGACAAGGGTGTCGAGGTTCGGTGTCTTCACCATTGGATGACCGAAAGCGCCTAGCCCGTCCGCGCGGTGATCGTCGGCGTGGATGTGGAGGATGTTAGGGTGCTTCACCGGAGAGTCGGCGGCATGAACTGCTGCCAGCGGAAAACATATAATGGCAGTGATGAGAATGGGGATGATTTTCATATTATATAATCGTTAAATTTACGGGATCGTTACAAGTCTTTATTCAAGTCCGCCTTCTTTCTTTTCTTATTCGCATCCTTGGTCGCAGCGGGAACTGGCAGGCCACGGGACTCACGGAGAAACTCAACCATCCGTTGCTCGTAGCCGGTCATGTTGTCGCCATTGACAGGAAGCGAGTCGAGCGCGGTGACCAGGGGCGTCAGGTCGGCAGCGGACCAGTCGAGGACATTGAGAACCATAAGCGTTGCAGGAGCGTGTTGCCGCAGCATGTTGGCTAATGTTTGCTGTGCTTTTTCCGTCTTGCCCGATTGCAGCAGAACCCACGCGGCCATCGCGCGGATTTCGCCGCAGGGATCATTGAGCATGCCTTCCAGCGCGGTCTGGGTGTTTGCTTCTGCCTTGCCTAGCATGAGTAATCCGACGACGCCCCAGTAACGGATGGCGGAATCCTTGCTCTTCAGGAATTCGGTGAGACGCGGTGCATTCGCGGAATTTTTCGACAGCGCGATATCGGCGGCATCGAGATAGGCGGGCAGATCATAGAGTTTCGGGTCGCGCACCATCTGGTAGATGGTTGTGTGATTTTCCGTTGCGCGGCGTTCGCGTTCGGTCTCGGGCAGTAGGGCGGAATCGTGGATGGCGAGTTGCCATTCGCGCAGCTTGCTTTTTAGAGTTTCGAGCGTCTTTTGATACTCAGGCTTACCGGCGAGGTTGATGACATTATCCGGATCGGCGTCCATGTCATAGAGTTCGTCCACGGGTTTGAGCTGGAAGAACTGGCCGGTGACTTCGTCGGTGCGATGATGCTTGTGGGCGTCCTCCCACGTGCGCATGGCGACCATTTTCCACAGGTAATCGAGGTGTTGTCCCCACGGCACATAGGGCATGTAGTTTTTGATATAAACGAAGTGCTTGTCGCGCACCGCACGTTCATTGTCGAAGCGCTCATCCATTCGCTCGCGAAAACTAAAGACATAGGGCGGTTCGGGTTCGGCGTGTGTGCCTAGGAAAATATGACCCTGCATCACGTCCGGGATTTTCGAGTCGGTGAGGCTTAGCCACGTCTTCGGCATGTCGAGGAAACTGACAAGGCGATCGACCGTCGTGCCGGGTTTGTCAGCGGGCCAGAGCGCTTTAAATTTTTCCGGGATGCGGATGATGAGCGGCACGTGGATGCCGCTGTCGAATAGGAAGCGTTTGCTGCGCGGGAGCACGCCACCGTGATCCGAGTTAAAGATGACAATCGTGTCCTCCGCGAGTCCGGCCTTATCGAGATCCGCCAGCGCCTTACCGATCGATTTGTCCATGTTCTCTACCGCATCGTAATATTTCGCGTAATTCTGGCGGATGCCCAGTTCGTCCGGGTGATACTTGCTCAAGGTCACCTCACTTGGTGAATGCCGTGTGTTGGTCACGTCGCCATGCGCCTTGCTTTCGTGTGACTCGTTGAAGTTGATGACTTGGAAAAATGGCTGGCCGGGTTTTCGCAAATCCCAGGCGTTTGGTTTGTTACTGTCCCAACACGAGTTATCGTCACGGCCGCCGATGTTATAGTCGGTCTTGGTGTGGTTCGCGGTGAAGTAGCCAGCCTCGCGTAGGTAGTCGGGATAGTATTTAATCAAATCATGCGGGATGGAGTATCGGCTGCGCATCGGATGCGTGCCCATCGAGATCGAATTGATGCCCGTGATCCACGTGCTGCGCTGTGCGGCACAGACCGGCGCGCTTGCATAGACATGCGTATAGCGGAAGCCGGTTTTTGCAAACGCGTCGATGTTCGGTGTCTTCGCCTCGCGATTTCCATAACAGCCGATCCAGTTGACGTTCGAGTCCTCGCAGACCAGCCAGAGGATGTTCGGTCGCCGCGCCGGTGGATCCGCAGCATGGAGCGACAAGAGAGATGAAATGAACGCGGCGAGGGTGAGAAATTTGAGGTTCATGGGATTGTGGGCAATTGATTGGGTTTCCGAAATTCCGGGTTATTTTACTGTCGCCGCCGCGATGTTTTTTCGTGCGATGGCCCTCGCCTTGGTAACTTCCTCTGGGATCAATGAGTAGCCCTGTGTTCGGCCACCCATGAGTCTTGCACCGGAGCTTGTGTCATCTTTGGGAGGATGATTGAGCCCGAGATTGTGGCCTAGTTCGTGGGCGATCGTGCGTGCGAGCGAACCTATTTTCATCGGCTCGGGTTCGACGAGCAGCGTTTTTATGGGAGGCTTCGTGCCTTTGGAAGGTTTGTCCGTCCACACGCCGACAACCGCCTGAAGGCCGCCGAGTTTCGCATATCCCTGATAGGTAGAACCGATGAAAGGCAAAAGATAGACGTTGTGAGCCGTCGGGTGGCGCTGGGTCGGATCGAGCAACTTGGCGATGTTGCCAGTCCGCCCGGACTCAGCGGATTCGTCATCACCGCGTTTGGCTGCTTCGATGCTCTTCAACAGTGCATCACGGTTCGGCGGAGAAAGCAGCGCTTCCTCGCGATTGCGCTCGATGACGAATTGGATATTCGCTTGCTTCCAGATGCGATTGACCTCGGCGAGCACCACATCCTGGAGATCACCCGGCTTGACCCAAACGTCCATGGTTTGCCCCTTGACCGTCATCGTGGCACCCTGCGTGAGGTGGAACCGAATCGGTAGTGTTAGTAAATCATCATCAGCGGCTTTGATCGTCAGCAGGGAAATGGATAGTGTAGCGAGTAAAAGGAGGGTTGGTTTTGTCATGATATTCTGCGGGTGAAAGATGGTTGTTATTTGCCATTACAATCTCGCTGGCGTTCTAGATGATTTGCGGCGAGTTTAGGCAATGCCGAGTTTTGTTATGTGGTTTGGAAAATCGCATTTATTTTGCCAGTAGCTCGCCATAGAAATCCGCCCGTTCTTTTGCTGCAATCGCTCGCGCACCCGGTCTTGCACCTAGGCTCATCGTTGTTGGAGAATCAGGACTGAACGGCTTCCACTCCGGCAGCGTTTCGCCGTTCGGGTTTCCAGTCTTCACGAAGTTCACCCAATACGACGACACCTGATCGGCTACGCGGCGGTCGTCGTCAGTCCACGGGCGATTCATTCTTGCCAAATTATTAAACGCATATACTAGGTCCGAACTGTGGAACGCGCCGAACTCCGGATGCTCCGGCCACGGGATTGGCTGATTGAAGATGTAAGTGAACACGGGCGTCTTCGCTGTCTTCGCCCGCCATTCCGCCCAGTGGAAAACCGACGCCATCCGGTATTCCTGTTGTGCGAGCTTGAGCATCGCTCGTGCTTCTTCGTCCTTACTTACGGACCAGAGCGCGAGGTAGTCGCTTTGTTTTGCAATGAAGGACTCGCGCTTCTCGCCGAACATCTTCGGGAGTTCCGCGGCAAACGACGCAGCAGTCGTTTTGAGATACTTCACCGGCGGCCCGAAATCATCCACCGTGATGCCCGTGAGCATCGGCACATCGGCGACCGCGCCAGCATCCAGCGCCTTTGGATACTCCATGACAAATGACCAGCCGTCCGTGTTCGGGCTGCCGCTCAGGCAGGCGCGCGTGAACGGCTCCACGCTCGGATCGTCGGCCATGAGTTCAGCGGCGCTCATTTTGCGCAGCTCGGCGACGCCAGCGACTTTCTTCGCAGTGGCAAATTTCAGCCCCTGCTGTTCCTTCTGCCAGACATTGCCGATGGCGTGCGGCTTCGTGAGGTAGTCATAGGGAAAACTCACCGCAATCGCGCCGCGAACCATCCCCTTCGTCAGCGGGCTGGTGAGCAGATAGTGCATCGCCATGCAACCGCTTGATTGCCCGGCAAGTGTTACCTTCTGCGGGTCACCGCCGAAGGCCGCGATGTTTTCCTGCACCCACTTCAAAGCTGCGATCATGTCGAGCATCCCGTAGTTTCCGCAGGCGTGATGCGGCGATTCCGCCGTGAGTTGCGGATGCCCCATGCCGCCGAAGATCCCGAGCCGGAAATTGATCGTCACCACCACGATGCCCTTCTTCGCCAGTGCCTCGCCGTCATAAAGCGACACCGCGCCCGAGCCGCGAATGCCCGACCCGCCGTGGATGTAAACGAGCACGCCCAATTTCTCCGCCGACGACTTCGCAGGCGTCCACACATTGAGAAACAAACAGTCTTCGCTCATCGGATTCGTTACCGCAAACTCTGCCGTGTAAGGCGGTGCAAACGTGCTCGCTGGCTGCGGACAACTCGCGCCAAACGTATCCGCCTGCCGCACGCCTTCCCACTTCGCCATCGGCTGCGGCTCGCGCCACCGCAACTCGCCCACCGGTGGTGCCGCATAAGGGATGCCTTTGAATGATACGATGTCCGCACTCGCAACGCCTGTGATGAGTCCGCTCTCGATCGGAATCGGACCACGCATATCGGTCATTGCGGATCGTGCGGCCAGCGGGGCCAATAGCCATGCGACGAGAATGGGGAGGGCGGGTTTCACGTTACTCTTGCGGGGCTTTGGTGTTGGGTTTCTTGACCGTGATCTCAGCATCGTTCTTTTGTGCCGGGCCTGGTGTGCTACGGCCGTTCGTGACCTGTTGTTCGAGAACTTTCGTTAGTTTGGCGACGATGTCGGGATGTTCGACTTGGACGTTTTTCGTTTCGCCGATGTCCTTGCTGAGATCGTAGAGTTGCACATCGGGCAGGCCTTGTTTTTTGGCCTCGGCATCACCGGGCTTACCCCAGCCGCCACTGCCGGGGCACAGCTCAAGCTTCCAGTTTCCCTGACGCACGGCGAAGCGTCCGCTGATGCTGTGATGCACGACCGCTTCACGCGATGCAGGAATTTCTTTGCCGTTAAGCGCGGGCAGGATGCTCACGCTGTCCTCGCCGGCGTTGTCGGGTAGTTTCGTGCCGAGGATATCCGCGCAGGTTGCCATGAGATCGGTGTGGCAAATCAACTGGGCGCACTGCGAACCCGCCTGCACATGATCCGGCCAGCGCACGAAGAACGCCACGCGATGTCCACCGTCCCAGATGTCCGCTTTGTAGCCGCGATATTGTGCGCTGGGGAAGTGGCCTTGCGCTTCGAGCTTGTCTGTGCCTGCGGCGGGGGAGCAGCCGTTGTCGCTGGTGGCGATGACGAGGGTGTTGCTGGCGATGCCTGCTTGATCAATCGCAGCGAGCACTTCGCCGATGGCCCAATCGGTCTCCATCACATAGTCGCCGTAATCGCCGAGGCCGCTTTTGCCCTGCCAAGCTTTTGATGGAACAATAGGCGTGTGTGGCGAGTTTAGCGGAAAATATAGAAAGAACGGCTGCCCCGCTTTCGCACGCTCGGCAATGTGTTGCGTCGCGCGCTGGGCGAGACGCGGTAGCATGTCCACGGGTTCCAATATCTCCGCGACATGATCATTCTCGAAGACCGACTTGATCATCCGCGCATGATGAAACCCGAAGAACTCATCAAAGCCGCGCGTCACCGGCCCGTTGTGCGTGATCGCTCCGAGCGGTGCGCCCTCGCCCTTGCCTTTGCCCTTGCCCTTGCCGCCACCTTTCTTGTCAGCCCCTTCGATGGTGAATCCGAGGTGCCACTTGCCGATGCACGCGGTGTGATAACCCTGCTGCCGCAACAGCCCCGGCACCGTAAGCCGATCTGCCGCGATGAGCGGTTCCACATAGCCATCGAGCACGCCATGCTGCAAGCGTGAGCGCCACGCATAACGGCCTGTTAGTAAACCATAGCGCGTCGGTGTGCATACGGACGAACCGCTGTGTGCGTCGGTGAACGTCATGCCCTGCGAGGCGAGTTTGTCGAGATTCGGCGTCTTAATTTTTCCGCGCTGCGGATTCAGACACTGCACATCGCCGTAACCAAGGTCATCGCATAGGATATAAATGATGTTGGGTTTGGCGGGAGTGGATTCAGCCGCATGGATAGAAGCCAGCGGCATCAGCAGTGAGATGGCGAGGAGTGTGAGTAGGGTTTTCATTGGAAATAGATATATGCGTCTGAGTGACATTGCTTGGTGGAAATTTTGTTGACTATTTACTTGCCGACTTCTGCGACATCGACGGTGCGGACTTTGAGGTCTTTGAAAAACTCGTCTGCTTTGAATTTTGAGGCGCGAGTGTCCTTGCCGCTGCTCCAAATGGGCGACGTGCTGCCGTCGGCGCGACGGATGCGAATGTTGTCGAGGTAGATGGTGAACGTGCCGGCTTTGCCGCCGGTGAAGACGACGCCGTGCTTACCAAGTGGACCGGGGGCGCTGGTCGCTAGTCCCACGATGCGGTGCTCCCATGTGCTTTTGCCATCGGCAATGCCTGGGCCGGTCGTCTGATCGCGGCCGAACTGATCCACGCCTTCGCCTTTCTTAAAGAGTGCAACGATGGATTTCTTGTCGTTGCCTTTGAGGGGCGAGTAATAGGGATGCCTTGCGGGTGTGTTCGGCATCCTTTGCCTGTAAGGGCGCGTGGACGATGTGAAATGGCACGTAGCAGAAGAACGGCTTGTCCTTGTTGTCGCGGATGAACTCGACGGCGTGCTGGGTGATGAAATCCTCGGTGTAGCCTTTGTCGAACTGGCGATACTCGCGATTGTGCCACCAACTGACCGGGCCTTTGCCCTGCACCGTGCGCCGGGTGAAATAGTCCGCGCCGCCGCCGTAATAAACCCACGCCTCATCGAAGCCATGCTCATTCACGCCCAGGCCGCCCCTTGGCTTCTTGTTAGGCATATCTTTGTAAGCCTCGGCAAACGCGGCACGATACTCCGGCGTGTCGGGGTCTTCACCGTTGTGCCACTTGCCAAAGACGCCGGTGCGATAACCATTCGCCTTGAAACCCTCGGCGATGGTTGTCTCGGCTTTTTCTAACTCGCCACCTGTCTCCGGCCCGGTGCCGACGCGATACGGATGTCTTCCCGTTAGAAACATCGCGCGAGTGGGTGAGCACACGCACCAGCCCATGAAATTGTTTAGTTCCACGCCTTGCTTGAAAAACTTGTCAATGTTAGGTGTCGGGATACTACCACCCGGATGCACGCTGAGGTCGCTCCAGCCGAGATCATCGGCAAGCAGATAGACCACGTTGGGTTTTCCCGGTGTTGTATCGGCGGCTGGAAGAATGTCTCGCGAAGCCCCGAATAGGAGCGCTATCAGTGTGAGTGTGTGTTTCATAATAAAGCTGATCGTCAGTTCAAACCTTCCTGGATGATGAATCTCGCACCTATCTCATCGAGGCAGTGATCCATCGCGGAGAAATTTGTGGAGGAGTGGGGCGACATGATTGCTTACTTAATACGTTGTCAGTCGAAATATCATTACCGAGATATGTTTGAAAAAAGGGAAACGAATGCCGAATCGAAGTTGAATCAAATCCCCCAGCGCCTGAAAACAGCCTCCTCCGCCAAATCCGTGGGTAAAACCGGGGGCTAACCGCCGCGAAGCGGCGTGAGCCTCTTGAAAGTTGTCCACGACAGGCCGCTTCGAGAATGGGTCTGTAACTCGTCGGAGAAGTGGACTGTTGTGGGCAACTT
>JANXMQ010000003.1 GCA_025354565.1 Akkermansiaceae bacterium
CTTGTCGGCGACGGCGCGCTGGATGTCGTAGATAGAAATGTAATCGCCGAAGACCGCCCGCGTGTTCGCGTCCGTCTTCTCGATGGGCGTGCCGGTGAAGCCGATGAACGACGCATTCGGCAAGGCATCGCGCAGGTTGCTGGCGAACCCGTAGGACATCTCGCCGGTCTTTTCATTCACCTTGCCGCCGAATCCATACTGGCTGCGGTGCGCTTCATCCGCGATCACGACAATGTTCTGCCGCGCGCTCAGCTCAGGCATCAGTTCGCCCTTTTCCGGCATGAATTTGTGAATGGTGGTGAACACCACGCCGCCGCTGGCCCGGTTCAGCAGCTCGCGCAAATGCTCGCGCCCGCTGGCCTGCACCGGAGTCTGGCCGAGAATGTCCGCGCAGCGTTGGAACTGGCCGAAAAGCTGGTCGTCGAGATCGTTGCGGTCGGTCAGCACCACCAGCGTCGGGTTCTGCATGGCCGGATGCCGCACCACGCGGGAGGCGAAGAAGAGCATGGAGAAACTCTTGCCGCTGCCCTGCGTGTGCCAGACCACGCCCGCACGCCGGTCGCCGGGCTTGCCGCCGCTCATCTTCCCGGCCCAGTGGCGGCCCAGCGGCTCCTCACGCAGCACGTTCTCCGCGCTCATGCCACTGGCGCGCACCGTTTCCTCCACCGCCGCATTCACGGCGGGGAACTGATGGTAGCCCGCGATGATCTTGTGCAGCGCGCCCGAGTCCGGGTCTTCCTCGAAGACGATGAAATGGTGCAGCAAGTCGAGGAAGCGCTGCCGCTCGAACACGCCCCGGATGAGCGTCTCCAATTCCAAGGAACCAGATGCCGCGTCACGCTGCCCATCAATCGTCCGCCAGACTTTGAACCACTCCTGATTCGCCGTCACGGAACCCATGCGCGCCTGCAGGCCATCGCTCACCACCAGCGCCGCGTTGTAATGCAGCAGCGAGGGAATCTCCGCCTTGTAGGTTTGAAGCTGCGCGTAGGCGCTCCAGATCGTCGCGTCCTCATCCGCCGCGTTCTTCAGTTCGATAAGGCCCAGCGGCAGGCCGTTGACGAAGACCACGATGTCTGGCCTCCGGTTGTGCTGGCCCTCGATCACCGTGAACTGGTTCACCGCCAGCCAGTCGTTCGCCCGCACATCGCCGAAATCCACCAGCCGCACATGATCGCCCGCGATGCTGCCATCGGGCCGGGCATATTCCACCGGCACGCCATCGCGCAGCATCCGGTGAAAGGCACGGTTCGTCTGCACGAGCGAAGGCGTCCCCACCCGCAGCACTTTTCGCAATGCCACTTCCCGCGCCTCCTCGGGAATGCCCGGGTTCAGCCGCCGGATGGCCTCGCGCAAGCGCCCCACCAGCACCACCTCGCCAAACGAATCCCGCTCCGCCGCCGGTTCACCGGGCGCGAGCTGCGGCCCATGCCCGACCGCATAGCCCAGCTCCCCGAACCATTCCAGGGCGGCGTCTTCGAGGATGGATTCGTTGAGATTCATCGGGAATGGCGGTTTGCGCCTAAATGGCGGAATTGCTGATTTTCAAGGGTTTGAGCGTGAGCGGGCATGGTTCGGCAGTTTGCGTCTAAATGAAAATCAGGCCCAGAACGGCACATAGTTGCGGTAGCGCAGCGAGGTCTGCTCCGGGTCGGCTAGCTTGATCTTGTCGGCCTCCACAGCATCCCGAATGGCCCGGGATGCGGATTCAGTCTTCTTCTCCGAAAGCCGGAAGCGTTCCCTCAGGCTTTGGTTCGTCATCTTTTCGTTCATCACATAGCGCAGGCAGCAATGCTGGTAAGTGGCCCGGATGCGGTCGTTCCGATCCATGTCTTCGAAATCCTTGTGCCCGAACAGCACCACCGAAGTGCGCTTCTCTCCCACGCGGAAGTCTGGCGCGGGCAGCTGAAACGCCTCCGCCGCCTGGATCACCTTGTCCACGCCGCTGCCCTTCTCCTCGCAGATTCCCAGTCGCCGCATCAGGTCCGCCAGCCGTTCATTGCGGGACTGGTATTCGTCAATGAACCGGTCGGGCGAAATGAACGGCTTGCCCGGATTCGAGATTTCCATGCGGTCGTCGTAGATTTCCACCATCACCGACGTGCCGGACTCGTTGAAATCCTGGTGGATGAGCGCATTCGCCACCAACTCGCGCACCGCGATTTCGGGGAACATCTTCACCTCCCGCCGCAGCGCCTGCTCGATCACCTCATTGGACGGCACCAGCCCGTTGATGAACTCCACCAACCCCTGAAAGCCGACCGCGTAACCCTTCGACCTTGGCTTATCCAGCTTCGTCTTCAGCTTGTTCGTGCCTTCATACACGACCACCCGCGGCGCTTTGCGGGCCAGTCGGTCAAAGCTCTCCAGCTTCTTCGCGAAGAGGATCGCGCCCAGGTTCGTGATGATCCAAGAGCCGCCGCTACGCTCGATCAGTCGTTCGCTGGCGAAGCGTTCCAGCACCGCCTCCCGCGTGGCGGGATAGGGCAGATGCAGCAGGTCGAAGTAGCTCTGCGTATCGAGCACCTGCACCACCTTCTCGCCGTCGCATTCCGTCATCGCAGGTTTCAAGGCCCAGTCTGGCTCGCCCTCCGCCATGATCTTCTTGAGCTGGTCCGGCGTCATCGGCACCAGTTCCTCGCCTGCCCGCATCAGGTAGCGGCCCTTGTAATGCACCGGCTGCCCCACCGGACGAGACGGCACATGAAACACCAGCACCCGTCCCGCAGGATGCGCCACCTCGTCAAAAGTCACCTTCAAATGAAGACGCTCGTAAATGCCAGCCACCGTGCGCTCCGGCACCTCGAAGGCTTTCGTGCCGATCACCCGACGCGGCACCTTGTCCGTGATGCCCAACAGCATCCGCCCGCCGCCCTCGTTCGCCAGCGCCACGCAGTAATCCACCAGCTCCTCAAAGTGGAAGTTGTTGGCCGCCTCCTTGAACTCCAAGTGTTCGTTCTCGGAGCGAACGGTCAGCAGGGTATCAATCTGTGGAATCGTCGTCGCCATGATCAGGGGAGAATATCAGGTTGAAATGGAAGCACGCCACTATGCAATGCCTCCTCGGGAATGGCCGGATTCAGCCGCCGGATGGCCTCGCGCAAACGCCCCACCAGCACCACATCCCCAAACGAATCCCGCTCCGCCGCCGGTTCACCGGGCGCGAGCTGCGGCCCATGCCCGACCGCATAGCCCAGCTCCCCGAACCATTCCAGGGCGGCGTCTTCGACGATGGATTCGTTGAGGCTCATACACCGGACTCCTTTTCCAGCTTCAGCAATCGTGCCGATAAATCTGCCGGGGCGACAAAGACCATCTGCTTGCCCTTCTTGCGTTTCTCCAGGACACCACGCTCGCCGAGGTCGAGCAGGTCCGTGCGCGCAGTTTGATACACGACGTTGTGACTCTGTTGGTGGCTTGCGAATGTGTAGCGCTGTCCGGGATGCTTGAGCGCGTTGCGAATAATCTCCACTTGCCGGTGATTGAACAAATCCAGCGCCCGCATATGCGATTCCACGTCCTTCAAATCAGCCGTTTTTCGCTCGATGTAAGTATGCAGTTCGCGGACCGCCCGGCGGATCACCTGTGTCTGGGCGATGATGAAATACGTTAGATCGTTATCATCCGTCTCCGTGTAGAGAAACGAACGACTATACTTCACCGGTGCTTTGCGCAGAATGTTGGAAATCGAGATAAACTCGAAAAGCCAGTAGCCGCTGTGCAGCATGGCCCAATAAAACAATGCCCGAGCCGTGCGCCCGTTGCCGTCCACGAAGGGATGATCGTAGGCCAGCCAAAAGTGCAGGATGATCGCCCGCACGGCTGGATGCACAAAGTGCCCCGGCGTCTCGCCATTGGCGAAAGCGCACATCGCCGCCATCCGTTCCGTGAGTTCCTCCGCTGGCGGCGGAGTGTGATAGACTTCGCCGAAGTCATCCCCCACGACCCGTTCTTCATCCGCTCGGCGAAAGCGCCCTGCAGCGGTCGGATCATCCAGCGTTTTCTCCGTCACCAGTCTGTGAATCTGAAACACCCGTTCCGGCGAGAGAGCCGATGCTTTCAGCGCCCGGATTCGCTGCATCGTCACGTAGTTGTTCAGGATCATTTGCTCGCTGTTGTCGCGCGGCTTGCGGCCCGAGCGGATCATCTCCTTCGCCACCTCGCGCGTTGTCACCGCGCCCTCAAGTTGGCTGGATGTGATCGCTTCCTCCATCAATGAACTCACCAGATACCTGTCGCGCGTCTGTGGGTTTGTGATCGGCTCTGGGATGCTCACGAGCCCGCCCGCCCCGAGATCGATCTGGTGTAGTTCTTCCAACACCAGCTCCGTCACGACAAACTGAAACGGCCTCTGCGCCGTGTCCTTCAGCGGGATTGGTTTCAGCGCATCCATCCGGGAAAGCTTCTGCACCATCCACCATTCCCGATGGCTGACTCCCGGCGGCGGCGTGTAGCGCCGCAGCTTGTCCCAGTGCAGATAGTGCCGCTGCGTCTTCACCTCCCGCATCAGAGAAAAAAGCTCCACCAGTCGCCCCGGCGGCTTCAGTTCAGCCATCAGATCGTTTAGTTTCGGCGGTGTTTGCGGAATGCGCATCGGTTTCTTGTCAATATTCTACTAATTCGTTTCAGATTAGTAGGTTGGTCTGAAGTTGCAACTGGATACTAAAACGTTTCATTTTAGTAGTTCATCCGCCGCCACGCTCACCCCCCGCTCCGCCGCCGGTTCACCGGGCGCGAGGTGCGGCCCGTGCCCGATCGCATAGCCCAGCTCCCCGAACCATTCGAGGGCGGCGTC